>CAXTZL010000221.1:0-5315 GCA_964248555.1 uncultured Bryocella sp.
AAGTGCGTGCTCACATTGTGACCAGCCGGCAGCGCAGTAAATCGGAAGGTCGTATCGTGAGACTCCTTTAAATTGGTAACGCGATGTCGCATAGTCAGGAGCAACCCCGGTCAGGGCGGCTTCGGTTCTAAGCCGATCCGGTCATTCACCGCATTCTGCAGACGCTGCTTACAGCCGAGATAACGCTCAGTCGTTTGGACGGACACGTGCCCGAGCAGGAACTGAATCTGCTCCAACTCCCCTCCAGCCTGGTGACAGAGACGGGCACAGGTCCTGCGGAGGTCGTGAGGAGCAACAGGACCAAAGCCACAATCTGAAGCTGCCTTTCTCACAATTGAATAGATGACCTTCGCGGTAAAGCCGCTACCCCACACCTTGCCGGTCTTGGCCACAGAACGGAACAGGGTGCCACCTGCCAGGTTTGCAGACTGCAACCAGGCATCCACGGTCAGCTTGACCCACGCTGGGACAGGCACCGTTCGCACGTGACCGCCTTTGCCAACCAGGTCTGCCAATATCCAGTGGTCTTCGCGTAGCTGTAAGTCCTCAATCCTGACCGTCACAATTTCAGCCCGGCGCAGACCACACCCAATGAGCATGGCAAGTACGGCTCGATTCCGCACGTTCTTGAGCTCCAGCCCGACAGGTGCGGAGATGAGCGTTCTGCCTTGCTCAGCAGAAAGCCAGTTCCCTACCCGGACGCCCAGCCGCTTTGCGCCCATGACTCTGCGTATCCCGGCAGCCAGATCGGGGCTGAGGAGCCCACAGTCAGACGCTTCGTAGGCCAGCCGGCGTACCGCGGCTAGCCTCAGATTGATTGTCGCCGGAGCGTACCGCCGCTGTTCCAGCGAGATGCGATATCGGGTAACAACGGTTCTGTTGAACGCCAACCGTGGTTCGGAGCAATACCAGTCAATGAAGTCCCGGATGGCATGGTCGTAGGATCTTCGCGAACTCGGGGATGCAAGGCTGTTTAGAACAGCGGATTTGGACTGCTCCAGGTCGGGCAGCTTCAGAATGGTCTTGGGGTTTTTTCTCTTTATACTCTTCGCCATCGCACGGCCTTCCAGCCGTGCGAGAAAGACGAATCACTCCTGCTCCTCACCTCTGATGCGTTTATCGTTACTAACCCTGAGGACGCCTAGTCTAGGGTTGTGCTCGCTAGGCTACATCGAGAGTTCGCCCTATCTGGACGTCCTCTCAAGGTGCCGTGTTTGGAGCCGCCCTCTTTCTCATCAGGCAACCTTGCTTGATCATCGGATAGAGTTCTTTCGCATCCGGGTTTCTAGGTGTGAGGATAATGGGGTCTGCTGCACTGGCGACGATTTCCGCATCGACCTCTTCCAGAGTGGAAGGCCCAGGCAAGTCGGAGGCTTTCAGCCGCCGCAGCCATTCGGCCCTATACACATGATCTAAAGCAATATCCGCGGGAATGGGTTCCCGCAGCTGGAGACTCTGGGGACCCAGATAAAGAAAAGCGTCAAGCAGATCTGATACTGGCTTGGAGGACTTGCCGGCAAACGCATCGACGACGTTGCAGTCCTGATCCGTTGTGAGCGGTGTCGGGAGGAATGAGCCAAGACCCAATGAGCCTAGCCTGCTGTTCTTGGTTCTCAGAAGCGACGGCCAAGCCCCGAGCGCGGCGGGGTTGTCTGTCACTGGTTCGCCGCTCGTGCTGTAGTATCCGAAATCGCTGATCACGAAGGTCTTGCCGGGATAGTTGCGCTCGTACATCGTGACGGCATCTCCCTGCCCTGGGCCGCTTCTGTGGAGCAGGTGAAAAACTCCGAAAAGCATGAGCGCCTTGCGCTTCTTGGAGAGAACCTCTCTTTCCATCACGGAAGCGATGCTGCCATCTCGGTCGAAAAAGGGCGTGATGTCCTGTAGTGTCTGAACTTTAGTCCAATCAATTGGTGGGTCCGCCGCAACGACTCTCAGTCGTCTTACGGCAGGGAGATGTTGATTGATTGCACGAACGAGCGGGTATAGCTGCTCAAAAAACCCGGATTCGCCACACATGGGTTGAGTCGTATCTCGCCAGACATGCTGGACCTCGGTAAACGATACATTCTCGCCGGCGATGTAGCGGTCGAGGATCGGCTGATACCGAATATTCCCACATTCGACAACAATGTCGTTTACTGATTCCGAAAAGCGCGGGTCCCGGATCAGGGACAAGATGAAGTCGTCCACGTCCTTTTGTCCGTGGGCCGCTGGCATGCCTACCACTTCAAAAGTGCCGAAGAGCTTCAGGATCGCCGGGAGAGCAGGTTCAGGGGTCGACGACTGAGAGTCGCTGAAGAGACGGCTAACTGCGACCTGCTCCTTCGAAGCATGTGGCACCAAGGCAAGAAGCAATGCAAGGAGAACACACGAAGCTGAGGAGCTCCGGCCCAGAGGACGTGTTGCCTTCCACCTCTTAGCCCGTTTCGGTGCCGTTCCATCGTATGCAGCTGTTGTCATAACATCAGATTAGCGTCGGCAAGCCGCAACAGCGGAAGATTTGCCACTTTCACCCACGCTGGTGCATGGACGGGCGCTGAATGGTGTGAATGGCGTTTCTCGTTACCAACCGTTACATGTTGCAGACGTAATAATGCTTGATCAGGCGTTGGACCTTTCCTGCACATTCTTCTCCAAAGCCATCTTCTTCGCTTGAAGGGCGGGTGTGCTGAGCCATTGGCAAAGCAATCTCGTCAGTGACATCGTGAATCAAAAAGGTGTTTACCCCAGCCAGCCCAACCGACCAGTCGTAAACCATAAAGCGGTCGTCTACAGATTTCGATGTAGAACCAAGCTGACCGGCCCCGAAGTCAGCGGTTAGCGCAAGGTGTGCTAAATCGTCTGCCCAGTTTAACAAACGCCACAACAGCACAGGAAGCACCAATATGAAGAGGACTGAAACGCTCCTTCGTGGACGTTTCTTGAGTAGGCAGTAGATCGCTATCGCCAAGATGACAAAGGCCGCAACACCGTAACCAATCACCGTGAGAGGGATCAGGAAGAAGCTGACGGAACCTGGTAGCCGACAGACGAGTCCGAGTACAGCGACCACCGTCAGCGATACAAACGCGGGCCTGAGCGACCAGCGATCCGTCTCCGCGAGCATCCCTTTCAGCTTCATAGCCCAACTGTAGGCAACGAACCGCCCTTCCCACAAGGGCGTTGGTACCTCGAATCGCATTCTCGGAAGTATTCGGCGCGCGGACGACCCCCAAGCCAGTTCCAGCCAAAGGTCCACAACGGCGTTTCTCAGGACCTGCGTTGTGGGCCTGTGTGCTCACGTCGGGCAATGAACAGCAGTACTCTAGAAGCACTAAGGAGGTAAATTGCCCTTCCAGTCCTTGACTGCGTTTTGTTGTGCGATGCTCTCGTTGATGCTTCAGGGTAGGAACTCGATACCGCCTGAACATAGCGGGGTAGTCACCGGTTCAGTGCGTTACGGAGATACAGGCAAACCGGCAGATGGGGTCCGGGTATGGCTGATTCCAGCAAAAGAGTCTGCTGATGTCCAGCTAGATCTCATAACCGGGAACTACGATGTGAGAGATGATAGCGGAGTTCGAATCACTCCGACCTCGGTTGCACCCGATGGGACCTTCACGCTCAAGAACATTCCTGCTGGGGTCTATGTTGTCCACACATACAGTCCTGCTTATGTGTCGCCAGATGACACCATTTACCCCACGTCCAACACTGCGCACATAGCGGTTGGCCCCTCGTCGTCTCCTCAAGCTCTTTCTGTCGAAGTGACCCCAGAGCACAAGACCAAGCCCGTCAACGTAGTCCTGCAGCGCGGCGGCACCATCGAAGGCTCCGTGAGCCTTCTCCGTGGTGACGGCGGTGCATCGGAACTTCGCCTCGAGGGGCTCGTAGTCAACGCCGAACGCAAGCTAGGCCCGAACACCTACGCAAGGGTAGGTGGGGCGGCACATACTGATGCTCGCGGGCGGTATCAGCTAAGCGGGCTGTCTCCTGGAGAGTACATCGTCTTTGTCGGGATGGGTCGCGGTCTTCCCATCTACTCACCTTCCACTGTGCGACCCAGCAGAGCGAGCGTCGTGAAGCTGCAAGGAGCAGAGGCCCAACACCTCGACATCGCCCTTCCATCTGCTGCTAGCCTGCACAAGATCGAGGGCAACGTACGGTTGGAAGGGTCTGAGCCGGTGCAGGATGCACTTTTGCGCTTGTATCCCCGCGGAGAGGGTGGACTCACAGCGGCACAGCCACTTACGGCAGCGCGTAGCTTTGCATTCGAGTCTGTTCCAGACGGGGACTACACCATTGCACTGCAGTTTTCCCCGATCTCCAAGATCGTCAGTCTTGACGTGGCGGAGGGAGTGATCCACATGCAGAGGAGACCATCCACTTACATCGACACAACACAGGAAGTGCATGTCGCAGGCCACGACCTCACTTCCATTAGCCTGACGGCCACCCGCAGGTCGCCTCAGTAGAGCGGTTCAGTCCTCATAAGTCGCATTAGCGGAAGTAACAATGCCAACCTAGGGCGTACGCCGGTAGACCGTTGGGTGGCTCTGTACTCTCGTAAGCTAGCAGTATGGATGATCAGCTTACGGGTTTAGGGCAAGGAAGCGTAGAGCGCGAGACAGTGCAGCCAGAGCAGGCGGAAGCAGGTGCTTCTTTGGAGAGTCCTGAAGCGTTGAAGGATCTGGCTGCAACCTCGGTCAGCACGCCGCTAGGCAACATGACGCTCAGCATGTTTGAGAAAGGGCAGTACGTGCGGGTTCGCCTCGGATCGGCACACAACGCCACGGAGCTCTATGAGCACGCGTTTGAGTCAGCGGACGAGGCCAACACGGCACTGCTGACGGCGGGCATTCTGACCCAGGGGCAGGTGATTGATCCATCAAAGGTGGTGGGTACGGGGATCGTGCCTGAGGGCGTCACGGCCGAGCAGTTGGAACGCGCCGGACTCAAAAGACATCTCAGCGGGTCTTTGTAGGCCGACTGCGGTCGTGAAAGACGAGCCTCAACAGCGTTTACGGTGAGCGTGGCTGTCAAGGCCCCGGTGTGCTCACCGGTCAGCGATACCGGTACGATCTGCATCGTTTTCCGTGCATAAATAGTTGTTGTCCCAAGGGCTGCTCTGGGCGTAAATCGTATTTCGGGAAGGGACGACTTCGATTAGTAGCGCCCTTTATTGAAGCTGCGCCCCTGGATCGTCCCAGGAGCCCGCGCCCGTGGTCTTACTCATGCCTGTCCAGTACCACCCTCGTCGTACAGTATCGAAAGGACCTTATGCCCGACCCATGCCCACTCTGTGACGGTTCCGGTATGTACCTGATCGAACG
>CAXTZL010000222.1:0-5314 GCA_964248555.1 uncultured Bryocella sp.
GGCCAACATCTTCGACTATGCCCTCACCAAGGCAGCCATTGCCAACTTTACCAAGGGTCTGAGTAAGCCTTTTATGGAGGAGTATGGCATCCGCATCAATGCTGTGGCACCCGGTCCGATCTGGACGCCTTTGCAGGAAGCTGACGGCGACAAGGACAAGCTGAAGAAACTCGGTGCAAAGACCTGCTACAAGCGTCCCGGACAGCCTGTTGAGCTGGCACCCGTTTACGTGCTCCTTGCCTCACAGGAGGGCAGTTACATCACCGGAGAGATCTACGGTGTCACAGGCGGTATGGGCATAGCCTAGGGATCCGGTAAGGGATCTAGGAAAGTCAGGGTGGCTGCTTATGTTTTGCATGAGCAGCCTTCTCTTGTTTTACCCTCTGCTAGAGTCCGGGGCACCTGCTGGTGTTGCTATCTTCCGTGCAGATCGGGGAGCTCAATGGATGGATCGGGTGAGAATGGTTCTCGAACGGAATCGATTCTGGAACGCATTGAGCTGACTTGCCCTTCGACCCTTCCGAGTGTTGAAAGAGTGGAAGAGATAGCGCAGGGGATGGCCCTGCGTACCGGCTTTGATGAAGACACCGCCTGCAACATTGGGATGGTCGTGCGTGAGGCGGCGATCAATGCCAGCAAGCATGGAAACGGGTTTGCACCCGAAACGATTTTTGTTGCAAGCCTGCAGCGGACCGAGGATGGGATCACGGTCCGGATCGCTGATCGAGGCGTCGGAATGGACGTCGAAACGCTTCCGGACCCACTGGATCCGAGCAATCTTTTTCGCGCATCGGGCAGGGGTGTTTTTCTGATGCGTGCCATTATGGATGAGGTACACTTCCGGCCCTTAGAGCCCGGAACGGAAGTTACGCTCAAGAAGTTCAGAAATCCCAACAACACGGAGGCGAGCAGCCAAATGGAGACAAAGATTCGGCATGTAGAAGGAGTCACTGTTCTTGATCTCGGCGGCAAAATCACGCTGGGGGAAGAGAGTGGAAAGCTTCGCAGTGCGGTGCAGGAGGCTCTTTCGGCGGGTTCGAAAAGATCCTGCTGAACCTGGCCGAGGTGAACTACATCGACAGCGCGGGACTGGGTGAGCTGGTGAGTGCATTCACCACGGTGAAGAACGCCGGCGGCGAGTTGAAGCTACTGAACCTGACCAAGCGCGTGAAGGATCTGCTTGTCATCACGAAGCTGCTGACGGTCTTTGACGTGAAAGACAACGAGAAAGACGCGATCGCCTCGTTTCTAAGCTGAGGTGAAACGGTTTGAGAACGCCGTCGCCTTGTGCGACGGCGTTCCTCGTTTCATCCCCAGCTTGCCGGTGAACCTTGATGGCTGCTGTAAGCGGCGGGACGGATGCAGAGCCACAGGTCGGGAACGCAGAGGATACAGCTAGAACTGATCGGGGCTCTGCGAGTCGACGGTCGGTGGCCGGCGCACGATGGGAGCCGGCGGTGATCGCTCGTTTGCAGCAGGTGGTGCCGCTTGCGACGGTTGCACCTCAGGGCGCGGTTCGGAGAATGGGTGGTCAAGCTCCGGCTGCTGGGTGGAGCCTTCCGGCCGGATGGCAAGGGGCGTACCCGCTGCGGGTTTGCCTGTGTGTCTGGGCAGAATCATCAGGTCCAACTCGCGAAAGACGCGCGAGCCGTCCCGCCGTATGCCGGTCAGCCTGTAGTGGTGAAAGGCGTTAGCGATCACCACGATGGAGCCGTTGGCCTGCACGTTCCTGCCGTCGAGTTGAACACGGTCAAAGCCGGATGAGGTCCATTGCAGCTCCACCTGTGAATGGCGAGGCGCAGGATTGGGAGAGGCGGAAAGGTCAAGGCTGGTCGGACCCGATGGTGGTTTGTTGAGCGTAACAACGACTGCGACGACGACCAGGATCGCCAGCAGAAGTGTGACGAGGCAGCCACCGCAGCCGCTGCTTCGCTTGCGGGGAGCCCGGCGAACGACCGGCGGAGTGGGTGCGGATTTCGGCACGGGGCGGTACCGTACCCCCTGCGGCGGCGCAGGGGGCGGAGGTTGCATCGGCGGTCTGCTCTGCGTCGGCCGTGCGGGTGCGGGTGCGGGTGCGGGTTGCGGAGGCGGCTGCGCCGGTGGAGGTACAGGAGGAGCCGCAAATTGCAGCAGGCGCGGCGAGGGCGCAATGGCTATTGCGCGTTCGAAGATCGATCGGTCCCTGCCGGCGAAGGCGCGCTCCGTCAGGTTGAGGTAATCGAGCGCGGCGCTTGCCGTGGTGGCTTGCGCCCCGTGGCTGCCATAGAGGTATTGAAGCGTGGCGCCGAGCACGGGATGTGCGATGCGCTGCAGCCTGGGCAATCTTTCCGCCGGCGTGCCGAAGCCCCCTGCCAGGGTGAGGACGAGATCTGCGCACGCAATGAGGTCCGACGTCTGGAAGTGCTCCGGCGGCAGGGGTGTTTCGCGAAGCAGGTTGTCTAGATAGAGACCGTGGCGAAGCCGCAGGTTGGAGTCAGGGCTGGCGCTTGGGGCGAAGACGTTTTCGGCCCGGAGGTTGCCGTGAAAAAGAGGGCCTGCGCTGGCACCCGCCGTATGCAGTTGCTGCAGAGTTGCCAGCAAAGCATGCAGCCGGACGAGGCATTCCGACTCCGGGGTTCGGCCTGCGGGACAAAGAGTGGAGAGTGCCGTACCCGGTGTCGGGTCAGCCACGGTATAGCAATGGCCATCACGGGTGTAAGCAAAGAGCACTCGTGCAAGGGGGGAGGAGACCGCGCGTAGCGACTTGGCGACAGCGATAAAGCGGCGGCGTTGTGACAGTGGATCCCCCACCGCCTCGGGCAGGTATTCCCGCACGAGGTAAACGCGGCCGGTTGCGGGATCCGTAGCCTGGGCGTAGTTGCTGTGCGCAAGCCCGTGATGAGAGTTCGCGTTCAACACCCACGAGGGGTACGGCAAGCCCCCGGTGTTCAGGCGTGAGTGAGTGCGCCCGCACTGGCAGGCCGTCGAGCCCGGGGTGAAGACGTGTTGCTCTCCGGCGCAAGTCATTTCTGTGGTTTTGAGGTCTCTGCTGCGACAGCCTCAGGAGGGCGCACGTGAAGCAGCGCGTTTCGTGTTTCACAAGCATAGAGGGCACTTACGGCAATGGTGATTTCGCCTCCATCCCTGGAGGCGAAGGTGTCTACATCCAAAAGAAAGATGTGTTGAGCGCCGGGCCCGAGAAGTTGCGGCAATGGCTGATTGGGAAGAAGCGAGGCCCAAATCTGGCTGGATTGAATCCTTGCAAGCGTGATTGCGCCCATTGGGGATTCGTTGCGTACGGACAGGGCTACGGGAGGCGGATACTCCTCCGTGGAGAGCATGGCGGGTTGCAGATCCACCGTGAAGCGGAGATAGCTCGCGCCGCACCAGCAGCAGAACAGGTCGCCTTCGGCAAGTTCCCATGTCCCGCAGTGTGTACAAAACATCAACGTGCTCCTTGACTGGATGCGCTATTGAAAGATGACTGGGCGACGCCACGGTTCGAGGCTGGAGAGTGCGGGGTAGCGTGGATCTGTCCAGTCGAGGCCGAGGTTCTGATCTTGCAGGAAGGGCACTGGGTCGCCGGGGGGCAGGCGATCGGGGTCGACCTCCGGCAGCAGCTCGGGGAGGGTCTGCTGGATGCGTCCGTACACCCCGGCGTAGGCACGCTGCAGCAGCTGGTAGTCGGGGCTGTCCCGCTCGACCTCGGGGTGCGCCAGTTGTGCATGCAAGGCCCAGAAGTATCCCTTGAGCTGACCCGGATCGAGCGCGGCTTCGCGGGCGAGCACGGCGTCCCGCAGAATGCCGCGCAATTGCTGATCGGCCATGAGCTGGGCGATGGCGTTGCCGCGCTTGCCCAGCATTTGCACGGTGTTCAGGGGCTTGGCGTAGCGATATTGCAGTTCCGTTGTGCCGCTGGCGCGATCGAGGCGCGGCTCCAGGATGCGCAGCGTGGGTGCCAGGTTCAGGATCATCAACGTGTCTTCCAGCAGGGCGGCTTCGCGGTCCGTATAGGTGACCAGATCGTCAAAACGTCCCTCCCATTTCTGGGACAGGTGCAGCGGGATGCCCTGCACGGGACGCTTTGCCTGGCCGGGTTGCAGCTGCGCGTAGAAATCCGTGTAGGCACGGTGGCATTCGTTCTGCACCAGTGCGAGGGAGGGCAGGGGAAAGGCGAAGGTGGAGAAGTAGAGAAATACCTCATTGGGTTGGCCGGTGTCGAAGGTTTCCACACGGCAGCCGGCGAGTTCGCTCACCCCCTGGACGAACTCCCGGGTAGACGGTGCCTCGATGTCCGAGACGCCAAGGTAGGCAAATGTGGTGGATTCAACCTGGGTTGCTGCGAGCTTGGCGTCGCGGCGCAGCATGGGGCGCGCGGCGTTCACGAAGTTGTTGATGACCTGCCGCGCCGAAGCCGGATCGCGCAGACTGGGATGGTCGAGCACACGCACCTGCCGCGGATTGGCGAGCATGTCCTCGTAGAAACGCTTTTCGCAGAAGCCCTGCACTCGGCTTGAGAACTCGGCAGTGGTTTGGCGGCGCATTTCGGAGGCCAGACTCAGCAAGCCCTTGCCCAGACCAAGATCGCGCAGCAAATTTTCGTATTCCTTTTTTGGGTTCACGGCGGCTGGGTGGGTGGAGTCAGGATCAAGGCCGAGCTTGTAGAAACGCGCCCAGTCGCGGTCGGGATCGTACAGCTGCACAAAGAGCACGTGAGTGCCGGTGGTCAGGCGGGTGCGGTAGTTTCCCAAGCGAACCTCGGCCTCGCCGCGAATGGCATCGGCCTTATCCAGAAACGTGAGCAGAGCGTCACGGGTGTCCATCATCGTGCGCAATAGCTCGGCCGCGATTTTTCTGCTTTCGACCACCATGCTCTGCGTTAGCAGCGTGAACAGATATTGCTCCTGCTCATCACGAACACGGTTGAGCAGCGTGGTGAGGAGTGACTCGCGTACGGCGAGGGCGCGAGCGGCAAAGCTGTTCACGGCCGTGCCGAGTTCTGCCAGTTGCGCATCACGGCGCTGACGGTATTGCACGGCCTCACCTTCCAACTGCTCGCGCTCGGCTTCGAAGCGGCCGCTTCCACCTTCGCGAGTCGGGTCGAGCAGCTCGCGCGTGCGGGCGATTAACAGGTCGAAGTAACCTTTTCGCAAGGCGGTGGCCAGACCGCGCTCGGGATTCTCCAGAATGCGGTCGCTCAGCAGAGATTCAAAGCGCTGTCGTACATCTTCTGCGACAGCGCCGGTGCGGGAGCGCAGCCAGCGTGTGGCCGTTCCAAGCCGGTCGGCGTCGTCGAGCACGGTATCGTACTCGGCGCGGTCCAGCCGGTCGCGCA
>CAXTZL010000223.1:0-5279 GCA_964248555.1 uncultured Bryocella sp.
CCCACCAAACCCTGGACGCCAAGCAACACTTTATCCATCAGGATGGACAGGCTGTCTACAAATTTGCCGTCCGCAAGATGGCGGAGGTTTCAGAGACCATCCTGCGGCGAAATCAGCTCACGGGCGAAGATCTGGGCTGCTTCGTTCCACATCAGGCCAATAAACGCATTATCCTCTCCACCGCGGAGCGGATTGGCCTGCCCGAAGATCGGGTCGTGATCAACATCGACCAGTTTGGCAACACCACCGCCGGCACCATTCCGCTGGCTTTGGGAACAGCACTTGAGGACGGCCGACTCCGCCGCGGCGATCTGATCCTGCTGGCCAGCGTGGGGGCGGGCTTTACCGTGGGCGCTACCCTTCTTCGCTGGGAGATTTAGGGCCGAACGGCGATGGGCCATCGCAGCGCTAAACTTTGAGTTGACTCCAATCGTCCCCAAATACGAGGGCCGGATCTATCCGATCCAATGAGTACCTCTTCCGGGTTGTTGACATCGCTTCATGCGGCTGAGAGAACTGTTGCAGAAGTGCCGCATCAAGCGGCGTTGCTGAAGCGGAGCCACGAACCCGAGATCTTTCACTGTATGGATACCAGCGTTAAAACCCGTCAGCGCGGCGCGGAGACGATCACCCACCTGGTAAAGCATTTCCGGGGAAGCAATGCGCAGCACGACCTGACTGGCAGGTGCTGTTTGCCGGAAGTACGTCTTCAGGTTCTCGCAGTCAAACAGGAGAGAAGTCAAACAGGAAAGAACCTTCGAAGGTTACGACAGGATTTTGAAACATTTTCGGCACAACCACATAATTTGCATTATTTTCGAATCCATAGCTCATCCCTATTCCACCGGTTTCCTATGTCACTCACCAAAGCGAGACCCGACGAGCTTGCGGAGATCCATAACTCGCACAATCCGCAGGAGATAGAGATTCTCTGTCGGAATTGGACGAGGGAAGGGCGAAAAGGCTGCTGCGGGCCTTTCCGGATAGTTGTTGGAGAAGTGTCCATACCATGATTTTCTCTATCGGTGCTTTCGCGGTGCCCGCGTGAATCCGATTTACCCCGTTGCGGTGCCCTACCCAAGCCGCAAGGCCTGGCTGGCGCGCCTGCCGAAGCTGACCTGCTCTTTCGCCTTTCAACCCATTGTGGACGCACGCCGCGGAGTGGTGACGGCGTATGAGGCGCTCGTTCGCGGTGCGGGAGATGAGAGTGCCGAGACCATTCTGGGAGCAGTTTTGCCAAGTGAGTTGGCGACCTTCGACGAGGAGTGCCGGAAAGCCGCGCTCGCCATGGCACAGCGACTCGGCGTCACCTGTGATTTGAGCCTGAACCTGCTTCCCCAGGGCTTCCGCGCCGACCGGGATTGCCTGGCCTCCACCCTGGACATGGCCATCGAGCAGGGCTTCACCCCGGAACGGCTCGTGATGGAGGTCACCGAGGGAGAGGTTCTGGGCAACCAGGACCGCTTCACCGAGCTGATCGGCATCTATCGCGGCCTTGGCATGCGAATTGCCATTGACGACTTCGGAGCCGGCTATTCCGGGCTGAATGTGCTGGCTGACTTCCAGCCCGACCAGATCAAGCTGGACAAGAACCTGGTTCGCGGCATCGAGGGCAAAGGTCCCCGGCAGGCAATCGTTCGCGCCATCCTGCAGGTGTGTCGCGACCTCGGCATCGAGCTCATCGCCGAGGGCATTGAAAGTGAGAACGAGTACCGCTGGCTGTTGGAGGAAGGGGTCAGCCTGTTTCAGGGGTATCTGTTTGCCCGTCCCGCCTTTGAAAGCCTTCCCGTCGCCCACTTTCCGATCCTCTAAACGAAGTTCCGGCAAAATGGTAAACTGTAGGTTGTGACCTCAGCTGCCGCCATCGAGGTTTCCGCCCTTGCGCCGGACCCGAAGCACCCCCACCCCAACTCCCTGTCCACGCGCCCCAAGGTGGGTTTCGTGTCGCTGGGCTGCCCGAAAAATCTGGTGGACAGCGAAGTGATGATGGGACTGCTGGACCGTGCCGGTGCCGAACTGACGCCCCGCGCGGAAGATGCCGAGATCCTGGTCGTCAACACCTGCTCTTTTATCGATTCCGCGAAGCAGGAGTCCGTCAATGCCATCCTGGAGATGGTGGGGCACAAGACAACTCACGGGGGCAAGGCACAACGGCTGATTGTCGCCGGATGCCTTGTGGAGCGGTACCGCGACGAGATCCGCAAGGGCATTCCCGAAGTGGACGCGGTGATCGGCACAGGTGAGCTCGAAGCCATTCTGGAAGCCGCCGGCCTGCAACGTCCGGCTCCGCTCCCCGCGTCGGATTCACCGTTTAACGTTTTAACCTCCGTGGAACTGGCCCGGATGGGTGCTTCCGCGGGAGCTGCGGCTGAGCCTTCCCCCCTTCGCCGCGCCCACTCGGCTGTGCAGCAGCACTCCCGTCCGGAGTCGGATGGCGCCCAGCTCAGCGGCTCACAGCTCAGCAATCCACAGCTTCGCACCGTGTCCACAATGGCGCTCACCAGCAATCAGGAGAGCATCGCAGCTAGCCAGCACTGGGTGGAGACGGTGCTGGAATCGCCCGCCCTCGGCGCCGCTGCCACGGCCGTCGCAGCCACCACGACTCCTACTAGCCGCCCAGAAGGCGACGCCCGCGAGGCTGCCGGCCGCTTCTCCCGCGAGGCCTGGGACGGCGCCACCGCGGCCCTGCCCAGCTATCTCGCCTCCGAGTTCACGCCCAGGCTTCTTTCCACCGCCCGCGCCTCGGCCTACATCAAAATCGCCGAAGGCTGCGATCACCCCTGCGCCTTCTGCATCATCCCGCAGCTGCGCGGCAAGTTCCGCTCCCGAACGGTTCCATCGGTGGTGGCCGAGGCCCGGCAGCTGATCGCGCAGGGGGTCCGTGAGATCACCCTGATCGGCCAGGACACCACATGCTTCGGTGAAGACCTGCCCCACGATCCCGTGACCGGCAAGCGCCCCGAACTCGCTGACCTGCTGGATGCGCTGGCGCCGCTCCCCGGCCTCCGCTGGTTGCGTTTCCTTTACGCCTACCCCAACAAGGTCACCACGCGGCTGCTCGAGGCTATCGCCCGCCACGACAATGTTGCAAAATATCTCGACGTTCCCCTGCAGCATGCCTCCGCCAACGTCCTGCGCCGTATGAAGCGCGGCGGTTCGGCCGACCGGTTCTTGCAGACCCTCGAGAAAGCCCGCAAGATCGTTCCTGGCCTCGTTCTGCGGACCAGCTTTATCGTTGGTTTTCCCGGCGAGACCGAGGAAGATTTTGAAGAGCTCTGCCAGTTCGTCCAGGCCGCCCGCTTCGACTGGCTCGGGGTGTTCAGCTACTCCGACGAAGAGGGCGCCAAGGCCTTTGACTTCGGCGAGAAAGTCCCCAAACGCACCATCGAGGCTCGCCGCCGCAAGCTGATGCGGCTGCAGAACAAAATCAGCCGCAAAGCCAAGAAACTCTGGGTTGGCCGCGAGATGGAGCTGCTGGTCGAGGGGGCCAGCGAGGAAACCGAGCTTCTCTGGCAGGGGCGCACCCTAGACCAGGCTCCCGAGATCGACGGCATCGTCCTGATCAACGACTTCGGCCCCCACGAGGCACTCGTTCCCGGCACCTTCTACCGCGCCGAAATCACCGAATCGCACGACTACGATGTCGTCGCGCGCATCTTGGATTAGAGACCTCGAATTCACATTCACTATGGCCGCAAAGACACTTCGTTGCCCCACCTGCAAAGCGCCCGTCCCCCTTGCCGGCGAAGACGTTCCCTTCTGCTCCGACCGCTGCCGCCGTATCGACCTCGGCAAGTGGGCCTCGGACGAGTACAAGATCAGCTCCCCCATCCTCGACCCCGACCTCCTCGAAGAGCTCGAGCACAAGCAGCAGCAGTCCAACCCCTTCGGGTCCGATGAATCCGGTGGCCGCAAGGAGTGGAAGAACTAGTGGCCCTGCACGGCGGTGGCGCCCTTGGTCCCGCGGTTCCGAAGCACCGACGAACCCTGTGGGCGTGGAGCCTCGGCACCTTTTTCGGCGCGGGCTACCTGAAGCCTGGTCCAGGCACCTACGGTTCGGTGGCCGCCACGATCCTTTGGCTGCTTGCCGGGTACGTCGTCCATCACAACACGCAAACCCTGACCTGGATTACCGTCGTGGGCATCCTGGTGGCCGTGGCGGTCGGTATCCCGGCTGCCACCCGCGTTGCCCGCGAGTCCGGTCGGCCTGACCCGGGCTTCGTCGTCATTGACGAGGTCGCCGGCGTCTGGGTGGCCCTGCTCTTCATGCCGCCGCTCTGGCCCAATGCCCTGCTCGCTCTGCTCCTGTTCCGCTTTTTTGACATCCTGAAGCCCCCGCCGATCCGCCGATTCGAAGCCCTGCCCGAAGGAACAGGCATTGTGGTCGATGATCTAGTGGCAGGCCTTTTCGCCCTGGTGCTGGGGCAGATCTTCCTCCACCTGCTGCAGCGCCTGCACTAGTCGGCTCGGAAAACGCAACAAGCACAGGCACTCCCCGCGGATTCGTCAGCTCGCACTCGGGTGTTCCTACAGGTGGCAACCACTCGTTCTGTGGCAGCTTGCGCCGGGGTTCAACACGCCATTTGCTATGCCCACGGGAGATCACTAGGCTTATAGCTGATGAGTCTTCTGCACCCAACCCGTCCCAATGCTCCCCACCTCACCAGCCTGACGCCCCGGGCGGCGTTGCCGGGCGGTTCCTTTGAGGTGGCCGGCACGCACCTGCTGGGTGCCGCCGACGGGCGCTCGTCCCGCACGCCTGCCGCCTTTGTCGGCCAGACGGAGGCCGGGCTGGACCTGCTGCGCCCCGGCCGCGCCCTGGTTCGTGTGCCCGACGGCGCCATGCCCGGCGACCTGCAGCTGCGCTATGGCCGGGAAAGCACGAACTCCCTTCACGCCAATGTCGCCGTGCCCCTCGCCGACGACCTCCACATGGTCTCCGGGCCAGCGGCGGACGCGGACGGTGACCTCTACGCGATGATCTCCGGCCCGCGTGGAACCCGGGTACCCATTTCGATCATGCGAGTGGGCCGCGACGGCCAGGCCCGGCCGTTTGTGCGCGATCTGCTCAACATTTCCGCGCTGGCCTTCGGTCCGGACGGCTACCTGTACGCCTCGTCGCGGGCCGAGGGCATCGTGCACCGCATCTCCCCCGAAGGCGCCGTCTCCACCTTCGCCGAGGGCATGGGGATCGCTACCGGCCTGGCCTTTGACAGTGCTGGCAACCTTTTCGTCGGCGATCGCTCGGGGACCATCTTCAAGCTGGGCCCGCACGGCCG
>CAXTZL010000224.1:0-5204 GCA_964248555.1 uncultured Bryocella sp.
TCATGATGAAAGATAAAAAGTTGTTCCCCTTGGCCGCCGGCGCGCTGTTCAGCCTGACGTTTCTGCCATCTGCTTCTAGCCAGCAGCCCGCGGCGGCCCCGGCCAGCATTCAGGGCCATGCCAACGATGAGGTAGGGCAGCCGGTCAAGGACGGTGAGGTGCGGCTGACACAAGACCTCTCGTCCCCAGCAGACAAGCGCAAATACCTTTACACCTTCAAAGTGGACCCGAATGGCGACTACAAAGGCACGGGCATCGCACCCGGTAGCTACCTTGTCAATCTGTTCAGCGGCAATACGAGCGTGGATTTCCAGGCCGATCAGACCTTCAAGGCGGGCGAGGACAAGACCGAAAACTTCGACTTGTCCCGCGCCGCGTACGTGAGCAAGGAATCCCCGGAGCGCCAGAAACAGATCGCGGAATTCAAAGCGAAGAACGGGGCTGCTGCCTCGAGCAACAAGGTGATCGCGAATCTGAACGCGACGATGGCCTCGGTGCGCGCGGATCTGAAGACCCCAACGCCGAACTTCGACAAGGATGAAGCCGACGCCAAGGCCGCCACCCAGGCCAAGCCGGATGAGCCCCTGCTCTGGGTCCTCTATGGCGATGTTCTGACGGGCAAGGCCGATAAGGCCGCCGCAACCGACCGCCAGAACAAGGTAAATCCCAACACCGACGATGCCGTGAAGCAGAGCTACAGCGATGCCATCGACGATTACAAAAAGGCAAGCGGCCTGATGGAGGCGGCAACCAAGAAGCCGGCTCCGGATGTGGAGGCCACGGTCTATAACGAGCTGGGCAACGCACAGGGCAAGAGCGGGCAGGCTAGCGACGCAGTGGCGTCCTTTGACAAGGCGGCCAGCATCGAGCCGGCGAGCGCCGGCATGTTCTACGGCAACGCGGCGGCGGTGCTCTTCAATGCCCACCAGGATGCCTCGGCGCTCGAAGCAGCAAATAAGGCCATCGCCGCCGATCCGAACAAGCCGGTTCCGTACTACATCAAAGGCCAGGAATTGCTGCAAAAGGCAACCGTGGACAAGGCTGGCAAGATCCTTCCGCCTCCGGGCTGTGTGGACGCTTACCAGAAATACCTCGAATTGGCTCCGGATGGCCCGGAGGCGGCCAGCGTGAAGGAAACGCTGACAGCCATGGGCGAAAAGGTACAGACACACTACTCGGCCGCGAAAAAGGGTCGCTAGGATCGCAAACGGAAAGGGCCTCGGCAGACTCGTGCTGCCGGGGCCGTTCTTTCTTGGGGAGGTGCAAACGATATGGCTGAACGCATTCTTTCCTATCCGAATGCGCTGGCAGAGGTTCTGTCGGCCGCTCGGAGGGTGCTGGACGACCGGGCTCGCCGGGCGCTGGAAGGGAACGTGGACGCAGAAATGCTTCCCCTGGAGGTGGCCTCCGGCCGCGTGCTCGCCGCACCTCTGCGAGCCGATCGGGATCAACCCCCCTTTCCGCGATCAACACGTGACGGCTTTGCCCTGCGATTGGACGGTCTGCAAGCCGGCAGTCTGCGGGTCGTCGGCCTGCTGCGGGCCGGCGAGCGCTGGGAAGGTGCGCCGCTCGGCGCCGCGGACGCGCTTGAAATCATGACCGGAGCGCCCGCCCCCGAAGGCGCCGAGGCCGTGCTGATGGTGGAACACGCAGTCATCGGCGAGGACGGTCTGTTGCGGGTGGCGGAGGGACGCACGCTGCGCGCCGGAGAAAACATCGTGCCACGTGGGGCGGAAGCCCTCGCCGCTGCGGAACTCATTCCCTCCGGCCGGCGGATCGGCGCCGCCGAGGTGGCGCTCGCCGCGAGCTGTGGCTACGCCGGCGTAGCCGTCTTTCCGCAGCCGCGGGTCGCCATCCTGGCGACGGGGGATGAGCTGGTGGAGATGGCCGCGACACCCGAACCCTGGCAGATTCGCAATTCCAACAGCTATGCGCTGGCAGCGCTGGTGCACGCCGCCGGGGGCACGCCGGAGCGGCTCCCCATAGCGCGGGACACGCTCGACCATCTGCGCCGACGGATCGTGGAGGGGCGCCGGGCCGATCTTTTGCTGCTTTCGGGCGGCGTTTCCATGGGCAAGTACGATCTCGTCGAAGAGGCCCTGCGCGAGGCGGGAGCAGAATTTCTCTTCACGGGCACCCTGATTCAGCCAGGCAAACCGCTCGTCTTCGGCCGCCTGCCCACCGTGGAAGGCGGCTCCATCTACTTCTTTGGCCTGCCAGGAAACCCGATTTCGACAGAAGTCTGCTTCCGCCTCTTCGTAATCCCCATGTTGCGGGCGCTCGGCGGCGAAACTGCGCTCCCACCCCGTTTCGCGGAAGCGACGCTGGCCGAAGAGGTGCGTGGCGGGGCGAAGGTGACGCGCTTTCTACCGGCGGTCGTCGAGGGAGACTGGCTCGGGGTCCGCGTGCGGCCGGTGCCGTGGCAGGGCTCCGGTGATCTGGCCGCCAACGGCCGCGCCAACGCGTTTGTCGTACTACCCGCCGAGGTGGCCTCCTTCGCAGCCGGCGACACCGTGCGCGTGCTGCTGCGGTAGCATCGCCTACAGAATGACAGAAAAGCTGTCCCATTACGACGAGGCCGGACAGGCCCACATGGTCGACGTTGCGGCCAAGTCCCCCACCCGGCGGGAGGCCACGGCTCGTGCCTTTGTCGAGCTGAACGAGGCGGTTCTGGCGGCCTTACCGCAGAATCCCAAGGGCAATCCGCTGGAAGTGGCCCGCTTTGCCGGAATCATGGCCGCCAAGCGCACAGCGGAGCTCATCCCCATGTGCCATCCTTTGCCACTGAGTTTTGTGGATGTGCAGGCTCGCGTCGTCGCCGGCGGAGTCGAGATTCGGGCAACGGCGGCGACGGTGGCCGGCACGGGTGTGGAAATGGAAGCGATGACGGCGGCATCGGTCGCGGCGCTCACCGTCTATGACATGACCAAGGCGCTGGACAAGGGCATCCGCATCCGTGAAGTCGTTCTCTTGGCCAAATCCGGGGGCAAGAGCGGGGACTACCGGCGGCAAGAGGAAACGCCGTAAGACCTTTCGCCACGTTCTCACATAGAACAGGGGACGAAGCTAGGCGGGGTGCGCCATGGCTACCGCGAAACGATGTTCGGTATCGTGGAACAGGTGCGGGTTCCCGAAACCGGCGTTGGCCAGCAGCGGAAGCAGGCTGCGCTCCGTGAACTTGTAGCTGTTTTCGGTGTGAATGGTTTCCCCTGCGCCAAAATGTATCCTCTTCACCGCAGCCCCGGGCAGAGTTACGGTCTGTTCCACCAGGCTTTCCAGATGCATTTCAATGCGGCTTTCGGCCGGGTTCCAGCGGGCGCGATGCGCAAAGGCAGCAGGGTCGAAGTCAGCACCGATTTCGCGATTCAAACGATGCAGGATGTTGCGATTGAACTCGGCCGTCACACCCGCCTCGTCGTCATAGGCGGCAAGTAGACTTTCCACACTCTTGCAAGCGCAGGGAGCCAGATCCACCCCGAGCAGGAGCGCATCGGTATGCTGCTTAAGTTGCTTGCGCAATTTGCGCAGAATCAGCGAGGCCTCGGCCGGGGAGAAATTGCCAATGGAGGAGCCAATATAAAGAGCCAGGATGCTGCAGCGATCAGGCCGCTCGATCTTGTAGCCGTCAGTAATGTAATTTGCGACCTGCGGCTTCAGGCGTAATCCGGGAATCGCAGCCGAAAGCGCCGCATCGGCCTCCTGCAGGGCGGATTCACTGACATCGATGGGCTGGTACAGCAGTTCAGGCTGAACGGTGGCAGCCGCGGAAAGCAGAATCCCGGTCTTGGAGGCTGTGCCTGCGCCGAGCTCCATGATCGTCAGCGGCTTGCGCGGAAAGGCGATAATTTCAGCGGAAAACCGCGAAAAAATACTGCGCTCGGCCCGGGTCAGATAGTACTCGGGAAGCTCCGTGATCTTTTCAAACAGGGCAGAGCCGCGCTCGTCGTAAAACAACCAGGGAGGGAGCGTCTTTTGTATGCCCTCGGCAACGTGAAGACCACGGACGGCTTCGCGGAGAACGGCTTCATGCAGCGCTTCAACAGCTTCAATCATGAAATATCCGGCCTCAGCTTTGGATAAAACACTGCCGAGACGTATTTTTCGATTGTCTCAGATTTCATCGGAAGCTGCCAATGATTTGCTGTCCTGATCTGAAACACCAAGCCTGCCGTCCATCCCACAAAATGTGGGAGCTTGGGCGTGCCCGGAGACGGAAAACGCCGCCGGGGCTAGACGGCAGCGTCGCGACCCACCTCCAAGGCGCTACGCCGCACCCTGTGCCAGGCGTACCCCGCTGAACTGCCAGCGGGTAGCCGGCGGGAAAAAATTGCGATACGTCGCCCGGATATGCGTCGCCGGGGTAACGCAGGAACCGCCGCGAAGGATCACCTGCGAACTCATAAACTTGCCGTTGTACTCGCCAAGTGCCCCGGGCAGGGCACGGTAGCCGGGATAACCGGTGTACGGTGAAGCGGTCCACTCCCAGGCGTCACCGAAAATCTGCAAAGGACTCTCGCCAGTCCCCGCCGCCGCGGCAGGCGCGGGGTGAAGGGAGCCCGATTCCAGAAAATTTCCCTCGCGCGCCGCCGTCGAGGCGACAAACTCCCATTCAAACTCCGTGGGCAGCCGGCATCCACTCCAGCGGGCAAAGGCATCGGCCTCGAAGAAACTAAGGTGACAAACGGGCGTTTCGGAGACCTCGTCCAGGTTGCGCCAGCCGTGAAGCGTGTACACGCTCCAACCGGCGCGCGTCGCAGGGTCCCGGCGCCAGTAAAGCGGGGCACGCCAGCCCTCATTCTCCACGGTGTTCCAACCCTCCGAAAGCCAGAGTTCGGGCCGGTTGTACCCATCCTCTTCCATAAAGGCGAGATACTCGGCGCAGGTGGCCAGGCGGGACGCGAGGCGGAAGGGAGCGAGGTAGACAGGGTGGCGCGGCGTCTCGTTATCAAAGGCGAAGGCCTCAATAGCGGCGGCGTCCGGGGTGACGCCAACCTCCACAACACCCGGCCGGCGGGAATCGCCCGGGGTGTAGGCGATCCATTCCAGCGGCGGCGCAATCGCCAACGGCGGGAACTCCGCGTCGCGGCCCTCGGGGGCGTAAGCCGGCTGCAGCGGGTTGGTGAAAAAGGCGTGCTTGATGTCCGTGGCGGCAAGTTCCAGGTGCTGCTGCTCATGCTCCAGGCCGAGGGCGACGCGGCGCAGGG
>CAXTZL010000225.1:0-5165 GCA_964248555.1 uncultured Bryocella sp.
GATACATGATGCCGAGGGTGCCGATGAGCGAGAGTGGCACGGCGACGGACGGGATAATGGTGGCCGAAAGGCTGCGTAGGAAGAGGAAAATGACGAGAACGACGAGGGCAATGGCGAGAACGAGCTCGAATTCGACATCCTTGACGGAGGCGCGGATGGCGTCGGTACGATCGCTGACGACCTGGACGTGCACGGCGCGGGGAAGGCTGGTTTCGAGCTGGGGAAGCAGCTTTTCGATGCTGTCGACGACTTTGATGGTGTTGGCGCCGGGCTGGCGCTGGATGTTCAGGATGATGGCGGGCGTGGTGTTGACCCAGGCTGCAAGATTGGTGTTTTCAACGCCATCGAGAACGTGGGCGACGTCGGTGAGCATGACCGGCGCGCCGTTGCGGTAGGCCACCACGACCTTTTTGTAGTCGCCGCTGGAGAGCAGCTGGTCATTGGCATTGATGGTGTAGTCCTGCGAGGGGCCATCAAAATTGCCCTTGGCAGAATTGAGGCTGGTGCTGGTGAGGGCGTTGCGGAGGTCTTCGAGGTTGAGCCCGTAGGCCGACAGGGTCGTGGGATTGGCCTGGATGCGAATGGCCGGTTTCTGGCCGCCGGAGATGGAGACCAGGCCGACGCCGGCAATTTGCGAGATCTTGGGGGCCAGGCGGGTGTCGGCGAGATCTTCGACCTTGGACAGCTCCATTTCATTGGAGGTGAGGGCGAGGGTCAGGACGGGGGCGTCGGCGGGGTTGGACTTGGAGTAGACCGGCGGAACGGGGAGGTTGGCCGGCAGATAACTTTGCCCGGCATTGATGGCGGCCTGTACCTCCTGCTCGGCTACATCGATGTTGAGCGAGAGCTGGAACTGCATGACGATGACCGACACGCCGCCGGCGGAGGTCGAGGTCATCTGGCTGAGACCGGCGACCTCGCCGAACTGGCGCTCGAGCGGGGCGGTGATGGCGGAGGCCACGACGTCCGGGCTGGCGCCGGGGTAGAAGGTGAGGACCTGAATTGTGGGGTAATCCACCTCCGGCAGGGCGGAGACGGGCAGCTGAAAGTAGGCGATGCCTCCGGCAAGGAAGATCGCTACCATCAGCAGCGCTGTCGCGACCGGACGGAGGATGAAGGGACGGGACAGGTTCATGGGGCGGCGTTCCCGCCGGAGGTGCCGGGGGTGGTGTTGGCCTTGGCGCCTGCGTCCCTGGCGCTGCCGCGTATCTGTACGGCGGCGCCGGGCTCGAGGCGGTCAAAGCCGCTGGTGGCCAGGGTGGCCCCGGCGCCAAGGCCATCAACGGCGGTGACCTGCTCGTTGCTGGTCAGGGTCTTGATCGGCTGTACCGCTACTGTCTTATTTGGCTTGACGATGTAGACGAAGGCCGCGGTTCCGTTGTGCTGCACGGCCGCGGAGGAGATCAGGACGGCGTTTTGGAGCGTTTTGACGAGGAGCCGGGCGTTCACAAACTGGTTCGGGAACAGCACGTTTGCCTTGTTGTTGAAGGTCGCACGGAATTTCAGCGTCCCGGTAGCAGTATCGATCTGGTTGTCGAGAGAGGTGAGCTTGCCGGTGTCAAGTTTTTTGTCGTTGGAGCGGTCAAAGGCATCGACCTCCAGCGCACGTCTGCTTCGTAACTGGTCCTGCACCTGAGGCAGATTGTCTTCCGAAACGTTGAACACCACGGTGATGGGCTGCAGCTGGGTGATGACCACCAGCGTGGAACCGGTACCGGAGAAGACCGTGTTGCCGGGGTCGACCAGGCGCAGGCCGACGCGGCCGGTGATGGGAGCGGTGATGTGGCAGTAGGCAAGCTGCACGCGGTCATAGTCGACGGAGCCCTGGTCGGTGAGGACGGTACCCTGGTCCTGCTCTACGGTTTGCTGCTGATCTTCGAGCTGCTGGCGGGCGATGGCGTTTTTGGAGAAGGCCTCCTGGTAGCGGGCGAGGTCGATTTTGGCCTCGGCGAGCACGCCCTGATCACGCTTCAAGGTGCCGAGCGCCTGGGTCAGCGTGGCCTGATAAGGACGAGGGTCGATTTCCACGAGCGACTGGCCCTTGCGGACGATCTGACCTTCGCGATAGTTCACGGCCATAACGCGGCCGGTGACCTGGCTGTAGACGGTGACGGTAAAGACGGGAGTCACCGTGCCGAGCGCATCATCATAGATGGCGATGTTGCCGGTTTTGGACTGGCCGACCGTGATGGCGGCAGGTCCCTGTGCGCCGCGTCCGCCGTGACCGCCCGTCTGGGCTTCGCCGCCGTTGCCTGCCGAGGCACCGCCGGTCTTGGGAGCCTTGGTGTTGTCACTGTTGGCGGTGAAGCGATGAACGAGAAAGAAGGTGAGCCCCAGAAGCACGAGCGCGGCGAGCCAGTACCACTTGTGGCGGCGCTGGGCGCGCTGGGCGTCGCGATTGATCCTGCCACGGGCCACATCGTAGTGGTCCGGATCAGCGGAGTTCCTGGTCTCGAACTGGTTACCCAGCTCACCGCCATAGGAAGGGGAGTTGTACGCCGCAAAGGACGCACCAAGCTCGTGGCCGTCTTCGGCTGGAGCCCCTTTCTGCTCTTCAGTCATTTCACGCCCTTGTCACAACTCAACGCGGTACCGGACAACCCGGAGCCTTCTACAGCCATTCTCACTCAACACTGCAGAGACGGGGACCGAGCGCCAAAAGTTTTCGGCGATCGCGTATGTGCTGTACAACCGACCGTTAGTTTGACATTTGTTTCGCCCTATGTGGCGTACGCTACCACCTTGCTTGTAGGCGGGGGTGTCACTGTCGGGAGAAGCGCCTCGCGCGAAGTGCACTGCTTGGGTTAGATCTCCCCGCGCCGGAGATTTTCATCTCACCCCTGCATGGCCTATGCACTGGTTTTGAACCCGGGAAGCAATTCGCTGAAGTTCGAGGTTGTGGAGTTCACGCCGGGAAGCCGTCTAGCTTCCGGAGGGCGCAAGCTGGCCAGTGCAACGCTTGATGACGTGGGCAAGGCGGCCAAGCTATCGATTTTCCATGACCGCAAGGTTGTGCACACAGAACCGCGTGAGGCAGCAGACATGCAGGCTGCTGTCCGGGAGGCGGTTGCATGGCTGCGATCGCAGCATGAGCTTGCGCCGGTGCTGCAGGAGCTGGTCTTTGCCGGGGTGCGTGTGGTGCATGGCGGCCCGAGCTACGCCGCTGCGACGGTGGTGAGTCCGCAGGTCAGGGCGGAGATCGAGCGGTTGGAGGAGATCGCGCCACTGCATAACAAGAGTTCGCTGGCGGTGCTGGATGTGCTCGACCGGGAGTTGCCGGGCGTGCGGCAGATGGTGGCCTTCGATACGGCTTTTCATCGGACGCTGCCGGAGGTGGCGTGGCGCTACCCGATCGACCGCGAGCTGGCTGACCGCTTCGGCGTGCGCAAGTATGGATTTCACGGTCTGTCGCACCGCTACATGCTGGAGCAGTACGCGGCGACGGTGGGCAAGCGGCCGGAGGAGGTGACGATTGTGACGCTGCACCTGGAGAGCGGCTGCTCGGCCTGCGCGATTGCGAAAGGCAGCTCCGTGGACACGACGATGGGACTGACGCCGCTGGAAGGCCTGATGATGGGGTCGCGCTCGGGGAGCATCGATCCGGGGATCCTGCCCTACCTGATGAAGCAGCAGGGAGTCGGGATCGATGAGGTCATGACGACGCTGAACAAGCACTCGGGCATGCTGGGCATTGCGGGCGGCACGCTGGACACGCGGGAGCTGGTGAAGCGGGATGACAAGCCTGCGCGCCTGGCGCTGGAGATGTTCAGCTACCGCGTGCGGCTGGCGGTGGGCGCCTATCTGGCGGCGCTGGGTGACGCGGAGGCGGTGCTGTTTGGTGGCGGGATTGGGGAGGATTCCCCGTGGCTGCGCGCGGCCGTGTGCCCGGGTTTGCGCGGTTGGGGGCTGGCGCTGGATGAAGAAGCGAACCGGTCGATCGAGGGGCAGGTGAAGATCTCTACTCCTGCGTCAAAGCTGGAAGCGTGGGCGATGCCGGTGGAGGAGGGCCTGCAGCTGGGCCTTGAGTGCATGCAAGCACTGCAGGCTGCGGGTGAGCCGGTTTAAAAGCTTCCCGCAGCCCTTCTTCAAGTTTGTGTGCTTGCCGGTTGTATGCCTTCGCCGGGTCTAGGCGTTTTCGCCTGCGAGTTTCAGGAACTCGTCCCGTACGTCCACGAGCCGCGGCAGACCGAGGTCCTGCAGGCGGCCGTTGACGGGTTTGGCGGCTTCGGAGTGAAGATCGTCCTTGTACATCTGGACTATCTTTTCGGCGGAATCATAGCCGTGAAAGCGCCCCATCTCGTCCTGGGTGCGGCGCTTCAGATCTTCGAGGTCTTCGCGTTGCTTGGTACCGAGATCACGCTCCGAGGCGTGCAGGATGCGCAGAAAGACGTGTTTGTCGAGAAAATCGAGCAGTGCAGCCTTGTTTGCCATGTGTAAGGATCTCCCCTGGTTTCGGTGAACCGCGTGCTGACTCGCTTAGTCCGCCGCCATGGGTTTGGATGCCTCCTCGGGGGGGCTGCGCTGTGTTCGCTTCCACAGGTATAGCCCCGCGCCGAGGACGCCGGCAGTGGCCGCGAGGGCCGCGAAGGGGTACCCGGCGTCAGGTTGCGTTTGACCTGCTTCGACGAAGGCGTGTTTCTTTTTGGAACCTTTGTCTCCCGGGGTTTGCGGCTGGAGGGCCATGGCGAGCACCTCAGCGGTGTGCATGGCGCGACGCGGGGTGCCGTGGGTGATCTGCTGACGGCAGCTGAAGCCGTCCGAGACGACGATCGTGTCGGGTTCGGCTTCGCGGATGGCGGGGAAGAGGACGCGTTCGCCGATTTTCATGGAGATGTCGTGGTGGCCTTCCTCGTAGCCGAAGGAGCCGGCGAGGCCGCAGCAGCCGGAGTCGAGTACGTCCGTTTGGAGACCGGTGGCCCCAAGCAGGCGCTGCTCGGGGCTCATACTCCAGAGTGCCTTGTGGTGGCAGTGGCCGTGGACGACGGCCTTGCCCTCGAGTTTGCCGGGTTTGTAGCCGACCTGGTCGAGGAAGTCGGGGAAGAGGATGACCTGCTTGCTGAGGCGTTGGGCGGCCTCTTCGTTGGGGAACAGGTTGGTGAGCTCGTCTTTGAAGACCGAGGCGCAGCTGGGTTCGAGGCAGACGATGGGGGTGCCGGCGGCGATCT
>CAXTZL010000226.1:0-5129 GCA_964248555.1 uncultured Bryocella sp.
ACCTGCGCGCCGACCTCATTCCCCACTACAACGCCTACCTCAGCTTCACCGGCGGACCCACCCTCACCGAACTCGAAACCCGCTTCGGCTCCCCGCGCGCCGTTCCGTTCTACTGCTCCGTAGACCCCGACCTCTACCACCCCACCCCGGTCAACCCCGACTTCCGCTGTGCCCTCAGCTACCTCGGCACCTACGCCCCCGACCGTCAACCCAAGCTCATGCAATTTCTCAACCAAACCGCAGGGCATTTACCTAAAGAAAAACTCATCGTAGCCGGCCCGCAATACCCCGCCGATATCCCCTGGGCGTCCAACGTGAACCGCATCATCCACCTTTCGCCGCCAGAGCACCCAGCCTTCTACTCCAGCTCCCGCTTCACCCTCAACCTCACCCGCGACGACATGGTCGCCGCCGGCTGGTCGCCTTCCGTGCGCCTCTTCGAGGCCTCCGCCTGCGGTGCCGCCATCCTCTCCGATTCCTGGCCCGGCCTCGAAGATTTCCTCACCCCGGGCACGGAAATTCTGCTCCCCAAAACCTCCACCGAAGTCGCCGAAATCCTGCAAAACACGGCGGAAGCAGACCGCCAGCGGGTAGGCCAGCGAGCCCGCAACCGCATCCTTGCCGAACACACCTCCACTCACCGCGCCATTCAGTTTGAGGCCGTCATCTCCGCCTGCAGCTAGCCAACGTACCCGCGCCCCCGGTCGCGTGAGGCTCCAAATCCGGGCAACGCAGTCCCCGCTCACGACACACACGTCGCAACACCCTCAACCCTGGGCCAGCAGTTCGGCCAGGGTCGCCACGCAAAGCTCCGGTCTCTCGGCCTCCAGCTCCGCAAGTGAAAAAATGCCCGTTCCCACCGCAATCACCTCCAACCGGTTGGCATGCGCCGCCTGCACATCCGCCGGCGTGTCCCCAAACACACACACCGCCGCCCCCTGCCCAACCCGCGCCCGCACCCCGTCCAGCGCCGCCCGAAACACCTCGGCCCGCGTCTCCAATCCATCGCTCCAACCACCCAGATCAAAGAACTCCCAAAGCCCGCATGCCTCCAGCTTCGCCACCCCGATTCGCGCCAAATTCCCGGTCGCCGTAGACAACACCGCCTTGCGCCGTTGCAGCTGCGCCAAAACCGCGCACACCCCCGGGAAGACCTCCATACGAAACTCCGCCCGATTTGCCTCCACCTCCGTGCCCATGCCCTCGCAAATCTCCCTTAGCCGTGGCCGCCAGACCTCGTCCGCCACACCCCCAAGTCGAAACGCATCCCGCAGGATCCCGACATCCGTATTGCCATGCGTCACCACGCCGTCGAGATTCAGCGGCCGCCCTGCTACCCCGCTCAGGGCGTTGCAGAATGCAAAGTAGTGCACCGCGTCCTTGCAGTTCAGCAGCGTTCCATCGATGTCGAAAAGGTAGGCGTCAAAGCCGTCCCACGCCCGGGAAAGAGTTCCGTTCAAGTTCATCCCTCGCAGACTAGCAGCTGCCCTCAAGCTGTTCTTAACGTCAGACACCCGCGCTCTCGCAAGCACCCGGTGCTGCTTTCGCCTTGGCACCCGCACCTGCGTCCACCCAGACCCGCAGCGCCGTCACCACCTCGGCCATCAACCCCGCCCAGTTCCCCGCAAACCGCTGCCGCCACAGCCGTAACGACGGATACCACGGCGAATCCTCGCGCCCGCTCATCCATCGCCAGTCCGCCCGATGCTGCAGCAGTACCCAGCACGGCACCCCCAGCGCCCCCGCCAGGTGCGCCGCCAGCGTATCCACGGTAATCACCAGGTCCATCTGCTCCACGACCGCCGCCAGCCGCACCAAACCATCGCCCAACTCATACCCATCTCGCCACCCCGCTGGCAGCACGGCATCCCGCTCCCGCCCGCTCCGTCCTTCCAGGCTCCAGAACACGCAGCCATCAACCCGCCCCAGCAGCTCCACCAACGCAAACGGGATCGACCGCGTCGGATTCCAATGCCCCGCCGTCCACACCACCCCCACCCGCAATCTCGAGCGCGGTTCCACCACCGAATTTTGTGCACCGCTGGCGTTTGAGGGATCAACTCCAGCCTCATCGACCTTTGCCGCACCCGCACCGCGCACAAGGGAAACAGCCTCCGCCCGCAACGCCTCCGGTACTCGCAGATACCCCGAGCAGGGTCCTAAATTCTCCGCCCCCGCCCGCAAAAGATAGGGCAGTTCCATGACCTCCACCTGGGCATCCCAGGCCGGCGGCTCCAAAGGGGCATCCTCGCCCCACGTAATCACCGCACCCATGCCGTCGAAGCACGGAGCCAGTTCCACCAGCCGCGGAGGAACCTCCACCGTCAGGTCCGCGGCCATGGCCCCCATCTGCGGCAGAAAACGAAACATCTGCACCGCATCCCCAAACCCGTGCAGACTCCGCAGCATCACCCGCTTTCCGCACAGAGCTTCGCCCTGCCAGAACCGGTGTGGGTCCGCCCCACCCCGCGCCCGGATCGCATCGCTCTCCCGCCAGGCAGCCTCGAAATCGCCGCCCAGCATCGCCGCCAGCCAGCGGTTCCCGGCACACCGGTCCGCCTCGGCCCCAGCCTCTTCCGCCTGGTTCGCCAGCCGCACCGTCGCCGCGAGATCCTCCTCAGCCAGCGCCGCTTCCGCCGCCGCAATCAAGGACTCGCTCAGTACGTCGCCCCGGGACGCACGCAAACTCTCCCCATCCACCGGCAACCGTTCGTTCACGGCGCAACAGGCGCCATTTCGGTCACGCCTGCCGGGTACACCGCATGCGGCCCATCCGGCGGCACCGCCACGGGCCGCCACTGACACACATACACCTCATCCTCAGGCTGAGACCGGATGTCGAAGCCCGAAGACCGCAGCATCGCCTCCGTGCACGCCCGGTTTGGCACCCACCAGTTGGTCTCATCATGCGAATACCGCCGCTCAATGAAATGCATCTTGGGATAACCCGGTTCGTCAAACGGCGCCGGCGCGGTAAACTCGTAATCCTCGGCCACGTCCGTAATTTCTCGGCTGCCCCGCTGCATGCTCTGAAACAGCAGCAGGTCTTTCGCGGCATGCTCGTGGATCAGGTCCAGCGCCAGCAGCGGATGCCGGAGGTGGTACAGCACCCCCATAAAAATCACGAGATCGAACGTCTCGCCCAGCTTGGCCACATCCCACACCGCCATCTGCCGGAACTCCACCTCCAGCCCTGTCACCTCGGCTGCAAACCGCGCCTGGGCCAGGTAGCCCGTGTCGGTGTCGATCCCCAACACCCGCTCGGCCCCGCGCCGCTTCATCTCCAGCGAATAAAACCCGCCGTTGCAGCCAATATCGAGCACACTTTTGCCCGTCATGTCCGCCGGCAGCGCATCCCGAAAATTGGCGTACTTCACCTCCGGGTAGTTCCCCAAAAAGTGATCCGGCGCCGTCTGGATCCCACGCAGCCGCATATTGTGAAACCACGGCCCCAGTTCCTCGATCCTGCTCTTCACCTGCTCGTCACTCAAGGTGCCCGGCGCCGTTGCCCGCGGGGCTTGGGCGTGTTGCGGTTGCGTCTCGATCATGCTCCTCCAAAAATCTCTGTTTTCTTTTCTGAATTCTTCGCTTCTGAACCCAGCACGGCTAGACCCTGCAAAGCCCCGTGCACCGGCAGCGATCCCTGCTCCAGCAGCCGCACCGCGGCCCGCCACCCGTGCAGCGTGCCCGTATCCACGTAACCCTGCCCATTGCGCACGCCGACTGCCCGGCCGCCCTCGGCCAGCCAGGCATTTACCAACGTACCCATGTACTCGTCGCGGCGCTCCGGCCGGCACCAAAGTGCATACAAGGCATGCAGCACCCATCCCGGCATCTTGATCGCGCCCCAGATCCAGTGCGTATTCGCGTCCTTCCGCTTGACCTGGATCTCGGTCACCACGCCGTCCTCATCCGTCACCACGGCATCGAAAAGCTCCGGGCGCTCCACCGGAAACAACAGGAATGACAGCACGTCCTCCGGCAACCCGCGCAGCCCATCCTCCGGCGACCACACCGTGTCCGGCAACCCGATCAGCACACTCTCCTCCGGAGCAATCAGGGGGAGCGCCCGAAAAATCGCATCGCAAAGCCCACCCGGCTGCGGCTGCACCACATACGCAATATCCGCACCCCAGAGCCGTGATCCGTAATACGCCAGGATGTCCGTTTTCTCCGGAGAAATCACAAAGCAAAGCTTGTCCGCGCCGCCCAGCACCATGCGTTCCACAAGGTACTCGCTGACCGCACGCGGCCGCTCATCGCCATTCTCCACCCGGCTGCCCACCGGCAACAGTTCCTTGGAAAACGCCAGGGGCTGAATGCGGCTCCCCGCGCCCGCGGCTGGAATAATGCCCCACATTCGTCCTCGTCGTCTCCCTGCTTTGTTTGTCGTTCCCGAAGGGAATCTGCGTTTGCTTCTGCTCTTGCTTCTCTGTCCGTCATCCCCGAAGGGGATCTGCTTCTCCACCGCCGGGTACTACCCGCAAACCATCCAAAGCCTTCTCCAAATCCCGCACCCGGCAATCCGCCGTATGCTCCCGCAAGGTCCGCTCCCGCGCCGCCTCCGCCACCCGCTTCAGCTCCACGTCGGACAAGCATAACGTGTCCAGCGCGTCCGAAGTTGTATCTACCAGCAGGATCTCCTTCCCCGGCGTATAGAACTGACTCAATCCCGCCCACGTATCACTCAAAAGTGGCACCCCGCACGCCGCCGCCTCAAACAAACGCCCCGAAGGGCAATACCCGTACGCCGCCATCGCCCGCCGCGTCACATTCAACGTAGCCCGCCCCGAGCAGAAAAACGCCGGATGCTGCGCCGGCTCCAGATGCCCCGTAAACGCGATATTCCCCGTCCACGGAAACCCGTCCGGATACTGCGCCCCGCCAATCAAAAAGCGTTTCGCCGGCAACCGCGCCGCAGGCTCGAGAAAAAGCCGCGTCAGGGCCGCCTGCCGGTCCTCCGCATACGTGCCCAGGTAGCTCAACTCCGCGCGAAACGCCTCCACCGGGGCCACCGGGTGGTGCGTCTCCGGGTCCACCGACCCATACAGCGGCGCCACCGCCCGCGCCCCCAGCCGCGTCCGCAACTCCTCCAGCGCCCGCCCGCCCGTATAGCTCAGCACCAGGTC
>CAXTZL010000227.1:0-5096 GCA_964248555.1 uncultured Bryocella sp.
GGGGATTCACCCACAGGCCAGCCCGCATGATCTCTTTTTTGTGAAGGATGAGCGTGCGGATGTGCAACTGCATGTAGCGGACCCGATATTTTTTGTTCGCCTTCAGGGTACTGCGGCCACGGAAGAGGATCGTGGCGGCTCCTTCACGGTGGACACGGGAGGTCAGTCAGGCCGTCCGACACCGGAGGGTGGCGCTTTCACGAGCCGCTATGTCATCGAGCGTGTGGATGTTCGGCGCGGTCAGCGTGCCGTCGGCAGCTTTGTGCTGCGTTGGCTGGGTGGGGGCCGTTCGCAGCCGGATGTGATTGAGACACGGCTGGAGCCGCTGCCGGGAGGACAGTGGGAGCGTCTCGTTCCGATGCAGGCGCTCACCTTTGGCGAGTACGCCCTGATCGAAGTCCTGAACGAACACACCATCAACGGCAGTGTATGGGATTTCGGCGTACATCCCACGGCGAAGGAGAATGACGAAGCCATTCGTCCCGAGCCGAGGCGGCCAGCCAGGCTGGAGCCTCGCGTTCCCTAGAATCTTATGTCGTCAGCGCGTGGTGCGAGCTTGCGGACGAGGAGAATGCGCCTTTTAGAAGGGAGAGCCCCCTCTCTGAAAGGGGCTCCCGCTGCTGTGGTTGCTTATTTGGTCATGTCGATACCGCCGGAGTTGGCCCGTTCCTTGGCGGCTTCGTTTGCCTTGGCGGCGCCCATGGCGCGGTGAACCCAGTCATCGGCCTTGGCGATATCGGTTTTGCGTGCCGCCTCATTGCCGCACTCGATATCGGCCTTGCGGCGCAATGCGAGGTTCAGATACTGCATGGCATCGTCGTAATTTGCCCGCAAGTCCGTCGCCTGGGTGAGGTACCGGATGGAGTTGTCGATCAGCGGGCCATTCTCACCAGCAAGCTGGGAACAGATCCTGGGCGGCATCTTGACATTGCCCTGCAGATCATCGGTGATTTTGTTCGCTTTCAGGAGGTCGATGGCGTTTTTATCGGCCTTTTGGAAGTCAATGACGCCGACGGCATAGCTTGCCTCCGCATCTTTGGGGTCGAGCTGCAAAACCTTCAACTCGTCCTGACGGGACTTGTCGAAGTTCATCACGTTGCGGTCAATGGAGGCGATCTGACGCCAGGCATCCACGTCATCCGGCTTGCGTTGCAGTACCTGGTTAAAGCCGTCGAGCGCCTTTTGAGCTACTGCCAGGTTTTGCGGCGTGTTGCTATTCGGCTGTACCTGGTAGCTGTAGGCCGTCGCGAGATACACCTGTGCGTTCGGGTCACTGGGGTCAAGCCGTACCGATTCCTGGAATCGGTCGATCGCTGTCTCGTAGTGGCCGGCCTTGAATTCCTGAATGCCCTTTACGAGTTGGTCGCGGGACTTGAGCTTTGAACAGCCCGTTGTGCCTGCGAGCAGCAGAAAGAGCGCCACGGCCCCCTGTACTTTTGCGCATCGTGCGCTTTCTGTCATCAGCCTCATCCCCTTGCGACGAATGGCGCCCGGCAAGGCCCTTTGGAGACCTTCCGTGCACTCTGCAACCATCTGGTCAGCTTGCCGCTTGATTGTAAAGGCAGAATGCAGAAAACAGCTAGAGGCTGCTTGTAACGTGTTTTGTGGTTACCAGCGTGTACGGGAGTCTTCTCCGCATTTGGGCTCTGCCGTGGGAGTATGAAGAGAGATTTCAGTTTTGGGGGTTTGGATGGCAGCAGGCAAGTGGACCGCGGCGCAGATGCTTCCGCAGACGGGCAAGACGGTGCTGGTTACCGGTGCCAACAGCGGAATCGGTTACCAGGCTGCCCTGGAGCTGGCCAGGCATGGAGCGCATGTTCTGCTTGGGGTGCGCAATCCTGCAAAAGGACGTGATGCCCTGCAGCGGCTGCTGCGCGAGGCACCCGGTGCCAGTGCCGAGTTGGCGGACCTCGATATGGCTTCGCTTGTTTCCGTGCGTGCCTTTGCCGCCGCCTTCATGGCCCGGGGTCAGGCACTCGATATCCTGATCAACAATGCCGGCGTTATGGCGCTCGCGTCTCGGGAACTCACTCCTGACGGCTTTGAGCTACAGTTCGGGACCAACCATCTGGGTCACTTTGCTCTTACCGGCCTGCTGCTGCCGGCGCTGCTCCGCTCCCCCGCCTCGCGGGTTATCACGGTGTCGTCCCTGGCCCATAGAAACGGCAAGATTGATCTGGCGAATCTCCATAGCGAACGCCACTACAAGCCATGGGACGCTTATAACAATTCCAAACTTGCCAACCTGCTTTTTGCAAACGAGTTGGATCGTCGTGTCCGGGCGGCAGGGTTGCCGGTTCTGAGCGTTGCCGTCCACCCTGGCATCTCCAAGACCAACATCATCGCGAATGGTCCCGGTCAGGCGGGCAAGGACCTGAAAATCAAGGTGATGAATCTGGTGGCGCCCCTGCTGATGCAGGGCGACGGGGCCGGTGCCCTGCCGACGTTGTATGGCGCGACGGTTTCTGGCCTTCACGGAGGGGAATACATCGGACCAGACGGATTTGCGGAGTTCAAAGGTTCTCCCAAGGTGGTCCAGCCCCGGCCCCAGGCCCTGGACGAAAACTCCGCCAAGGCACTCTGGCAGGCAAGCGAACAGTTGACGGGGGTGGCCTTTCTTTAAAGCGCCGGCCTGAAAATCGACGTAAAACTGGACCTACGACCCAAACGGCGCGTCCGCAGATGCGTACTGCCGGCTACCCACGTGGGGATCGTCTGCATTCCACAGGGACAGTCCCTCTCTGTCCTGGAGACCGCTTCTGCGTTGCAGCGAGGGCATGGAAGGCAATCCCGCTTCTGTGGCCTCAGCGGACATGGGCCTGCCGATGTGCCAGCCCTGGACACATTCGCAGCCCATGGCTGTCAACTCTCGCAGATCGTCCTCCGTCTCGACCCCCTCAGCTACCACACGTTTGCCGAGAGACTGCCCAAGCTGCACCACCGCCCGTACCAACTCCTTGCGATGCGGGTCGAGGCGCATTTCCGAAACGAAGCTGCGGTCTACCTTGACTTCATCTACGGGCAGATTCAGCAGAAAAGCGAGGGAAGAGTAGCCCGTGCCAAAGTCGTCCAGCGAGATTCGAACCCCAAATGCTCGCGCCGCCGTGAGGGTTTCTTTCGCCTGACTCAGGTTCAGCAGCAGGGAAGTCTCCGTGATCTCCAATTGCAGCAGCGAAGGCGGCAGGTGGGTGCGCTCCAGAACCGCCAGTACGGTGTTCAGCAGATTTGTGTCGGCAAACTGTCGCGGTGAGACGTTGACGCTGAGTGTAAGCTCGGTTCCCCACAAGGTGTTCCACAAAACCACTTGACGGCAGGCTTTTTCGAGCATCTGCAAGCCCAGTGGCAGAATCAAGCCCGATTCTTCCGCAAGTGGAATGAACTCCGCGGGAGGGATGTTGCCGTGCAGGGGATGGTGCCAGCGAGCCAGGGCTTCGAATCCGGATATCTCGCCCCCTTCCACGGTCAGAATTGGCTGAAATGCCACGTCCAGGCCCCCGTTCTCAAGGCTGCGCCGCAGGTCCGCTTCCATTTGCCATCGCCGTCTCATCTCGTTGCGCATTGCGGCGTCGAAGAACTGCACACAGTCTTTGCCGAGCTGTTTGGCGCGGTACATTGCATGGTCTGCAGTGCGGAGCAGTTCGTCGGGGCTTTCACCCGGTTCTGCGAGCACGACACCGATGCTGGCCGTGCAGTGCAGCCATTGCCCGCTGATCTGGTATGCCGGTCGGAGTGCTTCAAGCAGGGTCTCTCCAATGGCACGCGCCTGTTCTGCGTTGAGGGCCGATGCAAGCAGCACGAACTCGTCTCCTCCGTGACGGCACACCACGGAGTGGGGGGGAGCCGCCGCGCGCAGACGACTGGCTACACCGATCAGCAACTGGTCGCCTAAAGTGTGTCCCAGGCTGTCGTTGATGGACTTGAATCGATCGAGGTCGGCAAAGACGAGTGCCGGTCCCCCATCGCTCCCATCGTGTTTGACGCTTTCCACCAGATACCTTCGCAGCATCATGCGGTTTCCCAGTCCGGTCAGCGTGTCATACAGGGCTGTCCTTTCCAACTGTGCGTGAGCACCTTGCCATGCGTGCTCGCGGGCGTTGGTGCGCATGGCGAAGAGAGCAAAAGCCACGAGGACGAAAGCACCCCCGATGAACACCTGGTGCATGGCCAGCAGAGCAGAAACGGCAATGGACAACCCGGCCAACGCAGCAACTACCAGACCCTGAGTGTGGCGTGCCATGAAGAGCAGTCGCTCCGGTGTGTCCTGCCTCTTTTCCCCTGCTGGATTTCGGAAAGTCAGCAGGATGAGGCAGGCCACTGGCACTGTCCACACTAGATCGATCATGCTTCCCGGTGGCAATCCGCGGGAATGCATGAATTCACCAAGCATGGACAAGCTTCCGTAGAGAACGAAGTACACGGTCAGATTGGTGAATAAGCGCCGCTCGGAGGCGGTCCGGCAGCCAGAAATCCGAAGCAGTCCGCAAAGTGTAAGCGCAACATCCTGGATAGCCAACGAAACGTCGGCATTCAGATGGATTGAGGGGAGAAAGACGAGAAGCGAAAGAACGGTAAAGAACAGCAGTACCTGGCAGCGGTCAAGCCAGCCGACAAAATCGAGTTCTTCCTGGGTGGAAACCGTCGCAAGCAGGAAGGGGAGGTTGAAGAGAGCCCAGACGATGTTGTCGGGCCGCGTGAGCAAAGCGCCGTGGTAAGGAACGAACAGGTAATAGAAAAAAAGCTCTGTGCGGAGAGCCATAGGGCAAACGCTGCGGCGATTGCGGTCCAGTGCCGTCGAGCCAGGGAATCGCCGGCCCTTCTTCGCTTCCACAGGCTGATCCCAAGCATCAGTGCCGGCAAGACAATCTGTAGAACGTTTGACGCGACCTGTGGCCGGGGTAAAAAGCCGAGCAAGAGCAGGTGCGCGATCTCCAGAGCGACGGCAAGTCTGACGAGCAGCCTAGCGGCTGAACTTCCCTCGGTCCGTTGTTTGGAGGATGAATGCATTTTCGAGGAAGTTTTCGCGCGCTCCGTTCTCTGACCAGTGTGCGACCGTTCTTTTGGAACCGGGATGGGACAAAAGCACCAGGGCCTCCTAC
>CAXTZL010000228.1:0-5089 GCA_964248555.1 uncultured Bryocella sp.
CGATGGCCCGGACAATGGATATGCGCGGTATCAGCTAACCAATACGGAGGAAGTGCGGTTGCTGGGCAGCGAACCGCTGCCGGTGCGGCAAGTTATCAGCAACCGGCAGATCGAGAAGTATCTTGAGGGTTTCGGGACCATCCGATTTTTCCAGGGCGCCGATAACGTGCGTGAGGTGATCGCAACGCATTGACCTTGCGGTGTGGGCGGGCGCCAGTGCAGCATCCGGCGAAGGATCCGCCTTCTACCCTTTCCCGGGGTTCAAGATGAGCTATAAGGCAAGGAACCGCCGTCGCGTTGTGGGGCGGTTCTTTCGCCAGATGGGTCGTTTCGTGGAGCTTGCGGCCTAGCTTGCGTTTGATTCCTTGGGAGAGGTTTTACGGCGGTCCGCCCAGCGGCGCTGCATGGCTTCCTGAATGCGCTTGCGTCCTTCGGGGCTGAGATTGCGCTTTCGCTTGCGCGGGGTGGCGGCGGCTTCCGCAGGGGCGGCGGCGCTCGCCTTGGGGCGGCCACGGCGGGGTGTGGGAATCGGGCTATCGCCATCAAGGGCGGCTACGGCCTGGCGCGCCTGTTGCAGACGCGCGATCTCTGAATCAATGGCAGAAAGTATTTGACTTACATCCATGTAACTTCCTCTTTCCTGCTAATTATGCTAAGTGCCGCTGTGAAAAACTGCGCCGGCTACCGTAACTCTACGTGCGGTCGCAGCCGCTTGCAAGGCATTGCCGGCGATCTCTGTTCATTTCAGATGGAAGAATTCGGTGAGACGGCCTCGGTCAGCGCGACCAATGCGGAAGAAGTTAGTTTCGTGATAGCTCCCTCGTGTTCCCTTTTGCCGTTTTCCGAGTTTGTTCCTGCGCCATCTTCGGTCCTTGGCTTTGTCTGGCTACGAGCATGGGAACGCAGACGTGGGTCACGTGAGTGCTAGACTCGACCCGATGCGACCTGTTTCAGCGCGGCTTCCCGGCCTGGTGCTTCTTTCAGCGCTGCTGCAGTTAGTTCCTTTTCCCCTTGCCGGTCCGGTACCCGAGGTACGGCGGCTTGTTAGTTGGGTTTGTCTGGTTCCGCTTCTTTATTGTCTGGCTGCGCCGGACAGGGGACAGCCGCTCAGTCCGTGGAAAAGCACGGTACTGGCCTACCTCTGCGGTGTGGTTTGGTTTGGCGGCAACTGCTACTGGATCTACCAGACGATGAACCTCTACGGCGGTCTGCCCGGTGCGGTGTCTCTGGGAATTCTGATCCTGTTCTCGCTTTATCTGGGTTTGTACTTTGCCCTGTTCGGCTTCTGTTTTGCGCTGCTGCGAAGAGCTCATGGGAGAGGGATCGCCCTTTGTCTTTCTCCTCTGCTTTGGGTGGCGGTGGAATTGGCGCGTGATCGCATCACGGGGTTTCCGTGGGACCTGCTAGGTTATACGCAGATCGATAACTCCCTGCTTCGCCCCCTGGTGCCGTGGGCCGGAGTTATGGGTTTATCGCTCGTTGTGGCCTGTGGGAATGCTGTCTGGTTCTGGCAACCCCGGGTCGGTGGAGTAAGACGGCACTGGATCGGACCTGCTTGCGGGCTTCTGCTGGTGGCAGCGAGTTATCTCGGGATGCGATACCAGCCTGCTTCAAGCGCAGGCGATGCACGGGCAATTTTGCTGCAGGACAACCTGCGCGTCGGCGCGGAGGCCGGGCCGCCTGAAGGGCAAGCGGCCCTGCTCCAGAGCTTTACGCGGGATACGTTGCAGGCCATTCCGCCGGGTCCACAGGCTGCTGGGAACTCTGCCGACCCAGAAAAAGTCACCTCGCAACGGCCCCCACAGCTGGTGGTTTGGCCGGAGGCGCCGACGCCATTTGCCAGTGCCGATCCCGGTTTTCGGGAGGCGATGGCGGAGCTTGCGCGGGAAACGAGAGCCCCGGTCGTGGTGGATGCCGTGGGTCAGGGAGAGCGGCCAAGTGGGCAGGGACAGTATGACGAGTTTGTCTCGGCAAGCTTCTTTTTACCCGATGGAACCTTTGCCGGACGGTACGACAAGATGCACCTTGTGCCTTTTGGGGAGTACACGCCGTATAAGCCGCTGTTCTTTTTTGCGGGGCACCTGCTGGATGGTTTGAACTTTGTTCCGGGCACGACGCGGCGGCTGTTCAGCGTGGGGGGCAAGCGCTATGGCGTGTTTCTTTGCTACGAGTCGATCTTTGGCGACGAGGTGCGGCAGTTTGCGCTGGGAGGGGCCCAGGTGCTGGTGAATCTGACCGATGACGGATGGTATGGCGATACGAGTGCGCCCTGGGAGCACCTGGATATGGCCCGGATGCGCGCGATCGAGAACCACCGCTGGCTGCTGCGGGACACGAATACGGGGCTGACGGCCTCAATCGATCCGCAGGGGCGCATCGTGGCCAGCATGCCGCGGCACCTGCGCGGGGCCGTGGAGGTGCCGTTCGGTTACAACAGCCGGCTAACGTTTTATACGCGGCACGGGGACTGGATCGGGACTTTGTGCGCGATCGTGATCCTGGCAGTGTTGGGGGGCGGATGGCTGCAGCACCGTTTTCCGTACCGTGGAGCCGACGTTCCGGCCGGGGCGGCGAACCGGTAAGGCAGGAACCGGTAAACTAGAAAGATGTTGGATGAACTGGAGTTTGCCTACTCCCCGGTCCGCGAAAAAGTTCGCGAGCTGCGGGAGTATCTTTGACCCGTCCCGCCTGAAGACGGAGCTTGCGCGCGTGGAGACGAAGATTTCCGATCCCGCGGTATGGGCCGATGCGGCGAAGTCGCAGCCGCTGATGCGGGAGCGGAAACGGCTGGAGTCGCAGCTGAGCTATGACGTCGAACTGGGCCGCCGGACCGATGAGGTGGATGCCTACTTCGAGCTGATGCGCGAGGGGGAGACTTCAATTGAGCCGGAGTTGAAGCGCGAAATCGAGTCGCTGGGCACCTATACGGAGCAGCTGGAAGCGCGAACGATGCTTTCCGAAGAGCACGATGCGCTGAATGCGATTTTCACCGTGCACCCCGGCGCGGGCGGCACGGAGTCGCAGGACTGGGCCGAGATGCTGATGCGGATGTACCTGCGCTGGGCCGAGCGCGAAGGATTCAAGACCGAAATCAACGAGATTCAGGATGGCGACGAGGCGGGGGTCAAGTCGGCTACCTTTACCCTGAGCGGCGATAACGCCTTTGGGCTGATGCAGGGGGAAACGGGAGTTCACCGGCTGGTTCGGATTTCGCCGTTCGACCAGGCCAAGCGGCGGCAGACGAGTTTTGCGGCGGTGTATGTGACGCCGGAGGTTGACGATTCAATCGTGATCGATATCAAGCCGGACGATCTGCGGATTGACACCTACCGGTCGGGCGGCAAGGGTGGGCAGCATGTGAATACGACCGATTCCGCGGTACGGATCACGCATTTGCCCACGGGCATTGTGGCCGGGTGCCAGAATGAGCGCTCGCAGCACAAGAACAAGGACCGGGCGATGAAGATGCTGCGCTCGCGGCTGTATGAGTACGAGCTTGAGAAGAAGCGGGCGGTAACGAAGAAGGTGGAGGACTCGAAGCTGGAGATTAACTTCGGGTCGCAGATTCGCTCCTACGTGCTGCAGCCGTACCGGATGGCCAAGGACCTGCGCACGCGGGTGGAGGTCGGCGATGTGGACAAGGTGCTGGACGGCGGACTGGACCCGTTTATTCGCGGCTACCTGAAAATGCGGCGCGAGGGTGGTGTGCCGGCGACGGTGGTTGACGAGGAATAGCGCGGGGTAGATAAAGAATATACGGAACTCGGGGGTGCGCGATGGCAGCACATGCGGTGGCTGTGCCGGAAGTTCGAATGTCGGTGCAGGAGTACCTGAAGGCCGATTTTGAACCCGATGCCGACTTCGTAGACGGCCTCATCGAGGAGCGGCCCTTGGGCGAGTACGACCACAGCACCTGGCAGGATGCGCTGCAAGCCTGGTTCCGGGCGCATTACCCTGAGTGGCGACTGCGTGCCCGTCCTGCGCTGCGAATTCGAGTGAGCCCCACCCGCTACCGCGTCCCGGATGTGGCCGTGACCGCGATCGACCAGCCTATCGAGCAGGTGCTGGTAACACCGCCGGTTGCCGTCTTCGAGGTGCTCTCGCCGGAGGACACCCTGCGGCGCATGGTGGTCAAGCTGCAGGATTATGAGCGCATGGGCATCGGAAACATCTTCGTCATCGATCCGGAAGGTCCGGCCTTTTATCGCTTCCAGGACGGCAAGCTCGGTCCCGCCGAAGCGAGGCCGCGATTGCAGGGCGCGGACGGTGAGGTGGATTGGGAAGCGATTCAGCAGCTGTTTTATTGAGATCGCTGAGATCACGAAGTCAGTTCCTACCAGCTCAGATTCCTGCGTAAGGGGGAGACCTGCTTTGCGCGCCATGGTGGGCTGCTGAGGAGAACAGATTTTCGTTCAGGACGACGGTGTCGTTATGGATGCCGAGCGCTTCAGCGCCGTTTGCAGGTAGTGCATCCCAGATGGGCTCGGCCCTCGTAAGACTTTGTAAGTGTTGCGCTCAGCGGAACCACGCGCTCCCGCGGCACGTACCGTCTTGCACAGATCTAAAGGGAGTCTTCGCATGTACAGATTCGCCGTTGTTCTTCTTGCCTTGCCCTTGGCCGTGCCGCTTGCCGGGGCGCAACAGTTCACCACTGTTCCTTGCTCGGGCGGTCACGACAATGACGGCAACTGGTTTTTCGGGCAGGGGAGTCATGCCTGTGAGATTCGCAAGTTCACGCTGCCGCTTGAAGGCGGGCAGGTGCGGGTGCAGGGAGAGAATGGCGGCCTCGAGGTTTACGGGGAAGACCGGCACGATGTGTACCTGGAAGCGCGTGTGACCGCCCAGGGCTCCTCGATGGAGGAGGCGCAGAAGCTGATGCACGAGGTCGAAATCGTGACTCACGGCACGATTGAGGCGAAGGGGCCCAATGGGATCGGATGGCATGGGCGCGGCTGGTCGGTGAGTTTTGCGCTGCGTGTGCCGCGCCAGCTGACCGCGGGCAGCTTCCAGACCTCGAATGGCAGCGTGGCCATTACGGATGTGGAGGGCAGGATCGATGCGGGGTCGACCAACGGAGCGCTCAGCCTTC
>CAXTZL010000229.1:0-5057 GCA_964248555.1 uncultured Bryocella sp.
CAAAGGGCGAGATTACGTTTCGTCCTTTGCCGCAGGACGATCCCAAACAGCGTCGTCCGGATATTTCCAAAGCGAAACGCCTGCTGGCATGGGAGCCGAAGGTGCCGTTGCGTGAGGGTTTGGGGCGCTCGTTGGATTACTTCAAACAGTGCGTCAATGCAGAGCGAGTGCCTGCGTAGGAAGGCTGTCGGTCAGTCAGATGGAAAAGGGGAGCTTCGTTCGTGAAGCCCCCTTTTCGGTCATTTTCCGTTCAGAGAATTACGAGTGCGCAGCTTTGGGTAGAAGGTCAGCTTTACGGCGGTGACCGTGTTGGATTGCTGGGTGGTTTGGTAGATGGGTGCCGCCCAATGCTCGTACTGGAACCATGCATCCAGCTCAAGATTCGGGGTAAGACGTTTCACGAGTTCAGCCTTGACCTGCGATTGGTTCACCGCCCCGAAGATAAAGTCCTTTGGCGTCATCTTGTGCAGGTACGAGAGTTGCGCCCACTCGTTCGCGGCGAGATGGTACGTTGCCCAACCCTGATAGGCGATGGCCTCGCGCCCTACCCAGTCGCCCAGGATGAAGCCTTTGTTCGTATAGCCCTGCACCTGAATGATTTCGAAGTAGTTGAAAACGCCATCGATGCAGCGCAGGGTGGAGCAATCGGTGCTGGCCGCCTCGATGCGCAAATCGAGTTTGGGAACGCCTGGGAACTGCGAAAGGTACAGGCCGGGCCGGTAGGCCGCACGACGCGGGGCACTGACGGGACTCACATCGTCGTGTGCGATGGAGTCGGTGTACAACGTGAGGTGCTTGCGGAGGTAGGGCAGCCGCCAGGAAAAGTTGAAGGCGCTGAAACGGGCTCCCGGATCCTGCGCTGAAGCCTTTTGCGCTTCGGTGGTGTCGTCGAAGGAGAAGAAACTGCGGAAAAATGTGTGCAGGTTGACGGGTTCGTGTCCTCGGCCACCCCAGATGACGGTGCGTTCGAAACCGAATTCAAAGTTACTGGTGGGCCGGAAGGCGACGGCTTCCGCGTGAATCCACGGATCGTTGGGATTGGTATGCCCTTTCAAAGAGCCGACGAAAAAGTCGTACCGGATGTTGCCGAGGAGATAGGAAACATACGGGATGCGAAGCGGGTCTGCGCGGTTGACGCGGAAGGAATAGATGTTTTCCGCATTGTTACTCCAGGCCATGGCGCCGCCGTAGGCTGGTCCGATCCACGCGTCACTTTTACCGCCGGAGATCTCATTGCCCAGTACGTGAAAAGAGAGGACGGCTTCCTGAAGTCGAAACGGGTTGACCGTGGGGATTGGGCCGGTTGGGACTGTGGCCTGTGTCACGTTGTAGCCAGTAAAAGGATCGCCATCCCGATCCGAGAGTTGCGCCGAAAGGGCCGTACTATACCCGGCAGCGGAGGGTGAGTGCTGATATTCCCCGCGGATGTAGAGCGAAAACCGGCCCCATTCATTCAGGGTAGAGAATCCGGTGATGTTGTTGAAGCCGGCCTCATACGGACGGCCATAGTCGTTTGAGAGTGTCTGGCCCAGGTGGTAGCTATCGCGCAGGGTCAAGCCGGTGATACCCATCAGGCGGGTGTAGGCGGTTTCCACGCCGTATACCTGGCCACGGGTCATCTGACCGCTAAGCGAGCCCTCGGGTCCCGGGATTTCCGTTGATAGATAGTCCATCAGCTTGGCGTAGATTTCGAGCGCCTGCTCATTCCCATCGGCCTGGATGGCTTCACCCGAGCGTTCCAGCGCATGCAGCAGGCTGCGCCGTGTCCAGGGCCGCATCCCGATGAAAATGGTGTCGAGATAGCCCAGGGAGTAGAGGCGAAGCGCCATGGGATAGACCACGCTGTCGTCCGGGATGTAGGCCGACCCGAGATGATCGTGCAGTACCAGGCGGGGAAGGTCCTCATAGGCCGTGGTGGGAAGTGAGGCAACCAGGGGAGATGGGGGTGGCTGTACGGGGACGGCGCCGGGCGGTTGCGCGGAGGGAGCCTGGTTGGCCGCTGGTGTTGTAGGTACAGGAAGGGGTCGATCCAACGGATTTTGGTACGGCTGCTGTTGCGGCAGACCCGGCACAAACTCCATTGCCGCGAGAAGACCAGGAAGCGGAGGCCCGGAGGGCGACGGATTTGTCCTTTCAGAAAAAGCGCGGTTTGTAGCACTCATTGGTGTTAACGGGCGGGAGGTCTGGCCAGTCAGGAGCTGTGGTCCAGTGATCGCAAAGACCAGCGCGGTGGCTGGCAGCCTAAATCGGGAAAATCTGGCGAACTGCGGGTGAAGCATGCTTATGAGTGTAAGCAAGAGCCGTGCCAGACCGATACAACAGGCCCGGTACAGACAAGATTCGTCTCCGGACGAAAGTTGTAAAGCTTAGGCTGGCGCGATGCCGCGGCTCCGCAGGTACTGGGCCAGGCGGGCCACAGGGCGCCGTGTGCGGGGGCGTTCCGCTAGCTGCGCCCTCGCGGGGAGCGCTGCCCACAACACCGCCGGGCCGGCACCGGCGCGGGCCCGCAGCATGGCTTCCTGGGTCGCTCGATAGATCGCAACCGCGTCTTCGCCGTCGACTGTAAGCACGGGCAACTTCAGGCGGGCGGCGGAACGCGAGACTTCGCTCCAATCAAATTTACCAGGGGATCGGACCGGTTTGCTCGTGAAGGCAGCCGGACCCCTTGGGTCGGTACAGACCACCACCAGCGGCAGAAGCCGCTCCTGCGCCCAGGCAAGGGCTGCCGCCCAGCCCGGGTCTTTGCTGTTCGTACTCGTCAACAGGAGGACGAGATGCTCGCTCCCTGAGAGGCGGAGGGCTGCGGCCATGGAGGCGCCCAGCAGAAAACGGGATGTGCTGACGGCAATTTTCCGCGGGATAGCGTCAGGTTGATCGTTGGCTGCGCCTTCCGGCTGCGGTACGAGAGAGAGCGCGACCGCGTCCGCCGGCTCCGGAAGGAACAGGTCGCCTGCCTTGAGCTGGAGGACGGTTGCCGCGAGAACGGCTTCCCGTCCGGATGCATTCTGAGGGGGGTGAGGGCGGCTTTGCCCTGTTCCGGAGCGCTCCGAGGGATTTTCAAGGGTGGCGCATCGCTTTAAAAGCGCGAGGAGGGTTCTCAGCTCAGCATCGGGCAGAAGTGGGTTTTCAGGCATGAGGCTCTCGCAATCCGGTCTACCGGATACAGATGAACCGGGGGCATGATGCCCCCGGTTCTTGAACAAAGGGACTCAGGCGAAAGCGGCGCTGGGTTTTTCGGAGGAAAGGCCAAGATCGACGAGCGCCTGCCGGGCCTGTTCGGCCATCACAACCCCTTCGCGCGCGAGTTTGGAGAGCGCCGTGGCGACAATCGACTCAGCATCGACTTCGAAATGACGGCGAAGGTGCTCGCGGTTGTCCGAGCGCCCGAAGCCGTCGGTACCGAGGGTCGTGAGCCGGCTGCCCAGCCATGGAGAGAGACCGTCGGGGAGGGATTTCATGTAGTCGCTGGCGGCGACGATCGGACCCGCTGCCTGATGGAGTGCCTGTACAAGGAAAGGGATCCGTTCCGGCGCATCCGGGTGCAGGCGGTTCCAGTGCTCGACCTCCAGGCAGTCACGCCGGAGCTCGGTGTAGCTGGTGACGCTCCAGACGTCGGCGGCAATGTTGTACTTTTCCGCAAGAATTTCCTGCGCGCGCACGGCCTCGTTCAGGATTGGGCCGGAGCCGAACAGTTGAATGGTTGCCTCGCCCTTTTCTGCCGCTTTGAAGCGATAGAGACCGCGGAGGATGCCCTTGTGGATGTCTTTGCCGGTGGGTATCGCGGGCTGGGGGTAATCCTCGTTGTACATCGTGATGTAGAAAAAGCGGTCTTCGCCGGCTTCGTACATGCGGCGGATGCCGTCCTGCAGGATGACGGCCATTTCGTATACGTAGGCCGGATCGTAGGTGATGCAGGTGGGGATGGTTGAAGCGAGCACGTGCGAGTGGCCATCCTGATGCTGCAGGCCTTCCCCGAGCATGGTGGTCCGGCCGGCGGTTCCGCCCATGAGAAAGCCCTTGCCGCGGGAGTCCGCGAAGGCCCACGCCATGTCGCCGATGCGTTGAAAGCCGAACATGGAGTAGTAGAGATAGAAGGGGATCATGGGCAGCTTGTAGTTGGTGTAGGCGGTGCCCGCGGCTGTGAAACTGGCCATGGAACCGGCCTCGGTGATGCCCTCTTCGAGGATCTGGCCTTCCTTCTTTTCGCTATAGCCAAGCAGCATGTCGGCGTCGTGTGGTGTGTACTTCTGGCCTTCGGGCGCGTAGATGGAGACCTGCTTCATCACCGACTCGAAGCCGAAGGTGCGGCCCTCATCCGGGATGATGGGCACGACGAGCTTGCCGATGGTGGGCTCTTTCAGAAGGGAGCGCATGATGCCGACGAAGCCGGTAGTGGTGGAGAGTGCACGGCCCTTGGAGCCGGCGAGGAACTCGTTGTAGAAGTCCAGCGCAGGGGCCTTGAAGTTTAGTTCCGGGACGTTGCGGGCGGGCAGGTAGCCGCCCAGGACCTCGCGGCGGGCCTGCATATAGGCGATAGCCGGATCCGTCGGATCGGGGCGATAGAAGTCGGCATCCCGCGATGCCTGGTCGGGCAGCGGGATCTCGAACTGCTTCACAAAGGCGGTAAGTCCCTCGTCGGTGAGCTTCTTTTCGGAGTGGGTGGCGTTGCGGGCCTGCGCGGAGGCAAGACCATAGCCCTTGACGGTCTTGGCGAGGATGACCGTGGGGCCGCCCTTGTGCTCCAGGGCGCGCTTGTAGGCGTTATAGATCTTCAGCGGATCGTGGCCGCCGCGATGTAGGCGAGCAAGTTGTTCGTCGGTTTTGTCTTCGACCAGCTTGAGCAGTTCGGGGTATTTGCCGAAAAACTCTTTGCGGAGATAGTCGCCGCCCTTGGCTTTGAAGGTCTGGAAGTCGCCGTCGACGCACTCTTCCATGCGCTTCAGCAGAAGACCCTGATGATCGCGTTCAAAGAGTTCGTCCCAGTCCGAGCCCCAGATGACCTTGATGACGTTCCAGCCGGCGCCGCGGAACATGCCTTCGAGTTCGTCGATGATGCG
>CAXTZL010000230.1:0-5013 GCA_964248555.1 uncultured Bryocella sp.
CTCGCCGCAGCACCGTTAGCTCCGAGACATCTAGCCCCATCCACTCCCCCAGACCGGTCGCAATCGCTGCCACATTCAAGGAGTGGGTGTAGGTCGGAGGCGATTTGGCATCGACTACCTCCGCAAAGGCGACGCAGATCCCGTCGATGGTCTCATCATTGGCTTCGATACGCACGGAATCAGGTTCCATGAGAGCGATGTCGCCTTGAAGGTCTGCATCGTTGAGGCCGGCCCACAGAGCACCGCGTCGAAGCAGAGATCCGGCTACTTTTACCAGCTCCGGATCGAACCAGCGCCCCTTTCGCCGCAACATGCAGTCCTGTGCTGCATGCGGACCAAATTGCTGGTGGAAAACTTCCAGCGTTTGCGCCAGGCTTGCAATCTGCGCTAGGCGGGGGATAGCGGCACCACGCCGGTGCGCCGGATAGCCCGACCCGTCCCAGTGCTCGTCCAGATTGTAGACCGCCTCTGAAACACCTTCGCCGAGTCCCAAGGATTTGACCACGTGGGCGCCCTGAAAACAACGCAAGGTAAACAGCTCTTCAGCGTTCGCGCGGCTATGCTTTACCATACTGCCGATCGCGCGAAGCCGCTTCATCAACGGTTCTCCGTGGTATACGCGTCCAAAGAGGAACCGGAACTGCCGCGCCTCAAAGCGAGTCCAGTCGTTTGTTTTCGTGAAGGCCTTCGCGCGAATCTCGTCGCCACCCACGATCTGGTGAAGGCGGCTCGCATTGGAGCTGCATCCAGCATCTTTCAACAGCAACGCATAATACAGATCACCCATTTCCCTTGCAGAGAGACGGAGCTCCTTCCCGATTCGCATGCCCAGGAGACAGCTGCGAAGGGCGTGCCCGGGATGTGCCCCTTCGGTAAGATCCAGAGCGTACGACAGCGAGCCAATGATGTTGGAAAACGTAAGATGATCCGCCCGCATGTCCCTCCGCCGGTAACGCCATTCCTGCCGGAATGCTGCGTCTAGCCTCATCCTTTTCTTTCACCCTTCGGGGTAGAATGCAATGACTCCGAAGTTCGTTGCCCGCGTGAGCCTCACCGGCGGCTTCCCCTTCTGTGGCCAACCCTGACGATATTCGGTCATTGCCCCGTGACAACACTTTCTTGAAGCTCACATAATCAAGGTGCGTTTTTACGCCCGGAGCCGGATCGCATGTCCACAACGAACGCCGCACCCAAAGGACTTCAGGATGTCGTCGCAAACGAATCGTCCATCTGTTTCATCGATGGTGCCCGCGGCATTCTCTCCTATCGCGGAATCGACATTCATGAGCTGGCCGAACACTCGACCTTCGAAGAAACTGCCTACCTGTTGTGGAACGGAGCCCTGCCCGCAGCCGATCAGATGAGTGCTTTTTCCGCAGCAATGGCTGCGGCGCGCCAACTTCCCCCACAGGTCATCGAGTTCCTGAAGTCGCTTCCAAAGGAAGCTTCGCCGATGGAGGCTCTCCGCACGGCCGTTTCCCTGCTGTCGATTTACGACCCGGACTCGAAGGCCACCACACGCGAGGCCAACCTCCGCAAAAGCTTCGACCTGACCGCCCAGATCGCGATACTGGTTGCCGTCTTCGACCGGATCCGCAAGGGTCAGCCAGTCATTGAAGCAGACCCCACCCTGTCACACGCGGCAAACTTTCTCTGGATGCTGAACGGTGTCAAGCCGACAGAAACCGCCGCTCGTGCCTTCGATGTCGCGTTGATTCTGCACGCGGATCATGAACTCAACGCCAGTACTTTTGCAGCCCGCGTCATCGCCGCCACGCTGTCCGATATGCACTCTGCCGTCACCGGCGCGATCGGTGCCCTGAAGGGTCCATTGCACGGCGGCGCCAATGAGGCTGTGATGGCCCTTCTGTACAAGGTCGAAGCTTCCGGGGAAGATCCGGTAGAGCACGTCCGCGGCATGCTCGCCACCAGAGAAAAGATCTCCGGCTTCGGCCACCGGGTGTACACCACCGAAGATCCGCGTGCGACCCATCTCCGCAGCATGTCCGAGGAACTCGGCAAAGACGCCAATCCAAAGTGGTATACGATGTCCCGCGCCATCGAGCTCTTTGTGAAGGACCAGAAAAAACTCAACGCGAATGTAGATTTTTATTCCGCCAGCACCTACACCACGCTGGGCATCGACATGGACCTTTTCACACCCATCTTTGCCGTAAGCCGCATCGCCGGCTGGTGCGCCCACGTGCTGGAGCAGCACGGGGACAACCGCCTCATCCGTCCTCGCGCCGACTATACAGGCCCGGCCTACCCCGCGCCCTACACGCCGCTCGCCGATCGCTAAGAGGGCAGAGCCGGCCCGGTTCCGAAACATCAGAATATTACCGGAAAGGCCCGTTGCTCCACACCCAACGGTGCGGAACAACAGGCCATTTCTTTTCGGCTTTGCTGCTGGGTTATACCGCTGGAGCGAAGCCGGCCGGAATGGTCTGCAGGTTGGCAGACGTCGCCGCCGCCGAGCTGGCCGTTCCGTAAAACGATCCATTGATGCCGCTTGGGAAGAAGGCACCCTGCGTAAGGCCAGCACCACCATAGGCGAGGTTTAGCACCTGCGGCACGCTGCGCAGCGCCGGCAAGCCATTGCTGATGTTGATGGGCAGGTACTGATTCGTCGCTCCCGTGGGAGGCGGAACAAGATCGGCACCGTCCAGCACGGGCGACGGGATGTTGAGGCGGGCAATCTGGGTATGAATCGAACCCACGTGCAGGGCTTCGACCGCCAGAATACGAGCAGCCGTCTGAATGACCAGCGGTGTGGTGAGAAGATAGGCCGCACCACCGTACGCTGTGACACCGATATCCTCGAAAATACGGGCAAGCGTCAGAAACTCGTTTTCACTGCCGAAACCGATCCCAAGCGCAGTGAGATTGATGTTCGGCTTGGCAATGGCGAGACTCCCCAGGAACGACTGCAACAGCACCACATGAGCGCGCTCGTCAGAGCCGATTTCCGCCGTGATGGCCGGGGTATAAATGATCGAATTAGAGAAGCTTACCTTGCTTCCACCAGTGGTCAGGCCGCCAGTAGCCGGGTTGGCGCCCATCGCCACACCGGAGGTCTTGATTCCGGCATTCTCAATGCCATAACCGTACTGGCCATAGGTGTAGAACTCTGCCTCGAGGTATTCGAGATTGAGAGCAAAGTTGAGAACAGCGATCTCCGTAGCGGTGGGGCTGCTGGTCTGAGCCTCCGCCTCGGGCGTGATAGCGCCCATGGCGGTAACGGCCGCGGTTGCGGCGCCAAGGGTCTTAAGGAACTTGCGGCGATTGGGAGAAGCTTTTACGACTTCTTGAATGATGTTCGACATGGGAACCTGCTCCAAAGAGGGATCGTGCGGGTTGTACAACGGAGATGGAAGAGACCTAGGCGACAAAGCGGCGGCGACGTGCCACTTCGATCAAACCGGCGGCAGGCGCAAGCATCAGAAGGAACGAGGAGGGCTCGGGTGTGACGGCGACTGCGTTCGAAGTGACGCTGAGGCTGTAGCTTTTGCCAAGGGGCGTGGCGGAGCTACAGGTCTCGGCATTGACAAAGCTGGCGCCTGTAAGGGAACCCCCACAGTAGTCCCCCGTGGCCGTTGCATCGGTACCGAAGAGAAACCCGTCGGAGAGGTTGCCGGCGGCGACGTTCGGGTACTCGGTCAGGGCTAGCAGGTACGATCCACTGGAAAGGGTGTCACTGAGCGACACGTCATTCATACCGTTCAGGAACCCGCTGTCGCTCGTGAAGTCTAACGGCTTGCCCGTCGTGACATTGAACAGCGTCAACACAGGTAGGAAATTGCCCGCAGCACCCGAAGTGGTGGCGAAGGTGTAGCTCTGTGAGGCAGTGGTGGTGAAATAGTCCAGATACGAACTGTTATCGGCTGAAAAGCTACCGGAATACACCGTGGTGGACGCATGCCCGAGAGAACAAAGGGCAAATCCAAACGCGAGTGCAACGGCGCGGGGCGCAAACGAGCGAAGTTTCATGGCATCTCCAGTGGTACGCAAATGCATATACCGGAGGCAGAGAATCGGGACGGCAAGTATTCCAGTTAGTGCACACAGCGGCATGCGGTTGGCTCGAACCACCCGGATTCCAAGGTGACCCTCCCCCAAAAGCGCTATTCCCGCAATGATGAAATTATGCACCCACCACATTACGTATGTCTGAAGACTTTCCACCTTTGTCGGCTATCGCCAACATAGGATCTTTAAATCCTCATTGTTGTTCGGCGCATAACATAATCAGCGCTACTGTGATAGCAAGTGGCATTGCAAGCGAACCCACCTTCAGAAAGTTCTTTTTACTTACCTGAATCCCCACCTGTCGCACCCGGATCAGCCACAACAGGGTAGAAAGCGAACCGATGGCGCTCAGGTTGGGCCCCAGGTCTGTGCCAATCAGCACCGCTGCGGCGATCGGACCGTGCAGGCCGGCTTTCTGAACAGCATGCCCTGCGAGAAGCCCCGACGGTAAATTGTTGGTTACATTGTCAAGCAAAGCAAGGGCGAGGCCCGTCCCAAGCACTCCCTCACCGCGAGGAAGGCTCTGCGCCCGAACCAGCAGACCGGCTACCGCTGTCAGTAGCCCGGCGCGCTCCACCGCCGCCACAAGGCAGAAGAGTTCCATTGTCAGCAGCACCACGCTCCAACTCACCCCGTGCGCAATCCGCGATGCGCTTGGCCAGACTCCCTCGTGCGAGACGGCGCTGACTACGGCAATCAGCAGCAGCGTAGCCAAGAGGGTGGGCAGGCCCAGTTGCCAACCCAGCGCGGAGGCGGTCAGCAACACGACGGCGAGACACCCAATGCCAACCAAAACTATCATTCCCGGGCGCGAGAGCCGCGGTCGGCTCTTGCTGGGGCGCAGAGCTCCCCGCAGTGGCGCGCGAAACCACCATCGCAGCACACCATAGGTGACAACGATGGCGCCTATGGAAGGAAGCAGAAACAAGCGCAACCACTGCAGCAAACCGGGCATGTGTCCGCCAAAAACAACCAGGTTGCCCA
>CAXTZL010000231.1:0-4970 GCA_964248555.1 uncultured Bryocella sp.
CGATCGCCGGTGTAGTAGCTGGGTCCCTTGGCGCAGGCCCAGCTCTTCAGGACACCGCTCCAGCCGAGGCGGAAGTCGTAATGCAGGTGGCTGGCGGCGTGTTTCTGAATGACAAAGGGCAGGCCTGCCGCGCCTTCGGCGGGGTTCGCGGACCGCGCCGGCAACCGCCGTTCCGCTTCCGCGAGGTTTCCACTGGGTTCGGCGGTGATGCCGAAGTCGCGCATATCGCGGTAGCGGGCAAGCTGTTGATCTACCAGTTCAGAGGAAGTTTCCGCGCCGAAAGCGGTGGTCTCAACTGGCGCATCAGGATCTGGGCGCGGTTGTTTGGATTTTCGGGCGGCTTTCGCAGCGGTGGCGGTATGCGCTGACGCCTTTAAGGAGGCGATGGCAGCCTTTTTTTGTTCTTTTGCCGCGCCCGGAGCGGCAGATCGAGGCTCCATCGCCGTATTACCGGCTGGGGTTCGCGGAATTTTCTTCGCCGCCATTGGTCAAGGTGCCTTATGCGCTGCGGCGCTTGGCAGCTGCCGTCTTGGTGGCTGTTTTGGCTTCGCGCTTGGCAGGAGCTTTGGCTGCCGGCTTGGGCGCAGAACCCTTTACGAGCGAGATGCCTGCCTTGCTCTCGTCAGCGGCGACCTCCACCTGGCGCCCCGCCGGTTTTTTGGCCGTCGAGGATTTTGCGGGAGCTTCGTCCGCCGCGGCGTTGCCGCCGCCGCCAATGCTCTTGCGCAGAGCATCCATCAGGTTGATGACTTTGCCGCGTGCGGGCTCGGGTTGGGCATCCTGCGGGACGGGCAGATGGTTGAGCTTGGCGTCAACGAGCTCCTTTACGGCAACCTCGTAGCCGTCCACGAAGTGGCTGGGATCGAAGGCTGTTTCCTTACGCTTGATCAGCATTTTTGCGAGTTCGAGCGAGTCGGCGCTTACCTCGACCGGTTTGATGTCACGGAAGTAGTCGGTTCCATCGCGAAGTTCCGCGGCGTAGCGCATGGTGTAGGCCATCATGCCGCCGTTGGGGCCGTCGCCGGCCGGGGCGATGGCGACGACGTGTTCGCGACCGGCGAAGGCGATCTTGGTGAGGGCAATCTTTTTTGTGTCGAGCAGGGCCTGGCGTACGGTGGCGAAGGCCTCGGTCTGGGCGTCGTTTTCCGGCAGGACGAAGTAGGGTTTTTCGTAGTACTCGGGAGAGATCTGTTCCTCGTCGACGAATTGGAGAATTTCCATGGCGTGCTTGGAGGGCACGCGAAGGTGGGCTAACTCTTCGGGCTCGATGGTGACGTACTGGCCCTTGGCGTACTCGTAGCCTTTGACGATCTGGCTCTGCTGCACGGGCGCGGGGGCGGGCTCGTCGTCTTCAGGCGCCGGTGGGTTCTCGACGGCGCTGGCGACCATTTTCTGGTAGCGGACACGTTCGCCCGAGGCGCGGTCGATCTGGTGGAACTGAATCTGGCTCTTGGCTTCGGTTGCGACGAAAAGTTTTACGCCGAAACTTACCAGCGAGATCGTAATCTGCCCACTCCAGTAGGGACGCGCCATCGTTCACCTCTTGCCTCTTGTTAGGCCTTTGGAGTGCAGGAGCGCCGCGGAGGATGTACCACGAAGGATTCCGCAGGTGTGTTTTTCGCGGTACGTCTGCGAGGAATCTGCATCAAAGGCGGGCGGTACCCATTATCGGTGACCTCGGTACCGTCCGGGAAGTGGCGATTGGGGAACATCGTTCATTGGCCGGGAGCTTTGGGCAGCGTCTTGCGGTGGCGAGACGGGATTCAGCCGAAGCGGAGGTCGACGCGGCCCAGGTGGGAGAACGCCGCCATGACGGGTGAGGTGGAATCCGCGGGGGTGTTGCCTGTCCAGGAGCCGGTGGTGATCCACTGGCCGGCCCGCAGGCCACCGGTGCGGGCGGCGCCCTCGTTGGCGAGCCAGGGGATGAGCTTCAGCAGGTCGCCGCAGGTGTTGGAGCCAGTGCGTTCGACGCGGATGATGCCGTCGACGGCGAGCGAGACGGATTCCTTGCTGAAGTCGAGGTTTGCCCAGCCGGCGAAAGCGGGACCGTAGACCAAGCCGCCGTGCAGCTGCAGGTCGGCGAGCATGGCTTCTCGACCGACGTTGGCGGGGTGTGCGAAGGCGGTTTCGAGGACCTCGATGGCAGGGTGGCAGGAGGCCATGGCGGCGAGAGCTTCCATGCGGGTGTAGGGTGTGGCGCGGGGTGGAAGGTCCTGGCCGACAAGAAAGGCCACCTCGGCTTCGAGGCCGCGATAGCGCCAGTGACTCCCGGTAAGGAGGGTGTCCGTGGGGTGAATCCAGGCCGCGGGCATGGGAGCGAAGGTGGGGATGGAGGTGGCGTCGGGGGCGCCGATTTTCCAGCCGCCGATGTCGCCGAAGAAGGCGGCGAGATGATCCTGGACGAAGTAGACCTCTGCCATGTCGGCCGGGATGAGATCGGGCGGAAGGGCATCGAGGGGGCGGCAGATGTGACGGGCTTCGTAAAGCTGGCCTACGGTTTTCATCAGGAGATGTTGGCGGTCGTCGGTCATGGCAGATCTGCTTTTGGTTCCTTTGTAGCGGAGGTTTGGGGTTTTGGCTGTGGTCTATTCGCCGAGCAGGAAGCGGCGGATGGCGGAGGCGCGACCGGTGGCGGCGTCGCATTCGATGAGGGTGGCGGCGATTTTGGGGTTGCCGCGGGCGGCTTCGAATTTGCCGGGCATGCCGGTGAGGAAGCGCTTGAGGACGAGCTCGGTTTCGACGCCGATGACGGAGTCATAGGGGCCGCTCATGCCGACGTCGGTCTGGTAGGCGGTGCCGTTGGGCAGGATGCGCTCGTCGGCGGTGGGGATGTGGGTGTGGGTGCCGAGGACGGCGGTGACGCGGCCGTCGAGGTACCAGCCTAGGGCGACTTTTTCACTGGTGGCTTCGGCGTGGAAGTCGACGAGAATGACCTTGGCGGTGAGGGTGGAGAGCAGGTCGTCGGCTTTGCGGAAGGGATCGTCGCAGGAGCTCATGAAGACGCGGCCCTGGAGGTTGATGACGGCGTAGGCTGTGCCGTCCGGGAGGGTGCCCTGATAGACGCCGAAGCCGGGGGTGCCGACGGCGTAGTTGGCGGGGCGGAGGATGCGGCGGCCACGCTCGTGGGAGGCGGCGGGGACAGACATGTAGTCGAAGATCTCGCGTTTGTCCCAGATGTGGTTGCCGGTGGTGACCACGTGGGCGCCGAGGTCGAAGAGTTCTTCGGCGAGGGCGGGGGTGATGCCGAAGCCGCCGGCGGCGTTTTCGCCGTTGATGACGAGGAGATCGACGGCGTGGGTTTCGACGAGTTGCGGAAGGTGTTCGTGCACGATATGGCGACCGGCGGAGCCGAAGATGTCGCCGACAAAGAGGATTTTCACTTCAGAAAGTGTATATGGGTAGACTTTCTTCATGCCCGAACCCTTGAACGGCCCCGTGAATTTACAAAGCAATTACCCCGTGTTGCCGGAGCAGGACGCGCAGTGGAAGGCGCTGTTGCGGGAGGCGGTGGAGCGGTTTGGGGCGGAGTCTTTGCGGCTGCCGGCCTTTGGGGGCAGCGCGGCGAACCGGGCTTTGGCGGCGGCTTGGTTGGGGGTGGCGGCGGAGCGGACGTGGATCTGCACGAGCGGGCACCAGGGGACGATGGCGGCGCTGCTGGCGATGGGGCCGGCGGGGAAGACGGTTGCGGTCGAGGAGCTGACGTATCCGTGGTTTGTGCGGCAGGCGGAGATGCTGGGGATGCGCGTGGTGCCGGTGGCCATGGACGGCGAGGGGATGCGGCCGGAGGCGCTGCGGGCGGTGTGCGCGCGGGAGCCCGTGGCGGCGGTTTATACGATGCCGACGCAGCATAATCCGACCGGGGCGGTGGCGGGGCTTGGGCGGCGGCGGGCGGTGGTCGAGGTAGCGCGGGAGTTTGGGTTGTTCCTGATTGAAGATGCGGCGTACGGATTCCTGGTGGAGGAGGAACCGGCTCGGTATGTCGAGCTGGCACCGGAGCGGGCGTTTTATGTCGAGAGCCTGTCCAAGCGGGCGGCGCCGGGGTTGCGGACGGCGTTTCTGGTGGGGCCCGAGCGGATGGGCGCGGAGATTGCGCTGGCCTTGCGGGTGACCACCAGTGGCAGCTCTACGCTGCTGACGAGTCTGGGGTGTGCGATGGCCGCGGATGGACGGCTCGCGGCGCTGATTGCGGCCAAGCGGGTGGAAGGGGCTCGGCGGCTGCGGGGGGCGCTGGAGATTTTGGAGGGGCTGAGCGTGGAGGCGGGGGAGAACTCGTGGCATCTATGGGTTTCGTTGCCGGAAGGGCTGACGGATGAGCAGGTGGAGGGGATGTGTGAAGCGCGGGGCGTTCTGGTGACGGGGGCGCGCTGGTTCACGGCGCCCGGGGTGGAGGTGCCCCGGGCGGTGCGGCTGGGGATGGGTGGGGAGACCGAGTGGGAGCGCGCGGCGGAGGGATTGCGGGTGTTTCGGTCGGTGGTGACGGGGTCTGCTGGTTAGAGAACGGCTCAACGGGCATTCCCCACTCAAGACTCAGGTCGCGCCAGTCGGGGTTGGCGGCTACGATCCGTTGGATCTTCTTGATCCGCGACCATCGCTTGAGCTGCTTTTCGCGGGCGATGGCAGTTTGCATTGCGGCAAAGTGCTCGATGTAAACCAGCTGCTTGATGTTGTAGCGCGAGGTGAAGGCGTTGGGGTCGATGCCGGCTTTGTGTTCGGCGATGCGGCGTTCGAGATCCGAGGTCACGCCGATCTAAAGGTGTTTGAAGCCGCTGGCGAGGATGTAGACGTAGCCGTGACGTTCCATGCTGTTCCCGAAGCGATTGTGGCGCCCCGGGCGAAATACAGGGTTCTCTCCACTGCGCCTCACGATACAGCCGTGAGGCTCCGGTCGAGATGACGCTTTTGTGGCACGGGGTTCGCTAGAGGCTGTTAGGAACTTTGTACCTGGCTAGGTTCTTTGCTGGGCTGTTTGG
>CAXTZL010000232.1:0-4932 GCA_964248555.1 uncultured Bryocella sp.
CGCGATCGCTCATCAAGCGCCAGTAACCTCTCGTTTCTAGCCATTGGGAAGTAGACGTTCTTAAACGCCAGAACGCCTTTTACTGCCTTGCGGGGTTATTGGCACACCTGCCGATAACGCTGTCGGAAGGCTAGTAGGATCGCACCCGATAATCCCTCTTATCGGGGTACAGTTGTGGGATGGAGCAGGGAATCGCGCTTTCCGTCACGAACACGGCAGAACAGGCCTCCGAAGCCCGCCTCATCGCCCTTGTGCTCGATACCGTGACCTCCGAGCACTCCCGCCGGAGCTACCGCACCGGGCTGGTACGGCTCTTGGGCTGGATCCGGGTTTCCGAGTCAGCGCCGACGTTTACGAAAGCGCTGGTCGGGGGGTACCGGGCGCACCTGCTCGACGCTGGACTGTCGCCGCCACTTGAACGAATCCAGGCTGGGCATGGTGATCCTGAGAGCGAGCGGCAGGACGCGACACTGGATCTTTATTGTCAATATCGGGACACTTCATCGAGAAGACTACGATTTGTCACGTGAAGGAATCCCACGCGCAAGGAACGTTTAAATGTTTCCGCAAGCGTCAAGTCGTGTTGAAGGTACTCAAGAGCGCGATGCTCCCGGTCAATTTGGGAAGATGACTATGCCGGAGCGAAACCTTTAAAGGCGAAGTAAAAGCGAAATTGTTATACACTATGTTGAGCAAAACGATGCATCTCTGGCTGCAGGTCCGCGCATCGGGTCTTCAGCAAGATGCCGTGATTGAAATAATGCTGGCCATTCTAGGGGCCATGCTGGGTATCCTGGCGCTTATATCCGCGGTCGTCGCGGGTTTAATCGGGTTCATTGGATTCCTTGGCTTCCAGACCGTGAAGGACGAAGCAAAGCGTAGGGCGGAGGAAGTCGCTAGAGAGATCGCCACCGATGTGGCCACGAAGAGTGCAAGAGGGACCATTTCCGAGATGTGGGCTCAAACCCAAGCTGCAGGATTGAGCGAGGGACAGGCCGAAATAGAAGGTACCCTGACCGGGGTTAAGGCAAGCGCGAGCACGGGATCATCTAAGGGCCCAAGGCGACGTAAAGCAACCAGCGATCAGGCTCTTAAGAGCGGGGGGGACAATGACGCCAGAACAAAAGGGAATCATAAAACGGCATCAGATAGGCGCTCCGATTGATGTAACCGCACTTGCTAATGACCTGGGCCTAAGCGTATATGACGATGACGATCTCCGTCCTGGCGTCTCGGGCATGATTGCTCGGGACTTCGCTGGTGAGAGCGAGAGCGGGTTCATAATCTCGGTAAATTCGTCTGAGCATTACTTACGCCGGCGTTTTACTGTAGCTCACGAGATCGCTCACTTTTTGCTGCATCGCAACAGAATCGGTGACGGCATCTTTGACGATGCAATGTACCGAAGTGACAAGATGAATTCAGCGGAAGAGTTCGAAGCGAACAATATGGCTGCTGATCTTCTCATGCCGCGCTCTTTAGTCCTTGCGGAAGTACAAAAAGGAATAAGCGATACTGCGCGACTTGCCCACCACTTCCAAGTATCCGAACCCGCTATGCGCGTAAGAATGCGCTACCTTTATCACACCTTCTAGGATGGGCGACAGGATTAGTCGTCATCATTCGACTCTGTAATTATGCGCTGAGGTGCCGTTTAGCCAAGACAATGCCGTTTGTCGTAGGTAATCCGGAGCTCGATCCGGGCGAGCGGGTCATAAAGGGTAGGAACGTCCTGGCTGGTTCTCTCCGGATCGTGATGGAGGGCGGTAATGCCGGCGGGAGCGGGAGGCTACTTTCGAGGCGAGCGCTACTTCCGGATAGCCGACAAACCGGGAGGTGCTGTCGACAAGCGCGTTTGGACTAAGCCGCTGGCGCGGCGGACGCTGCGCGTGCGACACTCCTGACATCATGGGCTGCACGGGCGTCCTGAATCGATCGTCGCGATCGCCGGCTAACTCTAAGCCAATGAGCAGTTTACAGGCGACAATAGATTCAAATCCCATAGACTAACCGCATCCGCCGCAAACGCCCGCGGCTTCCTCCAAACGACCCTATCAAAACTGCCCCGGGAAGAAGTCTAGGGCTGCCCTAGCACGCGTTTTTGGCCGGGGCAGCCCTGATAGGGTACGCTGAAGGCAAGTGTCCTGAGAAAACAGTGCATCGACAGGTCGAGTATTTGAACAATGTCGTCGAAGCCGATCACGGCAAGCTGAAGCAGCTAATCCGTTCCGTGGGGGCTTCAAGACACTGAAGACCGCCTATGCGACGATCCGCGCGGGTTTGAGGTGATGCGTGCCCTACGCAAGGGTCAAGCGGCGATCTCAACCTCACACAAGACATCCGCGGCGAGGTGCGCATCATCAAACGGGTTTTTGGAGTCGGCGCCGGTGTGTTCGCGGAGGCATTCGCTTATCATAGATGGAAGCCTCAAACTCCAGACTGCTTGATGCCTGCGGAAGGGCATCGTGTCGGACTCCGTCCGTCCAAGCCTGATGTTTGCAACAGAGCCTCGAGGCGATCGGCGCGCCTCATGCCGCAGGCCGCCTAGCGACCCTGCAGACTATACGCAGCGGAAATTGGGCGTTGGACATGGCTGCGATGGGCGTATCCAAACGCGTTGGAGAGACATGGCTATTCAGGTCAGGTCTCCATTCGAACCGAGAATCGACAACCTTGTCCCCGCTGGGGTAGATAATCAATCACACTCCTCTTGTGCCGGGGAGCGTAAGCCTACTCGTCACCTTGGAGATCACAGAGATGTCAACACAAATTGATGTGAACGTAGACGTACCCGGATCAGTGAGCATCGACCTTACAGCATTTTTGGGCGATCTATACACGCTGCGCTCCTTCGGGGCTCACATGAATGCTTCGTTTAATTCCACCCCAAACACATTTTCTGGCACAGATGACACCTACTACGTCAATGAATTGTGCAATGCACAAGGCTCTGTGATTGCCGCACCTCAAGGTGCTTCGGCCGACTACGATGTTACTGGGGTTAATGCCTCAAACACCACACAGGGCACAGTAGAGCTGCCACGTGGGGCCAAGTTGCTCATCAACGGAACGATCAGCCTGCCGCCTGGTGTGCGCCTAAGGGGCAATGGCGCTGTATTGATTCGCACTGACACCACGAATACTCCAATGATTTCATGTGCCTATAATCAGAAAGTTCTCCCAGGCCCTCCGGGGGATCACTATTACGGCAACTCTGGCAACATTATTGAGGACTTGACTCTGTGGGGTCCCGGCACGGACTCGTCTCTGGGTGCAGGAATTCAAATGATTAACTGCCAAGGCTTTCAAATTAACAATGTACTAATAGCTGGTTTTTATGTTGGCCTTGATTTACAGCGCTGTCAATATTCCAAACTTGCTTTTGTCAACACTCAATACAACGTGCATGGTCTTATTATGCGCGGTATCGATGACAGCAACGATCCGTGCATCGACATGAGCGCAAGGGATTGCCGTTTTGCAAAAACGGTTGGCGGGTATGGGATCTGGCTTCAAAACGCCACGAACATTAGTTTTGATCAAGTCGACGCAAACTATTCCGGTAAAGCAGCACTTGTAGGTGGCGGTGCACTGCCAGATCACCTAGGGCGTATCCAGACTGTGGCAACGCCTGGCGATGGCTATTTGCCGAGTAGGACCTTTCCGCTGGTGTTTCAGGAATCTGGGCAGACTAATGCTGGGCAACTTTCAGGGGTGGCCCAGTCCGACGCTAACGGAACAATCATTGCAGCTTGGGTAACTGATGGCATTGGCGATGGTTCTGGCATTGCGACGAGTGGCCTCACGATCACGGTTGGAACAATACCGGTAGGCGCTACCAGTGGTCTTACACCTTCTACGCCAGCTCGAATTACGCCTAACATACAGCGTGATGCCACGACCTTTGCGAATTGGATCAGCACAGGTGTGAAGAATTTGGATACTGGCGTAACGGCGCCCCCTCAACTGCAGTGTGGTCTTATTCGCATCGACAACCTGAAAGTTGAGGTTGCTAGTTCACCAGATGGTAGCGACTCTATTGGAGCTCCCGATTCGGGGTACCTTGTATTCCTATCCGCGTCCGCGTCGGTAAATATGTCTCACTTTAAAATTGGTGACTATGGGCGCAGTGCTGCGAACTGGTTTCGGTGGGTGTACTGCGCTGGTGTTGGAAGCTCTATTTCCTTTGAAGAGTTCGCACCGCAATATGATTCTGTTCCAAATCCGGCAAATCCGTCAGATGTGGGACTAGTTCGTGCAGTGAATGACATCGAGATTGCATTCCCTTATGGAACCGATGCTAGCGTTTTTCAGAACCGCATAATTAAGCCTTATGGAACGACTGCATTGGACGGCAGTGTCTACGTCGAAACAACCGCAGGCGATACAAAGTTCGTATCCGGCCTTGGGATCGTTAACGACGCGTTCTACATCAATACGCTTTTCAGCATACGAAACAGTGGCGACACGCGTCCGCGCTTTGCTTCAGATGGGAGCGGCACCCTTGCATGGGGTACCGGTGGTTCTGCAGAACCAGACACCCAGCTTGGCCGTTTAGACGCCGGTCTATTGATTCTAAGCAATAACGTTTTCGCTCCTGGATACCAATCAATCCAAACTCTTCAGAGTAGCGGTAACCTCGCTGACTTTGTTGACACTGTGCTTGTTCACAACGGCACGTTGACACTCGTTAATCCTTCCTACGAAGGTGGCGATACAGCGCGCCGCACGGTGCGTGTTTATTGTTGGTTTCAAACAGAGTCAATTACGATCAGCGGTACGATATACACCGCAGCTGCAACTAGTGGCACTTCCACTATTACAGTGAATCAGGGGCAATCTGTGCTGCTGCAATACGCGGGCGGCGGCAACTGGATCCAGATCGGGTGAAGTGTCATCACTTCTCCCGCTGCAAAGCAGCGTTCGGCTTTT
>CAXTZL010000233.1:0-4914 GCA_964248555.1 uncultured Bryocella sp.
TGCTCGAACGCCGCCCCGCCGAGGCCAGCCTCATGCCCGGCATGCTCGAGCTTCCCCCCCTGCCGCTCGACGCCGCCGCAGGCCGCGAACCCGCCCTGCGCCTCCGTCACGGCATCACGGACACCAATTACTACGTCGAGATCTACACCGAGGGCGCACCCGGTTTCCTGCCGGACGAGGACAGCAATCCTTCGAATGCCGACCTCGTCTCCCAGCTCTACCCCCAGCTTCTGCCCCTAAGCTCCACGCCTACCAACCCATTCCCTCCAGACCTGCTGGACGAAATCGGCCAGCCGATTGCTCAGCACCCCGGTCCGTCCGCCGAGTTCGCCGCCCTCACGGATGCCGCCGTCCGCCGCAGTGCCCTGCTCGCCGAGGCCACGGGTTCGCTTTTCAGCGAAGATCCCGGACCCTCCGGCGCCAGTAACTCCGAGCGTTCCAACGAAGCCAGAGCGACGCTCCGCTCCCAGATTCCCGCCGCAACGGAAGATCTGCTCTGGTGCCCCACGCACCGCCTCGGCAACCAGCCCCTGACCGGACTCGCCCGCAAAACGCTGCAGCGCATGGGACTGATGCCCATGCGTGCTGTCCGCATCAAGGACGCCGGTTCCGTCTAGGCAGCGCCGGTACTTCTTAGGAAGCCGGCGAGGCCTCCACCACCGTCTCCGCAGCCGCACTTTCCCGCCCGTTGCTGCCCATGGCCGTCACTCGGTAACGGTACCGCTGCCCCGGCAGTGCCGTCGCGTCGTGGAATCCAGGTGTGGGCACAGGCTCGGGCGTCAGGCGCACAGTCGCTGCCGGCTGATCCGATGCCGCGCCGGCGAGCCTCTGCCGTGAAACGAGGTAACCAGCCAGCTGCGGGTCCTCCACAGGCTGCCAGATCAGGTCCACTGCATACCCTGTGGGCTGCCCCGCCGCACCGGGCGTCGTATACCCAAGGCCGGTCAACTCGGCCGGCGCTCGCGGCGCATAAACGTCGTTCCACGTAAACTCCACCGGGGCGGAAGGACTACTTTCCAGCACCAGGCTCCGGCCGCCAATTTTTACCTGCTCCCTCCGGATCGCGGTGTACTGGTAAAGCACCCCCGGCTCGACGGTACTGTCCAGGGTTGCGGACGCGGACGCATTCCCGGGTGCTGCCTGCAGCCACACAAGACCGTCCGCCCTCCTTTGTTTCGCACTTTGGCCGCCCCGCCCCGCCTTTTTCTCCGCAATTGACGCTTTTTTTGCGGAAGGAGCTTCCATCCTGCTAAAAAGACCCTCTCTGCGCGGCTTCGCCGATGCGACCTGCCCCGCACCGGGAGCCGCATCCACATCGGCGCGCCCCGCCCTCCCGGGTTCCACGCGTCGCAGCAACACCTCACCCGTTGCGGTCGCGGATGCATCAACAGGCGCCCACTGCAACGCCACGCCCAGCCGCGTACCCCCTGCACGAAGATCATTGACCGGCGGCGGCGCGCTTCCGGCGGCGGCGTACACGGCGTCGGAAAATCCCGCACTCCGGCCCGCGGCGTTACGCAACTCCACCCGGTACGCGATCGGTCGCGCCGCGCCCACCCGCAGCGACGCCGGCAACGAGTCCGTCCAGAGCACGGGCGGCGCCCCGGCGCGCCCCGGCACCATCACAGCCTTCGCCGTTGCTGCCGCGTCGACCGGCCGGCAGGGTGCCCCGGGCGAATCCTGCCGGCAAAGAACTCCCTGCAGTGTGGGCGTACGCAACGGCTGACCGTCGGTACTCAGGCCAGGAACCGTGAAGTGCAGTGCCACGGTGTCTCCGGTGCGCATAGCCTGCAGGTCGCTTACCGGCCGCGGCAGAAAGAGGGACGGTGCCCGCGGCGGCCCGGGGCTGGCACAGCCCTCAAACAGATAGCCAAAAAGGGCAAAATTGAGAGCGAGACACGCCGCACCCGCACGCCCCTTCACTCCCACCAAAGCCAACATATGTCGAGCCTAGCACCCGTGTTCCGCGCTTCTCCGTGGCCAGCGGACGTAAGAAAACGCCAAAAGCCGCTTCCGCACGCGAGAGCAGCCGATCACCGCCGACGCTGGGCGATCATCGCCTGCCCTCAGGCATCTTTCGGCCACACTAAAACATCTTTCACGGGTACAACAATGAGGGCCGTAAGCCGCGCCCATACCATGGAGACCGCCGTGCCCAAGCAGACCTTCAGCTCCACAGTCAGCGCAACACAGCCACCTTTCGTTCCTATCGCCTCCGCGGAGAGGGGAACGGGTAGCCACAACGGATCCAACCCTCCACAGGCGGGCTCCGCCTCTGCGCAGGCAGCTCTTGCAGAGCCCGTCATCACCGATGATACCCATGCCGAAGAGCCCGGAATCAACGCCGAGGCTGCCGAACAATTCATCGAAGGCAAACGCATCGGCGACCGCATTAAGTACCTCCGCCAACGCAAGGCCATGGGTCTTGTGGAGTTGGGCCGTCATACCGGACTTTCCGCCAGCTTCCTTTCCCAGTTGGAAACCGGCCGCGTCGTTCCCACGCTTCGCAACCTGGCCCGTATCGCCATCGTCTTTTCTAAAGACATGAGCTACTTCTTTGAGCCGGAACGCCCCGAGCTATTCCGTGTGCTTCGCGCAGGGGACCGCCAACGGCTCCCGCAAAGCGGCGTCGAAGATCCCGGCTACTACTTTGAAAGTCTGGGCCACGTGCCCATGGAAGGCGGAATCTCTCCTTATGTGGCAGAGTTTCTGCCTTCTACCCCCAAACGGCAGCCTCGTGCCCACAGTCACTCCGGCTCGGAGCTTCTTTACCTGCTTTCCGGCTGCATGCGGCTGACCCACGACGGTCAGGCCGAGATGCTGGAAGGAGGCGACGCAGTGTTCTTCCACGCCAGCACCACCCACAGCTACGAGCGCGTGGGCGACAAGGACTGCAAGGCCCTGATCATTACCATGCAGGAACATCTTCGCGGGCATCACACCGGCTCCCGTATCCCCTCGCGTGGGGGCCGCAACGGTCGTCCGGAAAGCGGTGGCGGCAACAAGCGCCGTCGCTAAAAGCTCTCATAGGGGGAAGCTGTTGGCCTAGTGGGCGAACAGCTTCTCGATCTCCAGCCAGTCATTGACCCGGCGAAAGCCGGAAACAAAGGCGTTTGCAGGTGCGCTGTAGAGAATTCCTTCGCCCCGGAATCGCCGCAGCTGACGGGGATTATCGTCAATCAGGTAATCTCCCCGCAGAATGCCCTTGTCCCCACAGAAAACAATGTGGGACGGCCGGATAAACGGGAAGTGCTCCTTCAGCCAGCCAAATTTGGCCGTGAAGCTGGTGGGTACCTCCATCGCCGCCGTCGCAATGTACACCTCGTAGCGTTCCTGAAGGCGCTCCAGCACCCGCTGCGCGTTGGGCATCACCTTGAGTTCGGAGAAGAAGTCCTCCGAACGCATATAGCGCTCCAGCACGTGCAAACGCTCCGGCGGCACGAAATCCCAGATCCAGCGGCCATGCAGATCCGCCACCGACATATGCTCGTGGAAGTCGCGGTTGTAGCGCAGAATGTGCTCCCCCAGCGCGTCCGCAATCACCTCGTCCATGTCGACGCAAATGATTTTGCGTCCGGCACCCACGGAAACGTCCAGGCTCATCGCGTACCGCCCACTTTGGCTGCTGCTCCGGCTGCCCCCACTACAGCTGCCCCGGCCTGGGCCGACTGCAGCCGATCGCCGGCGACCCATGGCTTCGGTGTATCCCGCCGCGGGTCCCAGAACAGCATCCGCCCGCAGGTCTCGCAGTTGAAGATCTCGTTCGTATGGTCCCGTCCGATCAGATCCTGCCAGCGCTGCGGCCGTACACCCATCTGGCAGGCTGCGCACTTCCCGCTGGTCGCATTGCCCAACGCCTCCGCCACTGCCGTTCCCCGCGTTTTCGTCAGCCGGTCATAGGACGCCAGTCGCGCCGGCTCGATCGCGGCACGCAGCGCCTCCCGCTCCCGCTCCAAACCCGCTATCGTCGCCTCGTGTCCCGATTTCAGGATCACGGCCCGTTCCCGCTCCCCACCCAGGGTGGCCGTCGTTCGTTCCAGCCCTGCTTCGGCCGTCAGGCGCTCGGTTTCCAGCAACTCCGTGCGTTCCATGGAGGCGAACTCCGCCTCCTCCAGCTCCCCCACCGCAGCTCCAGCGAACGCAATCTCATGCTCAAACGCTGCGACCTGATGTGCGCTTGTCGCCCCGTCCAGCGACTTCCGCAGCCGTTGCTGCTTGGTCTTCTGGGTGGCGATTTCGGCTTCCTGCCCGCGTCGCAGCTTTTCTTCCTCGGCCAGCCGGCCGCGGCACCGGTCCAGAACCGCTTCAGCGCTCTTCCGTGCCGCTTCTGCCGCCGCCACCCGCCGTGGCGCCTCCGCCAGTTCAGCGCGCAGACGTCCCAGTTCCAGGTCCTGCGCCTGCAACACAATCAGGTTTTCAAGATCCGCGTTCACTGTGCTCCTTCTCTGCGGGCGTGTGTGCTGTTCCGTTGTATTCCGTTTCCAGCACCGTTGCTGGCAGCCTAGCATTCCGGTGAATGCTTTGGCCTGTCCGGAGCAGACGGAACCTGCGTTCGCATGTTGCCAGATTCCCCCGCTCGGTCGCCTTCGGAAAACACCACGCGAGGAGCCGCTACAATCAAGGGGTCATGTCCCAACACGAATCCATCCTTCCTGAAGTCGATCTTGCCCTGCCGCCCGCGCCTAACATGGTGCGCGTGACCTTTAAGCCGGAAAACAAGACGGTTGAATTTCCTTTCGGGACACTGCCCTACGACGGCCATGGCGAACCCATGAGCTTTCTCGATATCGCCGAAAACTACGGCGTCTTTCTCGACCACGCCTGCGGCGGTGTCTGCGCTTGCACCACCTGCCACCTCCACGTCGTGGAAGGCTCCAGGGAACTGAACGAGACCGAAGAAAAGGAACTGGACCG
>CAXTZL010000234.1:0-4886 GCA_964248555.1 uncultured Bryocella sp.
TAAGCGCCCGCGCCGCCGCCACCGGATCCTCCACCTCACCGATCCGCACCACCTGTGACGCACCCAACTGTCGCGCGGTCGTCACCTGGTCCCTGCGCTTCACCACCGCAATCACCTCGAGCCCCAACAACGACGCCGCATGCACAAACAGCAGCCCGATCGGCCCCGCACCCAGCACGATGGCCACCTGCCCCGCCCGCGCCTGCGACTCCTCCAGCCCACGCATCACGCACGCCAGCGGCTCCGTTAACGCCGCATGCTCCAGCGGCATACTGTCGGGCACCGCGATCGTGTTCTTCTCCACGATCCGCGCCGGAACCCGCAAAAGCTCCGCATACGCCCCGTTGTTAAACAGCAGATCGTCGCAAAGGTTCTGCTGCCCATGGGCACAGAAAAAACAGTGATCACAGGGAGCCGAATTTAGCGGCACCACCCGATCGCCTACCCGAAACCGCGTCACCCCGGCCCCGGTCTGCACCACCGTCCCCGCCAACTCATGGCCAAACAAGCGCTGGGGCGTCAGCATCCTGGCGTGGTAACCCCGCCGAAAAACCTTCAGGTCCGTTCCACAAGTCAACGCCGCGTCCACGCGCAGGATCAGTTCGCCCGGGCCAGCCACTGGCACCTCGACCTGCTCCACTCGCAGGTCCTCGCGCCCATGCAGCACGGCCGCCAGCATCGTCTCGCTCATCTCCCTATCTTCGCATCCGGGGACGCCCGTGCGCCTGCGCCATACCCGTCCCTCGGCCCCCATCTGTTACCCTGACCTCCAGCGAATCGCATGGACTTTGTCTCTCCAGGAGCTTACGTAAAACGTCTCGTCGGCTCGGTGCAGGACTATTCGCTGCTCACCGGCCGCGCCATCGCCGCGATCTTTTCCGCCCCGCACTACATCGCCGACACTTTCATCCAGCTCGACTCCATCGGCGTCGGCTCCGTCCCCATCGTCATCCTCGCCGGCTTCTTCACCGGGGCCGTCCTCACCCTGCAATCCACCACCACGCTCAAGCAGTTCGGCGCCGTCAACCTCACCGGCAAGCTCGTCTCCCTCTCCATGGTCAAAGAACTCGGCCCCGTCCTCACGGGACTTATGGTTTCTGGCCGCAACGCCTCTGGCATGGCCTCCGAACTGGGCTCCATGAAGGTCTCCGAACAGATCGACGCCATGCGCGCCCTCGGCACCGACCCCGTCCGCAAACTCGTGACGCCCCGCCTCGTCGCCACTGTCGTCATGCTCTTCTTTCTCACCATCATCTCTGACACCCTCGGCATCTCAGGCGGCGCGCTGGTCGCGGTCACCCTGCTCAAACAAAGCGGTGCGGCCTTTTTCCACAACGCCCTCAACGCCCTGCAGTTCGGCGACGTCGTCGAAGGTCTGGTCAAGCCGCTCTTCTCCGGCTTCATCATCGCCACCGTCGGCTGCTACTACGGCCTCTCCACCTCCGGCGGCACCCGCGGCGTCGGCAAGGCCACCACCCAGGCCGTGGTCACCTCCTCCGTCTTGCTCATCATCGTCGATACCCTCGTCACCAAAGCGATGATCGGCATTTACGGCCGCTAGAGCTGGTCTATGCCCGAACTTCCCACCGAACTGCCTCGAAGCGCCTCGGACGATCCTCCGGTTATCGACTTCGAGAACGTCTCCATTACCTTCGACCGCAACCCCGTGCTCCGCGACGTCAGCTTCCGCATGGCCCGCGGCGAAACCCGCGTCCTGCTGGGCCCGGCCGGCGGCGGCAAGAGCGTTCTCATGAAGCTCGCCAACGGTCTGCTGCAACCAGACGAAGGCATAGTCCGCGTCTTCGGCCAGAACCTCGCCGGGCTTTCCGAGCGTGACATGTTCGCCCTCCGCGCCCGCATCGGCATGGTTTTTCAGGAAAGCGCCCTCTTCGACTCCATGAACGTCGAGGACAACGTCTCCTACCGCCTCCATGAGGACAAGGTGCCCCAGCCCGAAGTGCACGAGCGCGTGCTCGAGGCCCTCCACTTCGTCGAACTCGAGAAATCCATCGCCAAGTTCCCCGCCGAGCTCTCTGGCGGCATGCGCCGCCGCGTCTCTATCGCTCGCGCCATCATCAGCCGCCCCGAACTGCTCCTCTACGACTCGCCCACCGGCGGTCTCGACCCCATCACCTCTAACACCATCATCGAACTCGTCGTGAAACAGCGCGATGTCTCCGGCACCACGGCCCTGCTCATCACCCATCGCCTGCAGGACGCCTTCACCCTCGCCACGCACTGCTTCAATGCAAAAACGAATCACATGCAGACCATCGCAAACAATGGGCTAGACCCCCACACGCGCTTCCTCGTACTCAACGAGGGCCGCATCACCTTCGACGGCACCACCCACGAACTCACACACAGCGAAGACCCCTGGCTCAAGGCATACCTCGCCTGACTTCGAGCCTGTACCCTGCAACTCGCTAAACGCATTCAGACCAACGAACCGATGAGACCACCGACGCGTCGGTGCCGAACTCGCTTTTCAAACCGCGGCAATACCATACTTCTCCGTCAGAAAACCCTGCACTTTCCGCGGCATCCCCCTCGCCAGCTCCTGCCACGTACATAGCCTGAGCCGCTCCCGGTCCTCCACCCGCCGCACCGCCATTAGCACCCGCAGACAAAGCTCCTTCAGGTCGGCCCGCCGGCCATCCAGCAGCACCACATAGCTCCCTTCACTCCTGCGCGCCGCCAGTACACCCCGAACCAGCTGGTAACCCGCAAACGTGGTCCCCACCCGCGGCAGCGCCTCCGTGTCGAGGACCTCCTCTACTCCCTCATAGCGCAGAAGCCGCTCGCGTGAGGCCCTCCCAAAGCCACTTTCGGTTAACTTGGCCTCCACCAGCGCCCGGCCCGGCCCGGCACCCAGCACCATGTCCAACTCCGTACGATCCACTTCCCCCTTGCGCATCGGCAACTCCGCCCTGACCCCGAATTCGGGCCGCAAACCCCGCTCCACGCCCATCTGTGCGCAAAGCTTTGCTCCGTAAAGCACCCTCGGATAGCAAAAAACATTCATCAGCAACGCATCCGAGCTCGTCGTGCATTCCAACTCCCCCCGCCAGCGGTCACCGCGCCGCGGCAGAAACTCACCCCCGGTATAGGCCTTCCCCAAACGTCGGGCCCACGCCGGGTTCGCCAAAATCCGCCGGTACGAAGCCGCGAGAAAGTTCCCATGCTCGCCGGCAGCATTCTCCGCATACAAGACCGCAGGCGTACGCCCAAACCCGACCTCACACCCATGCTCTTCGGCACGTTCCAACCCCCGCATTGCCAGCTCGCGGCGAAGTCCGTTAGCCGACTTCCATCTCCCGTAATCCTCAGCCATCTGCGCCGTACCGCCAATCCCCCAAAGGGCGAACAAGAAGCAAAGATAACCTACCAGGAACCGGCGCTAACTGGGCTCCAAAAATCTCAGTGCGGCCTGTAGCGACGCGGTAATCTCCTCAGCCGTCTCCCCGTGGAGAAACCGCAGCGGTGTCCCAAATCGAACCACCGTTCGCCCGGTACGAAACCACCGCCCATCCGCTCGCGCCACCGATCCCACTCCCTGCAGCGCCACCGGCACCACAGGAACGCCCGAAGCCTGCACCAGCAGGCCGATTCCCGGCCGAAATGGCTGCAAGAACCCCGTCCCGCTCCGCTTTCCCTCCGGAAACACGAGCAGCGAGTAGCCCCGGTCCAGCGCTTCACCCGCATGCGCAAAGCTGCGTCGAAAGCCCGACAGCCGCGGCAGTGGAAACACATTGAATAAGCCCACCAGCAGCCAGTAAGCCGGCCGCGCCAGCAGGTCCTGCCACCGGCTTCCCTGCTCTCGTCCATCCCGCAGGGCGCCCAGCACCTCCGCCGACATCGCCGTAGCCAACCACCGACGCCGCTGCCCTGGAAGGGCATAGAGCAGCAGGGCCAAATCGTACGTATTCACATGATTGGCAACAAACAGCACCGGACCGGCCATCGCAGCCAGTTCCCCAGCCGATCCGACCCGCGGCTTCGCCAAAAGCCGCACCAGCGGCCGTAGTACCGCCTCAGTAAAGAGAACCCTCACCCAACGCGCCGGCGCACTCCAGGGCCAATGAAGGTACGGCACCGCCCTGCCCCCCTCCGCGCCCGCGCCCCGGACCACCACCTGGCTCGGACCCGTCCGCTCAACCACCGGAGCGCTGATCTGCTCCCGCAGTGACCCCAGCGTCTCCATCGAAGCCATCGTGACATCGTCAATCTCCACGCCAAACTGCTCCGCCAAGGCCGACTGCAACTGCACCCGCCCCAGACTGTCCAGATGCAGGTCCTCCGTCAGTCTCTGCTCGCCTGCGGCATTCCACACAGGTTCCCGCGTAATCTCGCCGATCAGCGCCAGCAGCCGGTCGGACGGCACACCTTCCCCGGTGCCTGCACCCCGCTCAGCCCCGATCTGCAGGCAGGCCCACTCGGCCACGCGCCGCCGCAACAGCTTGCCCGTCGCCGTGTAGGGAAACCGCGGCTCCGGCCACCGCAGCACATACTGCATCCTCTGGTACCCCGCCAGGCTGGCGTTAGCCCTTTCCCGCACGGCCGCCAGCGCCGCATCGTCGCCGGAAAACAGCACCACCGCCACCGGCTCCTGCCCGCGCGGCGTCTCACAACCCACGGCGGCACAGCCCCGCACGCCCGACTGCCGCAGCAGCGCCGCTTCCAGGTCCTGCGGATGGACGTTCATCCCCGCGCCGGTCACGATGGCATCGCCCTTGCGCCCAGCAAACCGCAGCTCTCCCGAGGCCTCCTGCGATCCAAGATCCCCGGTTGCCAGCCACTCCTCCGTGCGCCGCTGGAATTGGCCGCCCCGCCAGCTGCCCGCGGCCAGCACATCACCCCGGACCTCGATCTCGCCCTCCGCAGTG
>CAXTZL010000235.1:0-4854 GCA_964248555.1 uncultured Bryocella sp.
TGAGGTGAAAGTGGGCCACGACAAAGAAGGTGTTGTGGAGATATTCGTCCAGGATGGGCTGTGCAAGGATCGGTCCACTGAGTCCGCCCGCAACAAACAGCGAGACAAAGCCAAGGGCAAAAAGCATGGGCGTGGTGAGGCGGGGACGCGACCGCCAGACGGTAGCCAGCCAGCTGAGGACCTTGGCGGCGGAGGGAATGGCAATCGCTATTGACGAGGCGCTGAAGACCGTGCCGGCAAACGGGTTCATCCCGGAGACGAACATATGGTGTCCCCAGACCACGATGCCCAGCAGCCCGATCAGGAGCGTCGTCGCGATCATCAGCCGGTAAGCGAAGACGGGCCGGCGCGCAAAGTTGGCCAGGACCATGGAGGTAAGGCCCATACCGGGCAGAATGGCAATGTAGACCTCAGGATGGCCGAAGAACCAGAACAGATGCAGCCAGAGGAGCGGGGAACCATCCCCGGTGTGGCGCAACAGAACGCCATTCACCAGATCCTGCGAGGGCAGAAAGAAGCCCGTATGCAGGTGGCGATCGCAGAAAAGCAGAAGAATGGCGGCAAGCAGCACCGAAAAGGCCAGAACGGCCAGGAGCGCCGTCGTGAACCACGACCAGACCGTCAGCGGCAGCCGTTGCCACGTCATGCCCGCGCAACGCAGGCCGATGACCGTGGTAAGGGTGTTCACCGCTGCCATGGTGGAGGCGACGGCAAAGACCGCCAGGCTGCCGAGCCAGAGGTCGAGGCCAGCGCCCTGTCCGGGACCGGCAAGAGACGTTGCCGAAAGCGGCGGATAGCCGGTCCAGCCGGAAATGGGAGATCCGCCCGGAACGAAAAAGGCGGAACACAGAATGAGCAGGGCCAGTGCCGTAAGCCACATACTCAAGGCGTTCAGGCGCGGAAAGGCCATGCGCGCGGAGCCGATCTGCGACGGCAGAATGAGATTGCCGAAGCCGGATTGCGGCGCGACCGTCATCACGTAGAAGAGCATCAGCGTCCCGTGCATGGTCACAAGCGCGAGGTACTCCTCGGGCAGAATCGGCCCGTGCAGGGGTAATTCCCACTGTGGCCAGGCGAGGTGCAGCCGCATGAGCAGGGACAGAATCGTGCCGATGGTGACGGCGACAGTGGCAATCACCAGATAGCCGACTCCCACGGCCCGGTGGTGGGTCGAGAAGAGACTGCGAAGCCGGCGTTTGGAACGGGGCAGGTCCAAGACCGCCGGGGTTGGATCTGCGGTCTTTCGTGTGCGATTCATAGCGCCGCCCCGGCACGGACCGGCTGCAGGCTGATCGCCTTGGCGGCTTCACGCGTGCTGAGCCATGCGTTGAAATCGGCCTCCGGCAGGACACGCAGTACGGCGTGCATGCGGTAGTGTCCCAGACCGCAGACCTGGGTGCAAAGAATGGCGTAGGTGCCAGGGATCTCCGGGGTGAAGTGAATGTGCGTGTCCAGGCCCGGCACGGCGTTCTGCTTCACGCGCATCTGCGGCACGGCGAAACCGTGGATGACGTCCTGCGCGCGTAGAGTAAGGTCGACCTCGCGTCCGGCGGGAAGCACGAGTTCACCCCCGACCAGGTCATCCTGACCGTAGGCGTCGTGCGGGTCGAGGCCGAGCGGGTTGCCGGCCCCCGCGTCGGCGAGTTCCAGGCTTGTACGGCCGAAGGCGCGATCCCGGCCAGGATAGCGGAAGTACCAGACAAACTGCATGCCCGTGACCTCCACCTGCATGGCCGTGGGACTGGCGCCCGTGTACCGCTGCGCGGCCCAGAGTTGCTGGGCGCGCAGGCCGAGCCACACGAACAGCAGCGTGAAAAGCGTAAGTGGAAGGTATTCGAGTGTGAGCTTGTGAATCGGCCGAGGAGCGCGGCGGCGGATCGCAAGACCGGCAAAGAGCAGAATGTGCAGCAGAGCCAGCAGGGCAAGGGCGATCCACAAATTGAGCAGCAAATGCTGATCCAAAGCGGGCCCATGACGTGCGGCGTCTACCGGCACATGCCAGAAGCGAAGGCTCGCCGAAGGCTTCGATGCGGGAGGCACAGGTCCTATTGTAGGAGCCGCCCGCCGGTCTGCGAGCAGATCATTGCGGCTCGTCGGCCTGGACGAGGCTGGTGGTGACCATGTCGAGAAAAAGTTGATGGACGCGACGGTCCGGGCTCAACTCCGGATGGAATGTAGCCGCCAGAATTAGCCCCTGGCGAACCAGCGTGGGAGAACCATCCCGGCTGGCGAGCACTTCGACCGCGAGGCCGAGGGCGCTCAAGCGGGGCGCCCGAATGTAGACGGCCTCCAGCGGGCCGCCCGGAAGCGCAGTGACCTCATTGCGAATGGCCGAGTCATTCTGTCGGCCATAGGCATTGCGCTCGACCTTGGCATCGAGCACGCCGAAGCTGCGCTGGGGTGGGTTGGTGACCTCGCGCGCCAACAGGATGCAGCCGGCACAGGTGCCGAAGACAGGTTTGCTATGGACAAAGGTGTCCAGGACGTCATAGAAGCCGGCCCGTTCCAGATGTTTTAGGAACGCGGTCGATTCTCCTCCCGGTATCACAAGGCCGTCGAGTTCGGTAAGCTGCTCGGGCCTGCGGACCAGGCGGGTAACGGCGCCGAGCTCCGCGAGACGCTGGGCGTGAACGTCGAAGGCACCCTGGAGAGCGAGGACGCCAATGATGGGAGTCGGATCTGTCACGATGTTTTGAGCATAACTTGCGCTTGAACCCTAGCGTTCAAGCGGCTCCCCAAAGCGGAGAAGATTCGCGTCGGGATCCACGATCACGAATTCGTTCATGCGCCATGCACGTGGCGATAGAGGAGAGGTGATGGTCGCACCCAGGCCCCTGAACGCCGACTCGACGGCAACGGCAGTGCCTGCTTCAAGGTAGAAGTAAACACCCGTTCCAGGATTCTGGCCTTCCAGGAGCGTGTCGGACTGGCTGAGATGAATTTCGACCCCGTTCCACCACAGAAAGGCATAACCGTTTCCGCCCGCGTAAGGTTTCGTTTCGAAACCCAACGCCATGTAGAACGCGAGAGACCGGTCCAGATCTCTCGCGCACAGGATGGGAACGGCCCGAACTGTGGTGGCCATAAGCATCTCCTGAGGGACTACCAGCCGCGGGTCTGCATCCGTTGTGATTCCTCAATAGCAGCGGCTGCGAGCCCTTTCATCGCGCCGGTCACGGCTTCGGATGCTTCGGCAACCAACTTTGGATCATTGAAGTGGGTCGCGGCGAGCACGATGGCCCGGGCACGGCTGACCGCCTCTTCGTGGTCCTCCGGATTGCGCGGATTGCCGACACTCTCCTTGCTGCAAAGGCCAATCTCCGCGTCGGCCTGTGTCCAGGCACGAACGTCCAGGGGCGTAGCCCCATCCTTCATGAAGATGCCGGAGCCGACAAACACCGTTTCAGCCCCCAGCTGCATCATGAGCGCGGCGTCCGCGGGTGTGGCGATGCCGCCGGCCGAGAAATTAGGAACGGGTAGCTTGCCGGTGTTGGCGACCATCCGCACCAATTCGTAGGGAGCCTGCAGGTTCTTCGCGGCGGCATAGAGCTCCACGTCGTCAAGCACGGTCAACGCCTTCAGTTCGCGGACGATGGTACGCATGTGCGTGACGGCATGGACGACATCGCCGGTACCGGGCTCGCCTTTGGTGCGAATCATGGCTGCCCCTTCCGCGATACGCCGCAGAGCCTCACCCAGGTTCTTCGCGCCACAAACGAAAGGGGTCGTGAAGGCGTGCTTGTCGATGTGGTGCGACTCATCGGCAGGGGTGAGAACTTCACTCTCATCGATGAAATCAACCCCAAGCTCCTGCAGCACCTGCGCCTCGACGAAGTGGCCGATGCGGGCTTTGGCCATAACCGGAATTGTCGAAACGGCCATGATCTCTTTGATCAGCTTCGGATTCGCCATGCGGGCGACGCCACCCTCGGCGCGGATCATCGCCGGAACCCTTTCAAGTGCCATCACGGCAACGGCACCAGCCTCCTCAGAGATGCGGGCCTGTTCCACGCTCATGACGTCCATAATGACGCCGCCTTTCAGCATCTCGGCCAGACCGGTCTTCAGCCGCAGGCTGTTCGCACTCGGAGTGCCGTTCGACTCATTGCCATTTCCGTTCAGGGATTGTTGTGCCATGGATCGGTCTCCTTGTTCTTCTGGTGAGCGGCAAATCCACACGCACAGCAGGACTCCAAGTTTAACCCAAGCATAAGCCCTGCTTTAAGCATGGAGTGACGTCGGTTTGAAGAGATCTCGCAATCCACGCATGGCATAAAACGATTCCACAGGGTTTCCTTCCATGGCCTAGTCGCGTGTCGTCATCCCCTTCGATGCCTCTACCTTCTGCAGATCGCCGGTAGACAAATCCCCAGCAGCCCAATTTGCAACAGCTAGGGCGAAAGAGCGCAGTTCGTGTGTCTGTGAGTGCTGCATGAACCATTCCTGCGCGCTCAGAGTGGGCTCGCCGGCGTCGCGACCTGTTTTGCGAGCCGGGGGCGTAGCTCGGGTGTAGGTTCCGTTGGCCAGCAGCAACCTGGCCTTGACGGTGTCTCGCAAGTAGGCCTCCAGCACCTCCTCCCGGAGTCGCTCGGCTGCCCCGGGTGCAAGGATGGGGTACACGACCTCGCAACGCTCGTAAAGGTTGCGCGGCATCCAATCCGCGCTGCCGGCGTAGATCTCTGGGCTACCGCCGTTGGTGAACCAGAAGATGCGGCTGTGCTCCAGAAAGCGGCCAATGATCGAGCGAACCCGGATATGCTCACTCATGCCCGGCACCCCGGGGCGAAGGGCACACATGCCCCGGACGATCAGGTCGATTTCCACACCCGCGTCCGAGGCGGCATAGAGAGCCTC
>CAXTZL010000236.1:0-4849 GCA_964248555.1 uncultured Bryocella sp.
ATAGCGGTTAACCTGCGAGTCCCCGGAAGCCGTGCCTCTCTCGAGGATCTTGTCTTGCGGGCAGGTGTAGTGATCTCTGTTCGAATCGAACGTGAAGACTTCGCGGCAGACCGTCGGTCTGATGCTGCCGGTCCAGTACCGGAATGTGCGGAGTGATGCTGCGCTGAGAAAGCCAACCCAGAAAAGGACCCGTGCCATAGGCCTTATCAGCTGCCAGTCTGTTGGGTCTTAGAGCATGTCTTTGATCTACTCGCTCCAACATGGCTTTAGTAGCAACGATCTCCTGTGACAGCCGTGCGGGAGTGGCCTCGACGTCAACAATGACGGTCTGTTCAGTGTCGATGAGATAGTTGTTGAAATAGCCGAACTTGCCTCGTCCCTCCTTCACGTTCCATGCAGCAGCTGGGTCCGTCGGGGAAAGGTACCGGGCTTCGCTTGGATGAACAGGGTTGCCGGCATCGAGTGCTTCCAGATATTCGCGCACCGGCCGGCTGCTGCTATCCCCTTCGCGAATCGCGTCCACGTTTTCTACACGCCGGGTGCGTGCCGCATCGCCGGAGATCAGGCTGCCATCTACAGCAAAACTTTCACTGGTTACCAAACCCGCAACGCAGCACTGGCCGACGACTTCTTCAAACAGCACGCGGTAGATGTCGCCTTCTCTGAACCGGCCATAGCGGTTCATCGAGAAGGTCGAATGGTTCGGCACGGCACCGTCAAGACCCAAACGGCAAAATCAGCGATAAGCAAGGTTCAAGTGAACCTCGCTGCACAACTGGCGTTCCGAGCGAATCCCGTACGCGTAATCGATCAATAGCATACGAAGCATCAATTCGGAATCGATCGACGGCCGGCTCGTTGCACTGTAATGACTAGCCAGCGCCGATCTCACGCGATCGAGGTTCAGAACGGCATCAAGCTGCCGTAGAAGATGATCGCCTGGAACATGGTTCTCAAGTCGGAAAGAATAAAAAAGCTGATCCTGCGCATCCTGCTAGCCCAGCATGGCGATGCCCTCTGTCGTTGTCTTTACGGAAACACAGACGCTCTCGCGCAGCAAGAGCTTTTCAACAGCATTGAAGGTTTGTGATGGGGGTGCTCCGTTGTTATCGTGAGAAGCGTACAGGTTTGGCGATAAGGGTACATGTCGCTGCCGTGGCAATGGTGCTCCCTTTCCGCCTGCGCCAGCTCCGCTTCAACGGGACGCGAACCCACAATGCGGTAGCAGGAAAGGCAAATGGAATCGAAGGAACGGTTGGGGTTGTGCCTGTGGCGGAAGGGTGTCGTCGCGGTCTCGCTCATGAGAACTCCGTATCAAGCGGTTCCTTTAGAATGTCCTTGATTGCTCAGATCGTGCCGAAGCACGAGAAGGGCCGGAGCGTGCTGGAAGCGTGCTCGTACCGTTCTGTTTAAGGTCTACCCCTCGGTAGGCAGCTGGTCTGCTCGATGTTGGACATAAGGGCTCGCATCATCAGATTGCTCCTTGATAGAGTCCATCGTAGGGCTGGCGCACGACCTTATAGCAATCGCATGCCGCCGCTTCCAGGGTTTCGGGAGAAAGGATGTGGACTTTGCACCGGCTATAGATGATCATTCCGCTGCGCTGAAGCGCGCCGGCTGCCATGACCACCGTCGTCCTTCTGCAAGTTCGATGACGACGCTGGCGATACCGGAAGTCATAACGTAGGCATACGCGAGAAGCTCGCCGACCTCGATCAACGTCGTTCGCAGGGGAAGTGCAACCGGCCGGTGAAAGGGCATCAAGCAGACGATTGGTCTGGAGAGCAGTCATGGGGTGGCCTCTTCGAACAGGCAAGAGACCGAAGCGTTCTGGAGGTCTCCCTCTACAAACAGCCAGTCTGCTCAGTGAGCATAGCCAAAAACGTCGAGTCGTTCTGTCGGGTTGCGCTCACAGAACGTGCCTGTACGCACCTGGGCAGCCCTTGCGGATATCCAGTCGTCAATTGCAGACCGCATGCAAACGGATCTCCACTTCGAACTCCTTCCAGCAAAACCTTTGGTTGGGCAGTAGCGCACACTGCCGATTGCCTGGATCACTGCGGAATGAAGGTTGATCTCTCTTTCATCTTCCTCGATCGGGCTTGACCAGCCCTGAATTGCACGGCCCTACGTACACTTCATGAGCAGGTGAAAAGCTAGGATGCGGCCACAGATCAAACTCTTGGTCCTCCTCTTTGTAGAATGCCCAGAGCTGGCGAAACACGGCATACAACGAGACTTCTGTGGTGAAGCTGTCGCCGGAATCCGGCGAGACGTTGGAATCAATCAAACCCGAATAGAGTTAGTGACAGCACATCTCCTCTTCATGGTTCAGACCGCAGTAACCTCAACAGTTGACCATTGGCGGCCACCATAAAGAGAGCAGCCGCGTAGGCTTTCTCCTCAGGCGAAACAAGAGTTAAGCGAAAGTCTTCAATCCTTACTGAAGCCATGCGGCAGCTAAGCTGGGGAGATCTCCCGGCGGAATAGATTTGGTAAAGCTGTCCACGCATGGAAAGCCTCCTCTGCCTCAAGTAGACCCTTCGTTGCGACTGTCCGCAGATGAGCAGGATGTGACACTCCGGGCAGATCTCCTTTAGCTTGTGCGCAAGCTCAATTCCGTTCATCCCGGGTAGAAACACGTCGAGAATAGCTAGATGCGGTGTCCATATAGAGACAGAGATTCTGGGACCGGAGCTTATCTGCATCTACAACGATGCTATGATTCCGGGCTCTCCACCAAGCAGCCTGGGTCCATGGGGCAGCCAGCAAGCATCGTGTGGGCTGAAGCATGGTCGATCATCAGCCCCAGATGCAGGCAGCCCAGGCCACCGGAAGAGCACTTTCGTTTACGGATCATACGTTCCTCTTTTTGAGAACGGCAAGCTGCAGGAGCAGTACTGGACCTACACGGGAAGGGAGTGCGGTTTACCTGTTCCGAGGGCGACATCCGGCAGATGCTGAGTAATCTGGTCAGCAATGCTCTCGATGCAATGCGGTCTGGTGGTGTGCTCCGGCTGCGATCCCCCCCTGTAGTACAGGGCAGCAAGGTGTGAGGATCACAGTGGCCGATATGGGACCGGGCATCTCTGAAGGCATGTAACCAAAAAATTTGACGCCTTCGACACAACGAAGAGAATTCATGGAACCGGCCTTGGTCTCTGGATCTCGCACCGAATCGTTCACAAGCATCGCGGCTACATTTAGGTTCGCAGTTCAACGTCTGAAGCAAAGAAGGGTACGTCGTGCGGTGGCTGGTTTTTCGATGTGATCGGGGGCCGTAGAGGTTGCGGCGGCGCTTCTGATACTTGGAAGCACTGGGTGCAGGGAACCCTGTTCATCCTGGCGAAGCCCGGTATCTCTCGCCGACAGCTCCAGCTGCTGCATGGAACGTGAAGGAAGGGCGAGGCAAATTCAGCTACTTCAACAGCTATCTTGTCGACACCGAACATGCCGTCATCGTTGACGTCGAAGCCACTCCGGCAAGACTGTCGCAGGAGATCATCGCCACGAAAACCAGGTTGGAGTGAGTAGACCAGAAACAGGCTTTCAAGCCCGAGAAGCTGGCAGCGGATAAAACCTATGGCACCGGCCCCTTCCTGAGCTGGCTTTCGCAACGCAGCATCGTCCCGCATATCCCGGTACTGGACCGGCAGCACCAGACAGACGGTTTGCTGCCACGTGAAGTCCTCACGTTTGATCCGGACAAGAATCACTACACCTGTCCGCAGAACAAGATCCTTAAGAACTCCACTGCTTCCGGCGACTCGCAGCTTCAACGCTACTACGCGAGAGAAAGCGATTGCAGATCATGTCCAATTCGCCAACAATGCACCCGAAGCAGATTCGGCTGCTTGTCCGTGTCTGTGGATGAAGATAGCTGGCAGCAGACCAAGACTCTTCAGGACACAGAAGCGTTCCAACAGTCGCGCCGTCTTCGGAAGAAAGTAGAAATGCTACTCGCCCACATGAAGCAGCAGTTCCGCCTTACAAGGCTCAAGCTTTGAGGGTTAAGTGGCGCCTCTGAAGAGTGTTTATTGATGGCGACTGTTCAAATCTACGCCGTCTTGCCCGGCTCCGCGGTCTCTCATGCAATGGCGTAGGTCTTAGTCGACGCTGGGCGGCAAGAACGCCAGGCGGCGTCGCAAGTATCCTCCGCCACTGCCGCTCGACCTCCTACCTCGCCGGCCGTTGCTGAAGACGGCCAGGCTTCACACGCACCGTTCGTTCCTGAAACGGAATCTCCAACACCATTGAACGTTGTGCTAGCGTGACATCGTCACCCGCCCACAGGCGCGTTTCACGGGACTCCATCTCAACAAGTGAGTATTGCCTTCACGCATCAGTCTCCTGTCTGCCAAAAGCCTTCGCGGCGACGCAGCCGTGCAAACACTTACCAAGGCACAGTGCGTCCTAGATAGTCCAGGTATTCAAGACCAGGTCTGCTTTGCTTCTTGAGCAAAACATTCACTAGGTTCGGAACACTTTCGTCAATGCTCAGGTGAGCATCAGGGCCTCCCAGGTCCGTACGGACCCAGCCGGGAGCCATTAGTACCATCGCGCGAGAGGTTGCTTTCTGGCGGGCTGCGTAGCTACGCATGAACTGGTTCAGGGCTGCCTTGCTCCCGCGATAAACCTCCCGCATGCCGGTGACGTTGTTTGCCACACTCCCTTGCCCGGAAGACATCACGCCGATCAGGCCGTCTGGGGGAACAAGATCTTGCAACGACTCGATGACTCGCATGGGACAGAGCGCATTGGTGACCATGACACGCACGAATTCATCCGTTGCCACGTCTCCGATCGTCACCATCTCCTCCTGCGTCGTCGTGCCGGCGTTCACAAAAAG
>CAXTZL010000237.1:0-4835 GCA_964248555.1 uncultured Bryocella sp.
CAAGGACGCCCGCACCCCGCTGATCACGCCGTTACCGCGAAAGTTGGAGCTCCTCGCCGCCACAGGCGTCGATCTCACCCTGATCCTGCCCTTCAACGAAGAACTCCGCCTACTCACGGCACGCCAGTTCGCCGAAACTGTCCTTTGCAAAGCCCTGGCCACGCTCGAGATTCACGAAGGCGAGACCTTCCGTTTCGGCCATCGCGCCGAAGCGGATATGGACGGCCTCACCCGGCTGGGCAAAGAATTCGGCTTTCGCGTTGCCGCCTACACGCCCATTCTGCGCCGCGGTGCCCCCGTGTCCTCCAGCCGGATACGTAAGACCATCGCCTTGGGCGACGTCCGCACCCCGCGCGCCCTGCTGGGGCGCCCCTTCGCCATTGACAGCACTCCGGCTTCAGGCCGAGGCTACGGAACCCGCTACGCCGTTCCAACCATCAATCTCGCGACATACCCGGAACTCCTGCCCGCCCACGGCGTCTACACCACAACGCTGCGGATCGGGACGGGGCCGAACGGGCGAACCTTCCGGGGGGTCACCAACGCCGGCAACCGGCCCACCTTCGGAGCCGATTCCTACGCTGTGGAAATGCATCTCTTCGACTTCGAGCCCGTTGAACTCACCGAGACAACTCCCCTCCGGCTCACCTTTCTCGAACACCTCCGCGAAGAAAGACGCTTTGCCACACCGGAGGCGTTGCGCAACCAAATAGGTCAGGACGTACAGCGGGCACAGCGGTTCTTTCGGCTCTGTGACGCGCTCGGGGTTGGTGAGCTGCGCAACCAAATTCTCTAACCCAGCAGCTCGCCTCGTCTTAGATCACATCTGCGGGACAGCATGGACACTGCGAGGCGGCACCGCCAGGGGAGTCGGTACGGCGACCGGCGGCGCCGGACTGGGCACTCTCGGAGCAGTCCCAAGCGGCACAGGTACGGCCTTCGGCACGGTACCTGGAACTGAGGGCGAATCCTCCGGCAGGTCGTCCGCACTCGGGGGGGCCACGATCACTGGCTTGGCGCTGTCGTCATCATCCGTGTCGTTATCCGTGTCAAGAGCGGGGTTGGGCGAGACCACCACCTGCCGCTTCGGTGCATTTGCCTGCGGAAACTGCTCATTGGGCCGGTCGGCCACGGCCGCTTCCATAAAGTTGATCCAGATCGGCAGCGCCACCTTCGCACCCTGCTCCTTGTCGCCCAGCGACTGCCGGTTGTCATAGCCGACCCAGGTACCGCAGGTCACAGAGGGAGAAAAACCCAAAAACCAGGCATCCGTAAAATTATTGGTCGTGCCGGTCTTTCCGCCCAGCGCATGGTGCATCTGGGAGGCCGCCGATCCTGTACCCCCCTGCACCACCGCCTTCAACAAGATCATCATCTTGCGGGCGATCTCTACCGGAATGACCTCACGCACACCCGAGGTGCGCGTCTCCAGGGGGGTTCCGTCCGACTGCATCACTCGCTGAATATAGTGTGGAGCGATCCGGATGCCGTCATTCGGAAACACCGAATACGAAGCCACCTGCTCTGCCAGCGTGATGTCCGCCGCCCCAATCGCCACGGGCAAAAACGCGGGTAGCGGACTTGTCACACCGAAGCGCCGCGCCACCTCGATCACCTTTTTAATCCCTACCTTGTCCGCAATGCGCAGCGCCGGAATATTCCGTGACTCCGCAAACGCGCTGATCAGGCTCATACGGCCGGCATAACCCTTTTCATAATCGTGCGGGCTGTACGGTCCACTTGCCGTGTAAAACGTAGTCGGCGCATCGGAGATCGAATCATACGGGCTGGCTCCCGCCTCGAAAGCCGCGGTGTAGTCGTAAATCTTGAAGGAGGATCCTGTCTGGCGCAGCGACTGGGTCGCCCGGTTGAACTGCGACAACGCCCAATCGCGCCCGCCCACCATCGCCAACACCGCCCCATTCGAGTTGTCCATCGCCATCAGGGACGCCTGGGCCCCCGAATCCTGCTCCAGCACCAGATGCAGGGCTGGTGTTCCCGCGCCGCTGGCCACCTTGACATACACAAGATCCCCGGCACTCGCCAGATCTGTCGCCTTATAGTGTTCCGTCCAGGCCCAGTCCGGCGGCGTCATCGTCGACCGCACCTCGCCGATACGCACCGTCAGCTTGGTCGGCGACACCTGCGTCACCAGCGCATGGAAGTAGGCGCCATTGGTAATCGCGTTCTTCCAGTCCGGATGCTTGTACGTGGCCGGGTCGTACTCCGTATGGATCAGCGTCGGCAGCTTGCCCTTCCAGCCATGGCGCCGCTCATACACCGCCAGACCATCCAGCACGGAGCTCTCCGCCTTATGCTGCAGATCCAGGTTCAACGTCGTGTATACCCGCAGACCGGCCCCATGCACCTCGTCCACGCCATACTCGCGTTCCAGCTGCCGGCGCACTTCCTCGACAAAGTAAGGTGCCTCGCTGTTCGGTGGCGTCTCCAGGTGCAGCTCCAGCGGTACGGCCTTGGCTGCCTGATCCTGCGCAACAGAAATTTTGCCGTCGCGCAGCATCTCATCCAGCACCAGATTGCGCCGCCGCAGCGCCCGCTCGGGGTACCGCACCGGCGAATAATATTCAGGCCCCTTTGGCAGGGCCGCCAGCAGCGCCGCCTCCGGTAGCGTCAACTGCCGCGCATGCTTGCTGAAGTAGTACTCCGCTCCCGCCTCAAACCCATACGTGCCGCGACCCAGATAAATCTGGTTGGCATACAGCGTAAAAATCTGATCCTTCGTAAAGTGCCGTTCGATCTGCAAAGTAATAAAGATTTCCTGCAGCTTGCGGCCATACGTCTTCTCCGACGAAAGGAAGAGATTTCTTGCCAACTGCATCGTCAGCGTCGACGCACCTTGCGCCTTGCCCTTGCTGTGCAGATCCTCATATGCCGCGCCCACCACGCGCACCAGGTTCACACCGCCATTGCGGTAGAAATCCTTGTCTTCGATCGAAAGAATGGCCTCGCGCAGTACCGGCGGGATCTCCGAAAACGGCACCACCACCCGGCGCTCCGAGGCAAAGGATCCGAACACCTTGCCATGCACGTCGTAGAGTTCCGTCGTCGTACTGGGTCGATAGCGCTCCAGCTCCGTCATCTGCGGCAAATTCACGGAGTACACCAGCACCAGGGCCAGCACCACACCGAATACCGCAGAGGCACTCAGCAGCAGGAGCCACGCCGCCCTGCCCGCATACGGACGCGCCGCGCCGCGCGGCTCCCGAAACGGAAACTGCAGCATCGCGGTCCAAACCGGCGAACGCCGGCCCCGCTTTATGCGGATTCGAACGCCCCGCTTGGGCTCCGCTTTCTTCCGTTCCGGCTGCATCAGGGTGTTCAAGGCCTTTTCACCCTATCACGCCCGCAAGTCGGCTTCCTGTCCTGTTTCGAGACAGATCTAAGCCGCCTTCGCCTTCAGAATTTCCAAGGCTTTGTTCAACTGGTCATCCACTTGCACGGCACCCTTTTTTGCCGGGGCCACACTATGCGCCGCCCCCGCCTCGTCACTGTCTGAGTCCACCGTGTCGTCCGCGTTGGTGTTGGAAGCCACCAGAACCGTAGGCGTCACGCCCTCGCTCTCAAACGTCTTGCCCGAAGGCGAAGCATACTTCGCAATCGACAGAATCACCGCCCCACCATCAGGCAAATCAAAGGTCTTCTGCTCCGCGCCCTCGCCAAAGGTTTTTTCTCCCACCAGCTCGCCGCGCTTGTCATCGCCCAGCGCCGCAGCCGCCAGTTCCGCGGCACCAGCGGTTCCCCGATTCACCAGAATCACCATGGGCGTGGTCGGGTCTACAGCCTTCGAGGCCTCGGCCGAGAAGGTCTCCTTCGGAAACTTCTGTCCTTCTAGCGTGGCGATCGTGCCAGAGCTCAAAAACAAGTTCGCCAGCCGGATGCCCTCTTTCATGTCTCCGCCAGAAACATCGCGAAGGTCCAGAATCACCTTCTTCGCGCCGCCGTTCTTCTCCCCCGCCTTCAGCTTGGCCTCAAGCGCATTCACATGCTCACGATCCAGGACCTCGGGCCGTAGATCCAGAATGCTGCCGCTCTCATACACCGTATCGGTCACGGGCGGCTCTGCAACCACGGTTCGCGTCAGCTCAATCTTGTCCGGCGCCGCCTTGCTCGGCCGCACCACCGCCAGGCTCAGCTTGCTTCCCGGCGCACCGGTCAGCATATGCTGAATCATCGCCACGGAAATGTCCCGCGTATCCTTTCCGTCGATCGCCTCAATAATGTCTCCATCACTCAAATTCGCCCGCTCCGCCGGACTATTCGGCACGGTCGACACCACAACCGCATAACCAAACCGCTTGGACACGTTCAGGCCCACCTGCGCCTTGCCCACGGCATCCGCCTTGTATGCCTTGTAGTCCGCCGGGCTCAGATAGCTGGAATCCGCATCCAGCGACTCCAAAAGCCCTCGTAGCGCACCCGAAGTCACCGTCGCCATGTTCGGGTCTTCTACATAATCACTCTGGATGTACTGCAACACCTGACCATAAACATCAATCTGCTTATAGGCCCCCTGCTGCACGTCCATCCCTGCCGCGCTCACGCCTCGGGCATTTACGCCCAGGAAGATACCCAAGATCAAAAGCACCGACAGCGAAAGCAGGGCAAGTTTTACACTCTTGGGCATGGGCGAACATCCACTCCGGGGACGAGGTTCATCAAAAGCGGTCCTGAAACCTTAGACGAAGGCCAGCGCAGGAACGCTACCGGAAAATCATACCTCTGATACCTTGGAAAAGCATCGCCCGGGAAGAGAAGTTCCTGGTGGCGGTGAGAGGAATCGAACCTCTGACCTACGGGTTATGAGTCCGTCGCTC
>CAXTZL010000238.1:0-4817 GCA_964248555.1 uncultured Bryocella sp.
TGCCGAATCATCAGCAATATGTGGTGGGACACATGCGGCAGTTGGCGTTTGGTCACACGCAGACGAAGGTGTTTTCTCTGGTGATGCTGTTTATCACGGTGACCGGCGTGTTTCTGCCGCTGGAGGTGGCGCTGAACAGTGTGTGGGGCGTGACCAAGAATCGCAACTACCTGCACAACCAGGTTGTGTCGATCGGTTTGGCGGTGGGCGTGGCTTCGCTGGCGATGATTTCGGTGGCGCTTTCGGCGGCGCAGCGGACCGTGCTGGGCTGGCTGTTTCTGGGGCACACGGACAATCTCATTTTCAATCTGCTCGCCAAGGGCTTTCTGCAGATCTGTGCGCTGGCGGCGAGTATTGGCCTGTTTTTTCTGATTTATTGGGTGCTGCCGAACCGTAAGGTGCCTGCCGCGGCGGTGCTGCCGACGGCGATTGTGATGGGTGTGATCTGGACGATCGCCAAGTACATTTACATCCTGGCGCTGCCGCACCTGGATTTCGATTCGGTGTATGGGCCGTTCAATGTTTCGGTGAGTTTGATCACGTGGGCGTTTATTTCGGGGTTGTTGTTGCTGGCTGGGGCTTATGTCTCGGCTACGCGGCAGGCGCTGCGCGAGACGCGGGCGGCCGAGGGAGCAGCCAAACACGAACCGGAGATGGTGGGTTAGCGGGCCGGGCGCCACCTCCGCCGCATCGGCGACGTTAGCGGACGTGGAAATCCTTGATGACGATGTCGTTGGGCTGGGAGCCGGCGGGCAGGAGGGTGAAAAGCGTGGGACCCCCTGGGCTATCGGTGCGGATGACGGCTACGTCGGCGGAGCCGGAATCGGCTACCAGGACGAGATGCTCGTCGGCGGAGAAGGCGAGGGCGTCGGGGTGGGAGCCGGTGCGGACGCTGGCTTCGATGCGGCCGTCGTCGACGCTGTAGAGGGTGGCGGAGCCGGCGCCGAAGTCCGTGATCCATAGAGTGGAGTTGTCGCGGCTGATGACGGCGCGGGAGGGCTGCATGAAGCCGGGGTAGGTCCCTTCCACCTCGTTGGTCCAGGCCGAGATCTCTGACAGGCTGTTGGCGCCGAAGTTGGTGGAGAAAATTTCGCCGTCGTCGGGTTTGAGGGTGAGGTGGGTGGGCGTTTTGCCCACATCGAGCAGGGTGAGCAGGTGGTCTGATTGCAGGCTCGCGTCCTGCTTGCCGCGCCAGGTTGTAGCGGGTACGCCCAGCCAGAGGGCCATGACCTGATGGGTCGCGGAACAGGCGATGAAGGCCTTGGTGGAATCGTTGAGAATGGCGATATCGGTTGCGCCGGGGCAGCCGGGGACGGTTTCGCGCAGGCGCAGAGGGTGGTCGGGCGAAGCGCTGTCGACGGCGTAGACCGAGACGCTGCCCGCGGTTCGATTGCTGACGACGAGGGAGCGATTGTCTGGCGCGATGCGAGCGAAACCGGGGCCGGCGCCGGTGGGCACGGTCGCGATCTGGCGACGCTTGTTTAGATCGAGCACGCTGATGGAGTCCGAGGCGGAGTTCGCGACGTAGGCGCGGCGGCCGTCGGGGGCGACGCTGAGGAAATACGGCTGCTTTCCAACGCCGATGGTGAAGGCGACGCGGTTGGATTGGGCGTCGATGACGGAGACGGAGTTGCTGCCGGTGTTGACGGCATAGACCTCGTCCTTTACGGGATTGACGGCGAGGCCGGTGGGCTGACGGCCTACCTGCAGGATGCGATCCTGGCGCAGGTAGACGAGATCGAGCACGGTGACGGTGCCGGAGGCGCCATCCGAGACGTAGGCGAACTCGCGGTAGTTCGCGGGGTATTTTGGGAAGTGATTGCGGTGGCAGCCGGCGAGGGCGAGCGGGGAGAGCAGAAGAGCGAGGGTGCAGGCCCGGCGCAGCAGCAGGCTGGCGGTGCGGGAGGCATCACCGCCAGAAAGGCGAGACGAGGCGGCGCTGGGCAGGGCGATGCCGGCCAGGGGAGTGTGGGGCGACGACGGTACGGGCACCTACCGAGTGTACCGGGGAGGGTCGTTACGGGGATGGACGCCGGTGACTGGGCGGTCCGGTTTGCCGCCGTAACAAGGGGCGCTGGAATACAGAGTGTTTTGAGCTTTCCCGCGCAACACTGGCGGGGAGGCGGTGTTCAGACAGAAGACACGGCGGCTGTTACGCGTCGGGTCAGGCATGACTCCTCGGAACAACGGAGTCCGGAAGATTGGACTCCGTTGCTTTTTTCGAGTTTGAGACAGGCTGCGGCTAAGAGTAGATCCCTGCGGGATGCCAGATCAGAAAAGCATTAAGGATTGCGGCGGGAGCGGTTCCAGGAGCGCAGGAGCCAGCCGGCGTAGCCGAACTGCAGAACCCAGACTGTGACGTACACGTAGACCAGGTGGCGCTGCGAGAGGGTCTCAAAGGGAATCGCTGGAAGAGACATCTAGACGACCTCCTGCGCTGTGGCTAGCGGGGCGGCAAGCGGGTCTGAAAGCGAGTTATGGCTCAGGAAGGCAAGCGCTTCGGCGGCGGCCTGGCGTTGATGGCGGCGCTCGAGGGCGTAGCGCCAGCCGAGCAGAAGGGCGCCCCACATGGCGAAGGCGAGGAAGTTCCAGCCGAGAGCGGGGAGCATGCTTTTGTCGATGCCGGAATCGGCACCGCCGCCGAAGACGGGTGCTGGGTGCTGGGTGCGCCACCAGCGGATGGACATGAAACAGATCGGGACGTCGATGGCGGCGAAGACGCCGAGGGCGGCCGCGGCTACCCCGTTATGTCCGCTGCCGGGAAGAGCGGCGCCATTGCCGGAGAAGCCACGAAGAAGCAAGTAGCTGACGTAGAGAAGCCACAGAAGCAGATAGGTGGTGAGGCGGGCGTCCCAGGTCCACCAGATGCCCCACGCAGCGCGGCCCCAGAGCATTCCCGTGGCAAGACCGACCGTGGAGTAGAGGACGGTGATCTCCGCCGAGGCTACGGCCCAGGCGTCGGCGGCGAGGGCGGCGGAGGCGTTGCAATGCCGGAAATACAGGTACGCGAAGCAGGCGATGCAGTTCACGTAGGGAAAGACGAAGCTGAGAATCGCGTTCGGCAGGTGGTAAAAGAAGACCCGGTAGAGATTGCCCATGGTCGCTTCGGTGGGGGCGGTCATGGCCTTGTAGAAACCGAAGCCCATGACGGCGAGGGTGAGCACGAACCAGGCCACGGCCCACGGCTGGAGAGCACTGCGATTTTCCGCCCGCTGTTTCACCCTTCCATTCTACTGGCCAGACGACGGCTCCCGCGCCGTGCCGGAGGCCGTTTGCTTTCGAAATTCAGGAGCCGGGAAGAGCAGGGCGCGTTTTTGCTGGGATTGCCGGGTGGCTGCGGGTGGATAGGCCGGTCCGACCGTTTGAGCTGAAGCTTTGTGCTTCCAAACGGGGGAAGTGCCGTTAGGCCGCTTCCAGAATGGCGGAAAAGAGCAGGACCCCGGCGGTGGTGAAGACGATGTCATAGCTGACCAGGACCTTGATCCAGAGGCTGGGATCGAGCTCGCCGGTGAGAACGTTTGTGGTGGCCTGGATGGTGGCCAGCAGCGCGGGCAGGGCGATGGGGCAGAGAACCAATGGCAGCAGCAACTGGCGGTTGCGGGCGCGGAGGCTGAGAGCGGCAAAGAAAGTGCCGTTGGAGACCAGCGCCCATGTGCCGAGGGGAAGGATGAGCAGAAGAAGTGCCGTGTTTCCGAGTGGATGGAGGTTGTAGAAGACCGTAAAGACGGGAGCGAGGACGAGTTCGACCGCGGAGACGAAGAGGAAGTTGGCGAGGGCCTTGCCGACGAACAGCGCCGAGGCCGGTGCGGGGGAGAGGCGCTGTGCGGCGAGAACGTCGTTGCGGAGTTCGCGCTCCCAGGCGTTGTTGAGGGCGGTGATGGAGGCAAAGAGGATCGCCACCCAGAGCAGGCCGCCGGAGATCTGGCGTGCGACCGTCGGGAAAGCCGTGGGATCGAAGGCGAGGGCAAAAACGACGACGACCAGGAGGGCGAAGAAGAGCATGCCATTGACGCTGTCGCGGTTGCGCCATTCGAGCCTGAGATCTTTGTAAAGGTGCGCGAGAACGTGGCGGAGATAGATCATGCGGATGGCCCCGTGTGGTTCGGGGTAGGGAGCGGCCTGGTGAGATCGGCGAGGATGGCCTGTGTGCTGCGCAGATAATCCGCGGGGGAGAGTAGGATCTGGGTGCCGCGCTGGCCGGCAGAGACGGAGATTGTGTCGAAAAGCTCGAGGGTTTCGTCCGCGTAGGCCGGGAACGGCTTTCTGGCCGCAAGCACGGTGACGCCGCCGCGGATGTAGCCGGTGAGGGGCTCGACGTCCTTGAGAGCGGCGAGTTCGACTTTGTGTGTGCCAGCTGCGGCAGCGAGTTTTTTCAGATCGAGTTCGGTGTTTCCCGGGATGACGGCGAAGAGAGGGGCGTTGTCCGCTGTGCGGGTCAGCAGGGTCTTGAAGACCTGTTCGAGAGGCATGCCGATTTTTCTGGCCACGGAGATTGCAGTGAGGTCGTTGGGGTCGACCTCGTAGCGGCGAAGTTCGTAGACGATGCCGAGGGAGTCGAGCAGGCGTGCGGCGTTGGTTTTGGCGGGGCTGGGAGCGCTCATGCGGGGATCGCGTTTGCGTTTTTCGGCGCATGGTCCGGCTGCGTTGTTGGTGTGGCGGGCACCAAGCGGCCGGCGTCGAGACGGAGGGTGAGGCGGACGAGCGGGCGGGCGAGCTCGGCCTGATGCGTGGTGAGCAGAAGCGTGCGCGGCAGGCCATCGGCGCCCGGCTCGGCGAGGTAGCGGGCAAGCCGGGTGAGCATGGCCTGGGCGGAGGCT
>CAXTZL010000239.1:0-4810 GCA_964248555.1 uncultured Bryocella sp.
CGAAAGGTGATCGTCATCACCTTTGGCGGTGGTGCTCGGGACCAGGAGACCTTCGCTCCAGAGGGGCAGGCCAACATACCGCAGATGCTACAACATCTCGCACCGCAGTCGAGCTTCTTTACCCACGTCCGAAACGCCGGGATCCTTGGCCACTACGTCGCAACTGCCAGCCTTGCTACCGGTGTCTATGAGACGCTAAACAACTTTTCCTCCATTCCTCCCGAGCATCCCACGGTGTTCGAATACTTCCGCAAAGATCTGAAGCGGCCGCTCGAAAACGCCTGGGTTGTCGCACCGAGCAATGGGTTCAACCGCATTGGTGAAAGCAGTGCACGGGGATATGGCCCCGGGATGGGGGCGCAGGTCATCCTGCCGAAGCAGCTGCTCAGGGCCGCGTCCGCCAGCACGGACCTGGACGACGTAAGCCATCTGCTGCATGACAACTATGAGACACCTCTTTACACGCCGCAGCTTGTAGAAGGCGATGTTGGTCGCGAATTGGAAAGCCGTCAACTGGACTCGATGCTGAAGCTCTCGCTTGCGGATTTTGTGGCGCATGCCCGTACGGTTGCCAGTCCCGATGAATTGTCCGTGTACATCGTCAAGCAGCTGATGCGCACGCAGTCGCCGTCCATGCTCTGGCTCACCCTTCACGATGTGGACATTGCGCACACCGGAGCTTTCTCTCTTTACCTGGAAGCGATCCGGCGCACCGATCGGCTGTGTGGTGAGCTATGGCAGGCGGTGCAGGCGGATCCCGAATACGCCGGCAATACAACTATGTTTATTCTCCCTGACTTCGGCCGCGACGCGGATATGGAGGCCGGAGGCAACGGCTTTCAACATCACCGCACGGGCGATGCCGCATCGCGCACCACCTGGATGATGGCGCTTGGCGCTGGTGTTCGGCAAGGCGTTGTTTACGATCGCCCAATAGAATCAATCGACCTGGTCCCGACACTCGGGGCGATGATGGGTTTTTCGGCCAGACTTTCAGCGGGCCGACCAATCAGGGAATTGGTCTAAATGCTTCCCTCGCACCTGAGCATGGTGCACTTTGCAGAGTACCCGCCACGGGCGCGCGCTGTTGCGCAGGCACACTTGGAACTGCTACGGCAATTGCCGCTTGCGTTCCTCCCCAGCCTGCTACGGGAGTTGATTGAGTATGACTACAAGTTTCCTGCGGAGTTGGCCCAGCTTGACCGGCAGCTTGCTTACATTGCAGCCCTTACCGCGGCTGAGCTCGCTGACTGCTTTGCACGATTCGCACAGATCCGGCTCTCGTCAGAGCAGACGTCGTTCGACTGGTGTGCGCGCCCCCATGCCTTTACTGAGCAACTCTCTGCCTACCTGTGGCGCACGCACCAGACCGACGCTTTTCGTGAGGCCGCGGTGCTGTATGGTGACCGGCTGCAGTCTGCATCGGTTCCAGTTCTGCTGCCGATGCCCCGGCTGGGCATGGCCATCATCGGCCAGGGTGCGGCGCCGCATCAGCCGGGGCTGTTCCGCAAACTACGGGAGCACGGCACTCTGTTCACCAACATAGAACCCGCAGGCGGCCTTGCCACGATGGTGTCCGCCGTGGAGCTCCGCGCTCAAATGCAGCCTAGTCCCTACGCACACTGGTATGTGGACGGCGGTCTGCCCCTGGAACACAGTTCCGGCATAACAGCCGTGGATTACGCCGCGCTCACGCCAGCACGTGCGAGGCTGTTGGCCTTCATCCAAAACCAGGTAAGCCGACCGGGAATGGGACCGGAAGAGTTGCGCGACCGTTTGACTCAGCTCTCGCCGGCGGAACTCGGCCTCCGCTCCGACTCGGTTGTGGATCACCTGCTGGTCAAGGTACTGGCCGAAGGCTCGGGCACCCAGATCTTCAGCACAACGTTTGCGCAGTGGACAGCGCGCGAAGTGCTGCGCCGGGCCGAGCCACTCACGCTGCTAATACGTTTCGCTCCTCGCCAGCGGCAGCGGCCCATGAACGAGTTGCTCGCCGACGATCAAGGCGTTCTGCAGCTTGATCCGGAGGGCTCGCTGGTGGATGCGGACATGGCCGCGTACTATCATTGGCTCAACCAGCAGCGGCTATCGGGCGCACAGGAAAGCGCCTTTCTGGTGTGGTTTGAAGGGCAGCGGCAGGTGCTCGCGGTCAGCCCTGGACTTCCACGCGGCACGACGTCAGGTTCCGCCATGACTATGGCGTCCCTGCTTTCAATCGTGACCGGATCAGCAATGAACTGGAGCGAGGGCCCTCTAAAAAGAACGGGAGAAATCACATGAAGAGACGTAGCTTCCTGAAGACCGCTGGATCTATCATCGCGGCCTCGACGCTGCCGAAGGCGGCGTCGGCTGCCGTACCGGCCAGCTCCCGCGTGGTGCTGCCGATGAACCGCAATTGGCGCTATCATCCGGCAAAGGTCGTCGGTGCGGAGGCATCCTCCTTCGACGATTCGGCCTTCACCACCGTTGTGCTCCCGCACTCCAACATTCAGCTGCCGTGGCATAACTTCGACGATGCGCTGTATGAATTCATCTCCACCTATCGCCGGCGCTTCCGGTATCCGGCACAAGCCCGGGGTAAACGCGTTTTTGTGGATTTTGAAGGTGCCATGACCGCCTCCACGGTGTGGATCAACGGCGTTTTGCTGGGTGAGTACAAAGGCGGTTTCACGCCGTTCTCCTTCGAATTGACCCCACACCTCAGACCTGACCAGGAGAACGTACTGGTTGTGCAGCTGGACTCCACCGAGCGCGCGGACATCCCCCCATTCGGCTATGAGATCGACTACATGACCTTTGGCGGCATCTACCGCGAGGTCTCGTTGCGCATTGTGCCCACGGTATACCTGGATAACCTGCATGCACAGCCGAAGGAGGTGCTCACCTCGAATCCATGGCTTGAGGTGACAGCCTTTCTGGCCGGTCGCCCCTCGACGCCGCAGCATACGCTTGAGGTGGCGCTGCTTGACGGCGAAACGGTGATTGCGCACGGGTCCGCGGCAGCTGTTCCGCCGTCGGGGCCGGACCCGAATGCCTCCATGGACCCCGCTGAGGGAGCGGACGTGCACGCCAGCACGGAGACGACCAGCGATCCCGCGGGCCAGAAAGTCGCCCTGCGGGAGCTCAAGGGCATCGGGCTCTGGGACATTCATTCGCCGCGGCTGTACACCGTGCGGGTCAGGCTGCTGGAAGGCGGCACCGTGGTCGATGAGGACACGCGGCGCATCGGCTTCCGCGAAGCCACGTTCACAGACCAGGGGTTCTCGATTAACGGCAAGATCGTGAAGTTACGTGGCCTGGACCGGCATCAGACTTTTCCGTTCGCGGGTCAGGCGATGCCGGCTCGCGTGCAGCGCCGTGACGCCGACATCCTGCGTACGTCCCTGCATTGCAACATCGTGCGCACATCGCATTATCCGCAGTCGCGTCACTTTCTCGACCGCTGTGATGAGCTCGGCCTGCTGGTGCTTGAAGAGATTCCCGGTTGGCAGCATATCGGGCCAGAGCCCTGGAAGCAGATCTCCATCGACAACGTAGGCCGTATGGTACGCCGCGACTGGAATCATCCATCCATCATTCTCTGGGGCGTGCGAATCAACGAGTCCAAAGACGATCACGATTTCTACACGCGTACCAACGCCCTTGCCCATGCACTCGATACGGGGCATCAGACAGGCGGCATCCGTTACTTCCAATCGTCAGAGTTTTTGGAAGACGTGTTCACCATGAACGACTTTGGCTTTCCGTTGCTGAAGCCAAACCACCCGAAGTACCTGAATACGGAGTTCGTCGGCCACACCTTCCCTACCAAAACGACTGACAATGACGCACGCCAGCGTGAGCACACATTGCGCTATGCCCGTATCTACAATCAGCTGTATTCCGACCCGCAGTACGCCGGCGGTATCGGCTGGTGCGCCTTTGACTACAACACGCACGCGAACTTCGGGTCGGGCGACCGCATCTGCTACCACGGCGTGTGTGACATCTTTCGGGAACCCAAGCCGGCCGCGGGTTTCTACAAATCCCAGTGCGATCCCGGCGAAGAGATTGTGCTTGAGCCGGCGCTGCACTGGGCTCGCGGCGACGAAGCAGTCGGGCTTACAAAGATTCTCGTGTGTTCCAATTGCGATCACCTCAAGTTTTCTGTACGGGTGCAAAGCCTCGAGTCCAACCCCTGGGTCCCGGTAGCCGAGTGCGACTCGGCCCAAGCGGAGTTCCCCCACCTTCCTCACGCGCCGTTTCTGCTCGACTACCCATCTTTGCATATGGACAAGCTCCCGTTTCCCTGGGGCGACCTCCGCATCGACGGCTACCTCAAGGGCCAGAAGGTCATTACAAAGTCACTGTCCGGTCGTGGCATTGATCAGCAATTCCTGCTGCTGCCAGATGACTCGACACTCCTAGCCGATGGGGCTGACACCACGCGCGTCGTTCTGCGGGTGACCGATGAATTTGGCGCCGTGCGGACCTACGCTGACGATGCGATCGAGCTAACACTAAGCGGACCCGCGGATCTCATCGGAAGCAACCCGTTTTCACTCGTTGGCGGTACAGGCGCGGTCTGGGTGCGAGCCCGTCAGCAGAGCGGTCCGGTTACGCTGACGGCAAAGCATCCCGCGCTGGGACTGAAGACCGTCCAATTCGACCTAACATCCGTACCACCGGAGACGTTGTAGGTACTGACATAGAGGAAACTTAGTGCATCCAAGAACCGCTTAAGCCTTCCGCCACATTCATGATGCGGCGACCCACGCAGCCCGTTCCATGCGAGCCTCCCTTCGATGACTTTTTTATGTCGAACTATGCT
>CAXTZL010000240.1:0-4756 GCA_964248555.1 uncultured Bryocella sp.
TTGCCGCGGGCTTCGTTGAGGACGTTGCCGCGCAGGAAGAGGGTGTCGCCGTCGGGCCGCGTGGGCGTGCGCAGTTCGGAGCGGCCGCTTTCTTCGGCGACATTTGAGGTGGTATCGATTAGGCCGCGTGCGGCGGGGGCGGTGGGAACATAGCCGCCGGTGTCCACGCCACTGCCGGCGAGGAGCCAGCCGAGGTGTGCGTCCGAACCGGCGACGAGGAGGTCGGCGCTGACGGAGTTCTCGGTGGCGCCGAGGGCGTCGGCAGAAAGTTGCAAGGGGTGGGCGGAGGAGGGTGTGACCGGATCGATGGCGATGACGCCCCCGATGGCGCTGGAGCCGTAGAGGTCGGCAGCGCCCCCTCGTTCGAGTTTTACGGATTGGATGGCGAGAGCGGGGATCTCGTCCCAGTGGATCCATCCGCCGAAGGGATCGTTGAGGGGGACCTCGTCACTGACGACGAGGGTGCGGCTGGCGGCGGTGGAGCCGAGGCCGCGCAGACTGACGCCCTCGGTGGTGGGGTTGGCGGTCCAGGAGCTCGTGCGGCGGTAGAGGGTGAAGCCGGCGACCTGGTGGAGGCGGTCGTCGAGCGCGAGGGCGGGTGGGGCGGCAAGCTGAGCTGCATTGAGCGCGACGATGCTGCTGGATTTGTCGTCGATGCCGACCAGGCCGCGGTCGGCGGTGACGGTGACGGATTGCCCCACGGTGGCGGGGCTGAGAACGACCCCGAGGCGCTGGCCTGGTGAGAGAGAGAGCCCACGGGAGGGTGCGAAGCCGGCGAGGCTAAGGAAGATTGTCTGGCTGGCTTGCGTGGACAACGTCGCACAGCCATTGGCGCCGGTGAAGGCAAGGGCAGGTGAATTTGGCTTCCCCTGGCGATCGATACGTACCCTGGGCAGAGCTCGCCCCTGCGTGTCGGTGACGCAGACCACTTCGGGACCCGGCTCGACGGCTGCGAGACGTGCGATGGTCTGTGCGGAAGCTGTCCCTGGGTGGGGAACAAGCGCGAGGACGAGCAACGATGGAACGAGGGGCCGGGACAGAAGAGACATGGAGAGGAGGGGCCTGGAGAGGAGGGGCTTGGAAATCATGAGCATGGAAACAAAAAGCAAAGACCGCACGCCCTAGCGTCTCACGGCGCGGCGGCTCGCATCCCATTCATCGTGTGCGTCGCTTGATGTGGTGAGCGGTCGCCGACGGGGTTTTCGATGGGTTTTGAGGAGCGATGATGGAGGAGCGAGCTGTTGGGAAACGAGGGAGGCGATGAGAAGCCTTTCCGCAATCGATCCAATGCCGTCCGAGAACAAGGAAGGTGCGTGCCTGCTGCGGGTCGTCATCGAGACGCCGCGTGGCAGCCGTGTGAAGTACAAGTTCGACGACGAACTGGGGGCGATGGCGCTGAAGTCCGTGTTGCCGCAGGGCATGGCCTTTCCATTTCACTTCGGCTTTGTGCCACGCACGCTGGGCGGGGACGGAGATCCGCTGGATGTGCTTGTCCTTCTGGAGGAGCCGCTGGTTCCGGGGTGTGTACTGCAGGTGCGCGTGCTTGGTGCGATGGAAGTGGAACAGATTGTGGACGGCGTCACCGAACGCAATGATCGCTTGATCGCGGTGGCGGATGTTTCGGGTCTTTACGGTTCCCTTGCGCGTCTGGGGGATGTGCCGGAAAGCATGCTGGCCGAAATCGACGCCTTTTTTGTGCAGTATCACCGGTTGAGCGGTAAAAGCTCACGGACTCTGGCCCGGAGGGATGTTGAAGGAGGACGCACGCTGTTGTACGCGGCTCTGAGGCGGGCGGAGTTGAAGTTTGAAAGACAGGTGTGAGGGTTCTGGATGGATTTGCTGGTCCGTTGTCTTATCGGGGGCGTGGTGGTGAGCGTCTTCGCGATCCTGGGAGACGTGATCAAGCCCAAGAGCCTGGCGGGCACCACCGCTGCCGCACCGGCTGTCGCCCTGGCAACGCTGGTTTTGACCCTGCACAAGAAGGGCGTGGGCTACACGGCGCTGGAGTGCAGGTCAATGCTGGCCGGGGCGGCTGCTTACCTGATTTTTGCCGTGGTGGTGAGTCATGTAGAGATGCGCTTGAAACCAAAAGCGATGCTGGGCGCCGCTGCGGTGCTTCCGCTCTGGGGTATTGTCGCGGCCGTACTTTGGGCCGTCTGGCTGAGGAGATAGCCCTATGGTGCGCATTGGATGTGACTTCAGCAAGCTGACCAAAACCAAACCCATGCAGTGGTTCACGCGTTTTCTGTTCGGCTGCGCCCTGACCCTGGTCTTTTCTCTGGTTTCGAAATGGGCCGGGCCGGTGATCGGCGGGCTCTTTCTTGCGTTTCCAGGGATTTACTCGCCCGGCAGCAGCTTTGTGGAGAAGCAGGAAGAGAAGCGTAAAAGGGCGGCCGGTATGGAGGGTACGCAACGGGCGCGGGCGCTGGCGAGCGCCCATGCCGTGGGCGCCGGTGCCGGCAGTTTTGGCCTGATGGCCTTTGCGGCGATCGTGTGGCTTGGGCTGCCACGATTTGGGCTGCTGGCCTCGTTGGCGGTGGGAACGGCGGCGTGGTTCGTTGTGTCCGGCGCGGCCTGGGCCCTGCGAGAGCGCATGTAGCGTGATCGACGGCTAGCCGGCCGATTAAGGCTTTTGGGCCGCCTCAATGGAAGCGCCGACACGCAGAAGAGTCGACTCGTCAAAGTGCCTGCCCAGCACCTGAATGCCGATGGGTAGGCCGGCGGCGGTAGTTCCTCCGGGAACGCTCATGCCGCAGATGCCCGCGAGCGAGGCGGCCACGGAGTAGATGTCTTCGAGGTACATCTGCAGCGGGTCGTCGGTCTTTTCGCCCAGCTTGAAGGCCGGGGTCGGGGTGACCGGACAGACGATGGCGTCGACGGAGGCGAAGGCTTCGAGGAAGTCGCGGGTGAGCAGCGTGCGGACCTGCTGCGCCTTGCGGTAGTAGGCGTCGTAGTAGCCCGCCGAAAGAACGTAGGTTCCGAGGAGGATGCGGCGTTTGACTTCGGGGCCAAAGCCCTCGTCGCGGGTGCGGCGGAACATGGCGGAGAGGGTGTCGGACTGAGGTGCACGCCGGCCAAAACGGACGCCGTCGAAGCGGGACAGGTTGGAGCTGGCCTCGGCGGTGGCGATGACGTAGTACGTGGGCACGGCGTAGCGCGTGTGCGGCAGGGAGATGGAGCTTACAGTGCAGCCGGCGGCGCGGAGGCTGTCCAGGGCATGCTCCACGGCGGCGCGGATCTCGGGATCGAGCCCCTCGCCGAGATACTCCTGCGGGACCCCGATGCGGAGGCCGGCCACGGGCTTGGCGAGTTCGGCCGTGTAGGACGGAACGGGTTGGGCGGAGGCGGTGGCGTCCAAGGGATCGGGGCCGGCGAGGACTTCGAGCAATGTCGCGGCGTCAGCGACCGTGTGGGTGAGCGGTCCGATGCGGTCGAGCGAGGAGGCAAAGGCAATGAGGCCGTAACGGGAGACGCGGCCATAGGTGGGCAGCACGCCGACCACGCCACAGAACGCGGCCGGTTGGCGAATGGAGCCGCCCGTGTCGGTGCCGAGCGAAGCCATGCAGAAGTTTGCCGCTACCGCCGCCGCTGAACCGCCAGAGGAGCCGCCGGGCACGCGGTCGAGAGCGCGCGGGTTGCGGACGGGTTTGAAAGCGGAGTTTTCGTTTGAGGAACCCATGGCGAATTCATCGCAGTTCAGCTTGCCGAGGATCACGGCGCCGGCGGCTTCGAGACGAGCGACGGCGGTGGCGTCGTAGGGCGGATGCCAGCCGGAGAGAATGCGGGAGCCGGAGGTGGTCTCGATGCCGCGGGTGGCCAGGACGTCTTTGACAGCAATCGGGATGCCGGCCAGCGGACCGAGAGGCCGGCCGGCTTTTGCGTCCGCGTCCATGCGCTCGGCCTGGGCGAGGGCGCGCTCGGGGCTCAGGGCGAGGTAGCTGCCGATTTCGGCATCGCCGGTCGCGATGCGCTGAAGAAAGGCTTCCGCGAGAGTCACAGCCGAGAGGCGACCCTCCGCTACGGCGGCGCGGGCGGCGGCAAGGGTGAGATCAGTCGGGTTTTGCAGCGCCTTGTCGGGCACGGAGGTCGGAGTGGAAACAGGTTCGGCGTTTGGCATGCGAGATGTTGTGTGCTTTCTTGCTGGAGTGGGCCGAGCTGGAGTGGGCTGACCGGGGGCAGGGCTAGCGCTCGATGACCTTCGGGACCTTGAAGAAGCGGCCGTCGGTCTCGGGAGCCTCGGCCATCACGGCAGACCGGTCTACGGAGGGCTTCAGGGTGTCGCGACGCAGGGACTGGCCGTGCCCGGCGGCGGGCGTGGCGTCCGGGCCGGCCGAGGCGAAAGCGTCGGAGATCTGCGTCATGGGAGCGATCGATCGCGTATCGAGCTCGTCAAGTTGCGCGATGTAGCCCAGCACGGCGTCGAGGTCGCGCGCCATGGCCGGCAACTCTTCGGGGGTGAGATCGAGGTTGGCTAGGCTGGCGACGTGGCGAACCTCGTCGAGCGACACGCGACGGCTGGCCTGGAGAGCGGTTTCCTGCCCTGTGCCCTGCTTTGGGGGATCCGGGGTCATTCGGCGCTCCTGTTTCTGCGAATCTGACGCGGTGGATAGGACTTGCCGGCGGTTGAAGCCGGAGCGGCGGTAGAGCGCGGCCGGCTGCGGCGCACATAGAGTTCCACCGAGCGGACGGGGGCACCCGGGGGGTTTTGTCGGGGCCCGACCGTGCAAAACCCCCCACGCCGCCCAGGGGGGGCCGG
>CAXTZL010000241.1:0-4729 GCA_964248555.1 uncultured Bryocella sp.
TGCCGCCCGCCAGCGACGTGACGACATAGACCGTGGGCGAAAAGCCGCCGCTGGTCACAACGGGCGGCAGGCCGTGCTCGCGAAAGAAGTGCTGCGTTTCGCCAATGGTCTCCATGCGGGCGAGCTCGCCCAGCTTGCGTTCCAGCGCCTCGCGCAGGGCCGCGTACTTTGCAAAGAAGGTGAGCCGTCCCACGGCGCGAACGCCGCCCGCGCCGTCGCGGATCTCGCTGCCGTAGCGCTGCACTTCGGGGTACAGCCACTCATGGATGTGCGGCCACTGGGTGGGGTTGGTGAAGATGTCGTTGAGATCTTTGCCGACGGAACCTTGCAGCAGGCCGAACTTTTCATGCTCTCCGAAGGCGACGCTTGCCAGGGCGCTTGAAAGATCTTCGCCGCGGGCGCCGGTGGCCCGGAGGTCCGTATCCACCCAGAGAAAGCGGCAGAAGGGAACGTCATAGGTTCGGAAGCGCTCGTATAGCCGCAGACGAAGACGAAGCAACACCTCTTTGCCCGTGCCGCCGAGGCCGAGAAAGAAAACAGGACGGTAGGCTTTGGGACTTGCACTGGTGGGAGAACTCATGCGGGAGACTGTGCCTTTCCTGGGCAGGCAATGGTCCGATCAGAGACCGGAGTCGAACGGGGAAACTCAACGGAAAAGTTTGTACACAACGACGCCAAGGATGACCGAAACGGCCATGATGGTCAAAGCGATCGGCAGACCCACGATGCGGCGAAGAATCAGCATGGTTCCAAGGGTAAGCACGAGCAAAAGAATGAGCAGCCAGAGCCAGCTCCATGCGCTGATAAAAGCGATACCCGTGAACATCAGCAGAAGGTAGCCCAGCATCAGAACGGCAGCATTGGAGCTCTCGTCTACCCCGAGCTCCCCGTGGATCAGCTGCATAAAGAGCCAGCGGCCGGCGACCCAGCTGATGCCCGCACCGACAACGAAGATCACGAGCCGAACGCCGGTGCTGAGATCTTCCGGCAGAAGAACTGCCTTGCCCCCAAAGGCCGCCCAGAGCGAGAGAACGAAGACGAGGACGTTGGCGAGGAAGAAGACGCCAAAGATCGTGCTGAGGGTGAGGCGAACGTTTTTCTGGAGCGTTGCGGTGGCCATGGCCCTTCCTTTAGGCGGAGAAAGCGTGTGCTGAGTTTAGCGCCGTCGTGGGGGCGTTGCTCCCGTTGGCGGTGTGGGCCGGCTTGAAGCGGTGTAAGCGGGGGCCTGGCGTGTCGTCGGCGCTGGAGGCGTCGGTCCTGCCGCTTCGGATGCCGGTACGAAGAAGAGATCGATGAGTTGGGTCCGATGCACCAACCGTACCGGTTGATGGGGAACCACGGCAATACGTGGTTGGCCCGCAGCCAGCCGGGCGGGAGCGATCGGCACCAGATCGATGCCTTCCAGCCGCGCCACTTGCCGGCCCTCGACCGTGATGTGGCTTTTCTCAAGTGTTGCGGTGAGTGCCTGGCCCTCCGGCGTGACCGCCCTTACAGCCCACTTCGGTGTTCTGCGGAAGAGCAGCCGCCGCGATGCGAGCAATAGACCAAGAAGCACGGCGAGGGCGAGCGCAAAGAGCGCGATCCAAAGCAGCGCCGGCCATGTGGGGTAGCGCACGCGAAAGAACAGAGGAGCGGTGACCTGGATGTGGGTGTCGCCGGCGTTGATGGAGGCAAGTAGGTTATCCAGGGCATAGACCTTGCCGGTTGCGCGTGCGTCCGCCACGGTGGGCGCGCTCCACTGGTCCAGAAAGGGCCGGCGCAGACGAAAGTTTCCCTGCGGCACGTCGATGGCGAAGGTTAGCGGGAGTTCGGCTTCTTCCTCCGGATGACCCCACGCCGCTCGCCACCAGGCCAGGGGAGAAGGCTTCAATGCAAGCTCACCGAGATTCGCTGTGAGGTGGTACACCTGTGCGGTTTCGCGCCCGGGGCCGAGATCGCGGATACGGTCCGGTGTGATCGACAGCTGCCGCTCGCTGGGAACCAGCAGGCTCTCCGGGCCGAAGGAAGGCTTCGCATCGAGGATGTGCAGCGAGGAGTCGACGATCTCGATGTGATCCAGCCGGGAACGAAAGCGGACCTCCGCCGCTTCACGGACCGGTGTGCCTGTGTCGTAGATTTTGTGTCCCCCGCGACGTGTCAGGGGGGCGAGATCGCGCGAGGTTACCTCCACCGTGTCCTGGTTGATGGGCTTCATGAGCAGCGGTTCGGTTCGCAGGATGCCGTGACCTTCGCTGACGAAGCGTTCGAGCGTGCTGTCGTACAACGGAGCGGCTTTGTCCGTAAACAGCAGGGCGTAGATGACGAGCCCGGGCCGTCCCGGCGAAGAGCGTACGGGAAACACGGTCACGCGGCGGACCGTGTCGCTGCGCAGCTTCCGGTAGAAGCGCTCGGTGTTGCCAGCTTCACCCGTGTCCTCGATGTTGTCTGTAACGATCCATCCTATATCGATACCCCCGCTGCGGCAGGCATCGATGACCTTGTCCAGAAAGGTGTACTGGCCAAAGGGAGCGCTCTGAATTGCCTCAAGATTGCGTGCGGGGAGGACCGCTGTCGAAAAGGAGTAGAGCTGCAGGTTGCTTCCGGCCGTGATGGAAGCCGACAGCGGGCCTGCGATGTCGTGGAGCAGCCCGCTGGAGTAGTACGGCCGCATGCTTCCGGAGTCGTCCAGAAAGAGCGCCTGTTTTTCGCCGAGGGGGGCCGTCTGCCCCTGTGCGAGCAGGGCGGAAAAGAGCAGGGCAAGGCAGGCGCAGCTTCGTCGAAGCCACCGCGGTCCAAACCAACGGGATACGCTCATAAGCACCAGGAAAAGAACTCCGTTCGAAGCCCCTTGTCTGACAGTACGCAAAGGCAGGACAGCGCGGTTCCCGTATTGTGAAATCCGTCACAGGCGTGCAGGATTTCCCCGGGGGAGAGATCCCAGTCCAGGGCGGTCTCGGTCCCCTCGTTGTACGCCTTCACCCATTGCTTGAGCCCCTGGTAGTTGGCTTCGCAGAAACTCAGGCTGAGCCCCCGCTGCGCCCAGGCCGGCAGGCGCGTCGCAAGCTGGGCATCCGCCACCAGAGTTTGGAAATTGGCTCCTGTACAGGCCAACAGTCTACCGGTCGTGGAGAGCAGGGGGTCGCCGCTTGCTGTTTCACTCAGCGTGCCCTCGTCTTTCACGGCAATCAGCGTCGTCGACCAGCCCTGCGGGCCGCGCGCGAGTCGCAGCAGGGCAGGCCGTCCGAACTGGCGAGCGGCCAGGTAGAGCCTGCCGGCGCCACCGATCGCGGGGCCGCGGCCGGGCGGGAACCCGGGCCCGGTCTCGGAAGGCGCAGTCGATAACGTAACGGCTTCCGGAAGCGGCACGCGAGTGAGTTCATCCCGCGTGTAGATCCAGAGAGCCTCCGCAGACCAAATGACCGGATAAGCGGACCCATTTTCCTCCAGCAGAGCCGGACCGCAAAGGGTTCGATCGTTTGCCGTCACCGTGAACCTTTGAATCTCGCCGGTTTGCAGGTTGAGTTCACAAAACCTGGTCTGCCCTTCGCTCCGGCTAAGCACAAAGGCAGAGCTCCGATGCGCGACGGCAAAGTGGTATTCGTCGCGGGAGTTTTGGAGCCAGCTTTCGCCGGCTGCGGGAGTGAAGCTGCGACGTTGCCTCGAAAACAGACCGCTCACCAGGACGCGATCCGAAGTCGCGACAAGGGCACAATCTTCCGTCTGGAGTTGTCCGGCAGTGGAAGGGCCGAAGCCGGGTTGCAGACGGCCGATGCGGAAGGCGTGCGGCTGGGCATGAGCCCAAAAACGCTCGTGTACGGCGATCTGCTCCCCTGCGGGAGCACAGGGATTCAGGCGATACAGATCACCGCCCTCGCCCATAGCCCAGACGAGGCCTGTGGCGACGGCAGGAGGCGTCTGTATGGGTTGCGGAAGGGTGGTCCGGCGTCTCGGGGCCCCAAGAGCCGCGGCATCCAGCAGCTGGTTTGCTTTCCAAACTGTGCCTGCCCGGCCGCACTGCCGGCAGAAGACCGCAAACGCGCGGTTCCAGGCGCCGCAATCGGAGCAGGCGCTAGCAGGCTGATGGCAGAACTCGCAGAAGCCGGCGGCTGCCGCGGTGCGCAACGTACCTTTGCAGTGGGGAACAGGACATCTCATGGGCGCGGCGATCCATTTGTCACACACTGGGCGCGTAGAAGTTCAGATCAGGTTCGCTGCAGACTCAACCGGTAAAGCGGGAAGGAACTGATGGTAGTGCCCTCCCGCTCCAGTGTGCGTTCCGAAAACCCTCAGACAGACAGGCTGAGGATGCGATTCAGCCGCTGCACGAAGCTCGCGGGCTCCTTAAGCGGTACGCCTTCCAGCAAAAGCGCCTGATCGAAGAGCAACCATGCCGCATCCTCCGTCACTGGGTCATGGATGCGATCGAGGAGCTTTTTCACGATCTCGTGATCCGGATTGATCTCGAGCGTGGGCTTCGGCGCAGGGATGTCGGTCTGTCCCATGGAGCGCAGAATCTGCTGCATTTGCAGCGAAGGCTCCGACTCATCCGTCACGATGCAGGACGGGCTGTCGGCCAGACGAACCGAGGCGCGCACATCCTTCACGCGATCGCCGAGCGTGGATTTCAGCTTGTCCAGCAGGGGCTGCAGGGCTTCGGCCTTCGCTGGCTCCGAAGCATCTTCGAGCTCCTTCAGATCTTCACTCGCCGAACCCTTGTTCACCGCCTTCAGATCGAGGTCGCCGTACTTAT
>CAXTZL010000242.1:0-4679 GCA_964248555.1 uncultured Bryocella sp.
GGACGCATTCGCGAGGCGGTGAGCGCGGCGCAGGAGCAGGTGAACAAGCATCCGGATGACGTGGATGCGCACATGTTGCTGGGGCGCGTGTACCTGCGATCGCTGGATGAGCAGCAGGGGCAAAGTACGCAATCGGGGGAGACGCTGGCGGCCGCCATCAAGGAGTACGAGGTGATTGCGCAGCTTAAGCCGAAGGATCTGGAGACGCACCTCCTGTTGGGCAAGCTGTATGGGTTGAATCACGACAGTGCGAAAGCGGAGCAGCAGTTCAAGCTGGCGCAGGCCATTGATCCGACTTCGGAAGAGGTGGTGCTGAGCATGGCGCTGCTTTATAACGAGCAGGGCGATCTGCCGAAGGCGGCGAAGACGATTGCGGATGTTCCGGAGGCTAACCGTTCGCCGCGCATGGATTTTGCGCTGGGTGGCGTTTACGACCAGATGAAGCAATACGAGGAAGCTGCGGCTGCCTATCAGGCGGCGGTAAACCAAGACCCAGATAACGCCGATGCGAAACGTGCGCTGGCCAAGGCGTTGCAAAACTCGGGGCAAATGGATGCGGCCGCGAAGATCTATGGTCAGCTTGTTGGGTCGAACCCGCAGGATGCGCAGGCGTTGATTCGTGAAGCCGATATTCAACGGCAGCAGGGCCACTACGAGCAGGCACTGGCGACTCTGAAGAAGGCCGAGGCCTTGGTTTCGAACAACCTGGAGCTGAGTTATAACGAAGCGCTGGTGTATGACGCGCTGGGGCGCTTTGATGACGCGATCAAGACGTTGAAGGCCATGCTGGCCTCAACGGCTTCGCCCAATGGGAAGTACGAAGACGCGGACCGCAGCAACCGGGCGTTGTTCCTGGAGCGGCTTGCGATCGTGGACCGCGAAGCCAGCAGGTATGACGATGCCGTGGGGACCTATAAGCAGATGTCGGAGCTTGGCGGCGACTTCCAGGCCAGGGGCATTGAGGGTGAGGTTGATACGTTCCGCGATGCGCATCGGTGGGCGGATGCGCTGCACGTGGCGCAGGCGGGGGCGGCGGAGTTGCCGGGAAATCGCGATCTGCAGCTCTCCTACGCGCGGCAGCTTGGGGATAACGGCAAGCTGGATGAGGGCATCAAGCTGGCGCAGGTCCAGCTGAAGGGTACTCCCGACGACCGCGATGTGTATGTGACGATGGCTGACATGGAGGCCCGGGAGAAACACTGGAAGCAGGCATCGGAGGATCTCGACAAGGCCGACAACTTTGCCACGAAGCCGGAAGAAAAGCTGTTTTTGACGTATTTCCGCGGTTCGATCGCCGAACGTGAGAAGTTATTTGACGAGGCGGACGGTCAGTTTCGCAAAGGTCTGGCTATCGACCCGAACTATGCCGCCATCGAGAACGACTATGGTTACATGCTGGCGCAGCGTGGGTTGAAGCTCGATCAGGCGACAAGCATGCTGCAGAAGGCCGTTCAATTCGATCCGCAGAACGGGGCGTATTTGGATTCTTTGGCCTGGGCCTACTTTAAGCAGGGGGACTATGCCATGGCTGAGGATGTGGAGCGTAAGGCCGTGCTCCGGCAGCCGAACGATCCGTCCCTGCTGTCGCATCTTGGGGTTATCTATGCACACAACGGCAAGCTATCGCTCGCCATTGTCGAGTGGGAGCGCTCTTTGGCGCAGTATGCGACGTCGCTGCCAGCGGATGTGGATCCGGCGGATGTGACCAAAACGCAGCACGACCTGGATAGTGCGAGAAAGAGCCTGGCTCATGCGGGGAACGGGCCGGGCCGGTAACTTTGGGAGTTGCGCGGGGGAGCCTGGGCGGAGGTGCACCCCGTGAGCGCTCACCCGAGGCGCTAGACTAGGTATGAATGCGTCATAACCTGAGCATGTGCGGTGTTTTTGGTAAGGTTGAGGATCGGCTGGCGGAGAGAGAGTTTCCGGCGCCCCCTGGGGACGGTCGCTCACCCTTTGAACGTGATCGTGATCGCGTGGTGCAGTCGCGTGCGTTTCGGCGTTTGGCTGGCAAAACACAGGTTTTTACAAGCCGGGCGTCGGACCATTTTCGCAGCCGGCTGACCCACACGATTGAAGTGGCGCAGGTGGCGCGTCATGTGGCGTCGGCGCTAGGTTTGAATGTCGACCTCGCGGAGACCTTGGCCTTGGTACACGATATCGGGCACCCGCCGTTTGGCCATGCGGGAGAGCGGGCGCTGGACCGGTGTCTTCGAGAACATGGGTTGCGCTTTGATCATAACCTTCATGCTTTGCGCATTGTGGAGCGTTTCGAGCAGCGGTACGCGGGCCACCGCGGGCTGAATCTTACGCTGGCCACGCGCGAGGGTATTGCCAAGCACTCACGGGATTACACGGTGGAGGCTTACCCGGAGTTGGCACCCTACTTTCTTGACCAACGGCCTCCCCTGGAGGCGCAGATCATTGACCTTGCGGATGAGATTGCGTACCTGACGGCGGACCTGGATGACGGGGTGGAGTCCGGTCTGCTGGAGGTGAGGCTGATCTGTGAGAGCGTGGAAATTTTGCGGCGCAGCTTCAACAGTGTGCGACGAGCGCACCCGGTGGCTGAGGAGAAGTACATCTTTCACGATGCGCTGCAGACCATGCAGAAGCTGCTGGTGCAGGACCTGATCGAAACCACGAGCGGGAATGTAGCAAGGCACAAGGCGACGAGTCTGGCCACGGTGCGGGCTGCGGGCGAGCGAATGGCGGTGTTTTCTCCGGCAATGGAGCGTGAGCGCCGTGAAGAAAAGGAGTACCTATACCGGGCGCTTTATACCTGCCCGGCGCTGGAAAGGGAACACGACAAGGCCGAGTCGGTGGTTACGGAGTTGTTTGAGTTCTGGATGGGAGAGCCCGAAGAGCTGCCGGAGTCCTATTTTGGAGAGATTGAGAGTGAAGGCCTGCCGCGGGTGATTGCGGACTACATTGCCGGGATGACGGACCATTACATCCTGATGCAGTATGCCGACGTGCGACGTAAGGTACGGGCGGGTGCCGGGCGGCTCCGGGTGACGTCTTAAATTGGGCAGATGCAAAGCAGGGGAGCGAAGACTTTGACGTAACGGGCTGAGCTTGGTAGCCTAGTACCCGTAGCGCGCCTCCGGCTGTTCTGCTGCAGTGAGCGTCCCCGTCGTCCAGTGGCCCAGGACACCGCCCTTTCACGGCGGTAACACGGGTTCGAATCCCGTCGGGGACGCCAAGATGCTTTGGTCAGACCTGCTTTTGCCGGAGCAAGGCGCCGTCCGGAAATGCCCTCCCGCTTCCGCAAGCCTTTGCCGTCGAGTGGGTTCAGCCGCGTTTGCCGCGAATCCAGTTATCCGTTCTGCTCTCCCGCAACTTCAACTGCTGCCAGCAGGTCGATGGTGAGTGGTGATGCGCGTGCGTCTCGGACGTGGCATTGCGGCGGAAATCAATGAGGACTTTGTTGGACGAAAGGCCCATCAACAACCGCAGAAATTCGTCGAGAGCGAGGGCGTTATGAAATGACGAAAAAGGTTTCTTTCTCCATATCTGCTGAGATGGAGAAAGAAGACCGAAGTTAGGCGCGAAAGCATTTCTTGTAGCTGTGGATAGAAGGCGATTGGGACCGCGCCGCCAGGTCAGCGACACGGTCCCCGTTCATTAGAATACGAAGCGGGCCGCTAACTGTACCTGGCGAGCTTCCCCACTCAGGCTTGTAATGCGCCCGACCGTGCTTGGATTTCCCAATGCATTGTTCGGATTGGCAAAGTTAGCCGTGTTGAAGAGGTTGAAGGTGTCGATGTGTAGCTCCAGGAAACGATTTTCGGTTACATGGAGATTTTTCTGAACACCCAGGTTGGTAGTCCGAGAGCCGGGACCATATACCTGATTGCGCGCCAGGGTTCCCACTCGAGTATAGACGCTGTTCCCTGTGCCATCGGTCGCTAGAACAGTTGGAACAGCGCTAGAAAAGGAACTCGGGTCAAACCAGTATCCTGTGTTGATCTGCTTGGGGTAGCGGATCGGCGCAATAAGGTCGGGACGGTTGCCAGGTGCGGCACTACCCTGGATAGCGATATCTACAGGTTGTCCCGTCGATAACAGGACGATGTTGTTGAGCTGCCAGCCTCCAACCAGCAGGTCAAGGGGACGGGATGCACCGCCCAAAAACCGCTGGCCATGCCCAAATGGAAGGTTGTAGACAAAGGAGGAGCTGTAGACGTGCCGCTCATCCTGAGTGGCGTTGCCATAGTTCGACCGTTGGTTGTAGTAAAGCAGAAGGATGGGCGAGGTTCCACCAAAGGCACTTACCGAGTTATCCAAGGCATGCGACCAGGTGTACGAAAAGGTAGCCAGGAGATTTCCTGCCCGGTGTTGGAAGTGGGTCTGCAGACCGTTGTAGTTGGAGTTGCCGTTGTAGTCGTTGTCCGTGATACTGCCCAGGTTGGGAAGGGGCTTGGTCGTCCCGCCAATCGTGTAGTTGTTGTAGTTGTAGTAGGTGGATAAGCGATCCGCCATAGTTCCAACATAGGCTACGGTAAATACATCTCTCGGACCGAATTGCTGCTCCAGTTGCAGGTTGTATTCCTGGATGCGGCTGTGCTTGCTATTCTGGTCTACTCCCAGGCCACTCAAGCCTTGTGGAGGGGCTGCCGGATTGAAGTTTGGGAATCCAGGTTGCGGCAGGAGGTTTGTTGTGTTTGCCGGCGTTGCAT
>CAXTZL010000243.1:0-4656 GCA_964248555.1 uncultured Bryocella sp.
CCGCCATCACGGTGCCGGCGGGCTTTTACCCGGACGGTCTGCCGTTTGGCCTGGAGATGAGCGCCCGGTCGTGGCGTGATGGCGATCTGCTCGGCTGGGCATTCAGCTTTGAGCAGGCAACGAAGCTTCGACGGCCGCCGGTGCTGGTGGAAAGGGGCTTGCTGCGCAACATGCGCTGAGCCTCGTCACCGGTAATGCCTGCCTGCAAGTTTCTTGCGTTAGCGACGTGTGGGAGCAAGCTGCGATCACCCGGTTTGGGTCAGATTGGCACAAAGTTATGCTGATTTGGCTTTTCTATACAACATTTGTGAGCTTTTTGCTACCAAGGGAGCAGGCATTCCGGTTGAGCCGTTCGTTGCCGTGCCGTACATTATGAGTATCCCTCACGTCAGCAGCTGAGTCGCTGTTCTCGTGAACTCAGAGCAGGTTTATGACTACGACTCAACAGGCACGAAGTCCAACCGCCCGGCGCACCTCGCTGCTTTTGCTGCTGGTCATACTGAGTCTGCAGGTCGCCCACTTCGTCCTTCTTCTGTGCTTTCGACACGCCGTTGTTGGTTCGAATGATTTCCAGCTGCTGTGCGCCTCCATTGCGACTCTGGTCTGCATACGCCAATGCCGTGCCGCTTCCGATGTGGCAGAGCGGCTCCGCTGGTTGGCGGTCTGCTTCGCCTTCGGCATCTGGTCGGCGGCGGAGCTATGGCTGCTGATCCTTATGCAAAGGCCCTCCGGCCAAGGGTCTGCTCTTCCATTTGACAATGCGCTCTGGGTGCTCTTCGGTCTTCCCCTGCTTTTGGTGAACTACTGCAGTGGCGAGGGCAAGGACGAGGTGCGCTTGCTGGATCGAGCGCAGGCCACACTTTTCTTCGCTGTCTTATATCTCCTGGTCTTTCTGCCCCCCGTCCAACTCGGATTCGACGCGGCTTTCGACCTGCAAAACCTCGCACTGATTCTGTGTGGTCTGCTGCGCCTGCCTACCTGCACTTCTGCTCCGGAGCGCAGGTTTTATGTGCGGCTGAACTTCTTTCTCATCGCCTATGGCATCTGCTCCTACGCCGGTTTTGCCCTGTATGCGCGAGGGTGGCCGGAGGGCTCCATCGTCGATGGGTTGTGGACTTTGCCGATGACCTTTTTTGTCATCCTTGTGCTTCGGGATGAGCTTCGGCCTCCGCGGAACCAGGACGAAAGTGGACTGATGGTTGCTGCCAGGACGATGCAGGGTCTTGGCATCACGATTCTGGCGTTTGCGTCCGTGGCGGTTTCCGTCGTCTTTGCGCACCAGAACTTGGTGGGTGGCGGGGTCATGGTGGTCCTCGCCTTCGGTCTCTTCGCGTTCCGTCTGACGCTTCGGGAACGAGCCTTTCACCGCGATCACTGCCGCCTACAGGAAGCGGTTCTGCGGGACATCCTTACCGGCCTTGGCAACCGAATCTTGCTCCAGAACACGCTCTCCGAACGATTGTCCCTTGTGGGGAGCGGCAGGACAACGGTTGTGCTCTTTCTTGACCTGGACCGGTTCAAGAGTGTCAATGACAGTCTGGGCCACGCCATGGGAGATCGTCTTCTGGTTGAGATCGGAAGCCGTCTTCGCTTAGCCAGCCCGGCGGACTCGGTCGTGTGCCGGCCCGGGGGAGATGAATTTGTCATCGTGACTTCGGTCGCCCAGACGGCGGAGGCGGAAGCCATCGGTGATGTGCTGCTGGAGGCACTTGGAAGGCCACTTCGCCTCGGTCCACACACACTACGCTGTACGGCCAGCATCGGTGTAGTACAGGCCAATCCAGGCACGAGTTTGGAAGATCTCCTGCGCATGGCGGATCACGCGATGTATCACGCAAAAGCACTAGGCAAAGCGCGCGTGCAGGTGTTCGACACGTCGTTGTTCGCTAAGCTCACAAGCCGTTGGCAGCTGGAAGCTGATCTGCGGGTTGCGGTGGAGAATGAAGGTGTTGCAGTCTCTTTTCAACCCATCGCTTTAGCACGCGACGGTACGCTCGTCGGAGTCGAAGCTCTCGCCAGGTGGTCACACCCACAATGGGGTCAAATTCCACCTTCCGAGTTCATTCCGCTGGCGGAAAACGCAGGGCTGATTCTGCAACTGGGTCGACAGGTCCTTCATAACGCCTGTCAACAGGTAGCCAGCTGGAACCAGGTATGGGGAAGACACCTGACCGTAAACGTCAACGTTTCTCCGCTGCAGTTCACCGATCCGGGATTTCTCCAAGAGGTGATTTCGGTACTCGAGCAAACCGGGCTGGAGTCTCACCTGCTTCATCTTGAGATTACGGAGTCAGCTCTGCTTCTTAATCAGGAGGCGGTGAGTCAGGTGCTCGAAGATGCGCGCCGGCAGGGCATCCGGGTGGCGCTGGATGATTTCGGGACGGGCTACTCGTCGCTCAGCCTGCTGATGAAGCTGCCGGTCGACGAGGTAAAGATTGACAAAAGCTTTGTTTTCGAGATGCACCGCGACACACAGAAGAGGGAACTTGTGCGTACCGTGAGCTCCCTTGCCCATTCCCTTGGTAAATGCGTGGTAGCCGAGGGGGTGGAGACCGAGCAGGATTTCGGGGAACTGCTCGGCATGGGCTGCGAGTACATTCAGGGATGGCTTGTCAGCCCGCCATTAGGAGCTGCTGCCTTTGAGGAGGAGCATCTCGCCGTGGAGAGCCGATTCGTGGCGTCGGTTTCCCGTCTCCAGGAAGACCGAGTACCGGCTTTAGAGATCGACAATAGGTCTATCAATTCGAGAACACAGGCGGCATACGCTCTTTGAGCTAGAGTGACCTTCAACCGCAGAAAACAGCGGAATGGGGCGACAGACACAATGCCGCCACGGTTACGCCGTAAGCCCGCGGGCCTGGATTTCGAGAAAGCATTGAATAAGCGCCACGGCGGCTGGCGTGACCCCGGCTATCCGGCTGGCCTGACCCAGGGTGGAGGGACGGATGCGTCCGAGCTTTTCTACCATCTCGCGACTAAGGCCGGAGACGTGCGTGTAGTCGAACCAATCTGGAATGCCGCGGGCCTCATCGCGCTTCAGGCGCTCGATCGAGCGTTGCTGCTGCGCGAGGTATCCAGCAAATTTAATACTGGTTTCAACGGTCTTGAATTCGTTCCGAATCCAGGCTGGAAGCACACGCGTCAGCTCGAAGTTCACGGCATGCAGGGTTTCAACCCAGGGGGCGAGCTCGGGCAGCAGCTCCATGGGAGCGAGCAGAACGGGCAGCAAATGTTCCAGGGTCAAATGAGGCCGCTTCAGTAGCTGTCCCAGGCGATCGCCGCGGGCAAAGCCCTGCTCCGGTGTTCCTTCACCTTTGGGTGAAGCGGGAAGAAGGGCCAGATCGGTCTCGCTCAGCTTGCCGCGCTCAATAAGACCCGTCAACACCCGAACTCGTCTTTGCTTGGCCTCGAAATCGGACCAGTCCTTGTCCTCGATGAGCCCCAGGGCGCGCCCGTGCGGGGTGAGCCTGATGTCGGCATTATCGATGCGTAGATGCAGACGAAACTCCGCACGCGAGGTGAACATGCGATACGGCTCGTCGGTCCCCTTAGAGATCAGATCGTCGATCAGGATGCCGGTGTAGGCCTCCGTGCGATCGAGCGTAAAGGTTTCGGGTGCGGTGCCGTCACGCAGTGTGCGTGCATGCAGGGCGGCGTTGATACCGGCCATCAGCCCTTGGCATGCGGCCTCTTCGTAGCCGCTCGTGCCGTTGATCTGACCGCCCAGGTAAAGTCCCTGATAGGCCTTCACGCGCAGCGTGCGGTCCAGCTCTGTCGGATCAATGGCGTCATACTCGATCGCGTAACCGGGGCGCAGCATCTCCGCGTGCTCCAGGCCGGGGATACTGCGGACCATCGCGGACTGCACCTCCATCGGGAGGCTGGTGGACATGCCGTTGATGTAAACCTCGTGCGTCGTCAGACCTTCCGGCTCAAGAAAAAACTGGTGTTGGTCTTTATCAGGGAAGCGCACGATTTTGTCTTCGATAGAAGGGCAGTAGCGTGGACCGATGCCTTCGATCTGCCCTGTGTACATGGGAGAACGATGCACATTGTCGCGAATCAGCGCGAGCGTTTCGGGTGTGGTGTAGGCGATGTGACAGCTGATCTGCTGCAGCGGCGGCGTCCAGGTGGCGGAGCCCGGTGACGGGTGGCTGCGAAAGCTGAAGGGCGTGGGGTCCGTGTCGCCTGGCTGCTCCTCAAAGCGTGTCCAGTCGATGGTGCGGCCGTCCAGTCGCGGCGGCGTGCCGGTCTTCAGGCGTGTTCCGCGCAGCCCCAGATTCTTGAGCGACTCGCCGAGTAGCACGCTGGCAGGTTCACCGCTGCGGCCCGCCGTGTATTGCTGCTCACCACAGTGGATCAGGCCGTTGAGGAAAGTCCCCGTGGTGATCACGACGGCGAGCGCCTGGACGGTACGCCCATCGCGCAATTTCAGCCCGGTCACGGTGGGCAGGGCATCCGGCGCACGCTCCAAAACAACGTCCACCACCTCGGCCTGCTTGATGAACAGGTTGGGGTAGGACTCGAGCTTTTCGCGCATGCGGACACGGTAAAGAGCTTTATCGCACTGCGCGCGGGGAGACCATACGGCCGGCCCGCGCGAGGTGTTCAGCAGCCGGAATTGAATACCGCACGAGTCGGCTACCTCGCCCATGA
>CAXTZL010000244.1:0-4648 GCA_964248555.1 uncultured Bryocella sp.
GCCACGTCCTGCACCTGGGAAGGTCCGGTCAATGTCTGCCAAAGCAGGCGCGGTAGAGCATAGTTGTGGCGACGGATGTCGGCAAACAGTTCTGCCGTTAAGCGGATCCCGAGTCCCTCCTCCATACCGGGTAATGCACGCTGGCTGGCATCGATTGTTCGTCCAGTGATTGACTTTGGCAGACGAGACTGGGAAAGGACCTTGTAGCCAAAGGTTTCCGTAATCCCGTCCCGCTCTCGCTCTATAGCAATTCCAAGCCCTGCGATGCGTTGAAAGCGCTCCTGAAGTTGCTTGTTGGAGCGCCCTCCTTCAGGCAAACCCATTTCGCGCTGGTACTCATTGGCTGCACTCCAGCCAACGAAAGGAGAATCGGAACGAATGGCGCGGTCGAAAATCCAGGCTAGGAGCTTACGGTCACGACCGAAAGGCAGTGGAACACCACTCAGCATGGAACTAAAGGTCACGGTAAGGTAGGTCCCGTCGCCGAGGCGAGCCTTGCGAACGATCTGCTGCTTGACTGTCTGGGAGTGAGGCAGCGAGCACATGATAAGAACTTGAGCCAGCTTGATGTGCTCATCACCTAGGCTGCCATCATGCCGCGCTGCCGCCAAGTCACTGACCCGGCCAACCAGCTTAGCTTTAGCGCGTTTAGCTTCAGCTTTACGGTTGCGAGGCGGCTTTGCCAGACTGTCCATTCCATCTCCAAGGTAGTAAGCAGCCAGTTTTAAGGCATGCTGACATGCCAGCATGCCAGCATGCTAACCATGATGCTGTTTGTAATAGTCCCAGACCTGCACGAAAAGCTCATTGGCATCCAGATCCCTGGCAAGCGCGTAGCTTTTGAAATCGCGACGCACGTCGGGTGAGATCTTCAATTGGAGGGGTACGTTGGACCCACTGGCAGGCAATTTGACAAGGTTGTTTGCTGAGCTTGCGAGTGTTGGCGGTTCGCCTTTTCTTGAAGGTTTTTGAAGTTGGTTCAGGTCAGCCACTATGCATGCACCTCTTGACTCGTTGCGTTCTTGATGGCGTCTGCAATGCTTTGAACGACGAGGTCGGCGCGCTTATTGAGTTCTGGATGACGTGTTTCCGTCGCTGCTCGCCCAGCATCGCTCGCCCGTCGATAGCCGGTGCGTTCAGGAACTTCGCCGGGAAGTACTCGAAATCCAGCCTTCTCGATGTACTGCCTAGCGTCAGAAATCTCGGCCTGGCTGTCTCCAACGCGCCAAAGAATGAAGGCGATCTTCGCCATAGGGACCCCAGCCTTGCACAGCTCGTGCGCTAAAAGCACCTGAGGCCTAAGGTCGTCGTTTGCTGGCCCGGTTGGTAACAGAACAACATCGGCGGCATTGGCTATTTCCCGGGTTGCTGCAGACGCAGCTGGCGCACCATCGAACACGTAAAGATCGAAATGGATGGCGTCGCGCAAAGCGCGAGCCACGTTCGTGAACGATTCCACCCTGATCTCAGGTTGAACATGATTGTCGCTACGATTCCGGGCCCAATGAAAGCTGGTTCCCTGCTGAAAGTCCATGTCCGCGATTTTGACTTCCCACCCATTGTGGGCGAAATCTCTCGCAATCATCCGCGCGACGCTGCTTTTGCCGACGCCGCCTTTCTGCGAAACAACTCCAACAATCAAGGGCACTGTTCATGCTCCATCAGCATGCGAGAAGGCTAGCATGCTCGCACGCTAGGTGGCTTGCAATCTGGCATGCCGAACCTCGAAAGAGACCTCCTGTGAGGCATTCAGGCTACATAAGGAATTCTGTACGTTCACGCTTAGCATGCGAGAGGGCTAGCATGCGAGCACGCTAGGCTGATGGCGATGTAGCCCCCTCAACTGGCTGAGCCTTCTCATACTGGAAGCCTAATAGCTGAATTCTGGAGCTCTTGGCGCGTGTAAAGTGTCGCCATGCACCCCTTCAGGCTGTGGCTGTTCTGCACCCGCAATGCATTCCTAGCGGCGATCGTGTTGTGTGGGATTCTCGTGCTGCCTTGTTCGGGCCAGAAGGCGGCAAATGGCCTGACCCCCATGCCGCCCATCCCTTCGGGCGCACAGTTCGACAGCAGCGGACACCTGGACGTCCAGCAGGCGACCCGGGCGTACCTCGATGAGATCCCCGCGGACAAGAAGGCAGCTTCCGACAAGTATTTCGAGGGGAAGTACTGGCTGATTCTCTGGGACGCGCTGTATTCAATCGCTGTGCTTTTGCTGCTGCTCTTTAGCGGTCTCTCGGCAAAGATGCGCAACGTGGCCGAGCGGCTGACGCGATTCCGCTGGATCCATGCATGGATCTATACCGCAGAGTTCAGCGTGGCGACCTTTGTGCTGGGTCTGCCACTTACGATTTATGAGAGCTTTTACCGGGAACATATCTACCAGCAGTCGCACCAGCCGTTTGCCGGGTGGCTGCGAGATTCGCTGGTGGCATTCGCGGTTAGTGTGGTGCTGGGCGGCTTTCTGGTGGCGATGCTGTACTGGGTGGTGCGCCGCGCGCCGCGAACTTGGCACCTGTGGGCGACGGTGGTCTTCATTGCGTTCCTGTCCATGGGGGCGCTCATCGCGCCGGTTTACCTGGCACCGCTATTCAACACCTATAAGCCGGTGGGGAATCCAGCGGTGACCGTACCGGTGCTGAAGATGGCGCACGCCAATGGGATCCCGGTGGACAAGCTGGTGGAGAACAATGCCTCCAAGCAGACGACCAATGTGAGCGCGAATGTGAGCGGGCTGTTTGGAACGACGAGGATCACGCTGAACGACAACCTGTTGAACACGGCTAGCCTGCCGGAGATTGAAGCCGTGACCGGTCACGAGATGGGCCACTACGTGCTGCATCACGTGATCAAGTTCCTTGTTGAATATGCCGTTCTCTTTTTCGTTCTCTTCAGCGTACTGCGCTGGTGGCTGGAGAGCATGCAGCGACGGAGGGGAGGGAACTGGGGCACACGCGGCATCGATGACCTGGCGCTGTTCCCAGCGGCTGTGATGGCGATCACCGTGCTCCTGCTACTGGCCACGCCGATCACCAACACGATGACACGGTCGCAGGAGGCCGAAGCAGATATGTACGGCATCAACGCGTCGCGGCAGCCTGACGGCTTTGCCGAAGCGATGCTGAAGCTCGGGCAGTACAGAAAGATGGAGCCGGGGCCGGCCGAGGAGTTCATCTTCTTCGACCACCCAAGCGGCCGGACGCGCATCATCGAAGCGATGCGGTGGAAGGCACAGAACCTGCAGACGGTGAAGCAATGCGAGGGGTACTGAGGTAAACGCTCAGACTGGCTGCGCCGCCGCCGGAACAGCAAACCTACGGGAGAACGATGCTCGGCTGCCTCTTTACCCACGACAAGGCCAGTTGCCAGAGGTGACTGAAGGGCTCAGCATCAAGCATTGCGCAGTGTGGTGGTGTTACTCCCCACTGAACGTCTGCATCTCTGCTGAACCGTCAAGGCGCAAGTTCCCGATTGGTGATCCGATCACAGCGTTGCGGCGGCACTCTTGACGACTAGCTACGTGAAACTCGCCCGCTTACGGGAAGTTCGAACAGCATACAGCCGTTGCGGGGGACCCTGCTAGACGTGGGTGCCGGAGGACGGCGTAGCCGGCCGCAGGGGGAGGAAACGTCCTCCCCTCGCAGGTCACCTCAATGCAAGATTGCGTCTGATAAGAATCGCCCCATTGACATAGGGTGGCTAAGGTGGAAGGAGCAGGGAACCGTGATGATGCCGGACGCGCCGCACCCGGGTGTTGCCCTTCGCAAGCAGATGCGCAACCGCATCAGTGTGACCGATCCGGCGGCACACCTCGATGTTCCCCGCATGACGCTGACCCGGTTGCTTACGGGCAAGATCCGGATGTCAGCCTAGAAGGCACTGAAATTCGGGGGGAAGCTTTTCCCAATACAACGGCGGAACACTGGATGCATCTGCAGATCCAGTACGAGCTGAGCGAAGGGCTGCGGGAACATCGCAAGCCTGTCGAGTCCGTGCACTACTAAATAAAAGAGCCAAGGGCCGGATACGTCCGGAGCGAACCGGAGCTCCTTTACTGCAAACAGAGGCGAAGCACTGATCCTCTATTTGCCTGGCTCACCGTAAATTCAGACGACATCGACTCCGGCAGAGAGCTGTCCGCTCGGTTCCGGTTCATATTCCTCGGCAAACCTTTCAAGCTCTTCGTCGAGCACCCGGGCCAGCCAGTACATGGCCCCGGCGAGTTCTTCGAGGCTTCGGAAATCCACCTCCAGCCGGCCGCGGCCCAAGGTGAGGCCCACGGGTGGTGAGCCGAGAGACACGGCCGGATCGTCGGTCTGGACGAGGGTCCGTAGGCGGCGCCGGCCGGATCCTTTCTTTTCCCGCCGGACGGCCTCGATCTCCTGGCTGACATCGGTTGCGGCCTGGATGCGGTCCAGGAACTCCCGTAGCGCCTCGGCCTCCACCAAGCGCGAGGTGCCGACCGTTACCGTGGGCAATAGGCCGAGCAGCTGTTGCGCGGCCCGGGGCTGCAACTCGAAGAGCGCTTCCAGATCGTGGCGGCCGTAGTGGGACCGGACGGAGTTGGCCACGGCCCGGCGGATCTCGTGGAGGCGCGGCAGCCAGGACAGGGGACGGGGCAGGGGACTCCTCCAAGGGCCGGAAACGG
>CAXTZL010000245.1:0-4620 GCA_964248555.1 uncultured Bryocella sp.
ATCTGAGCTTTTCAACGATCGCTTCGCCGTAACTGACGATCTGGTCGCGATGGGTCATGAAAAACTTCTGAATCTGCATCTGACGCGCCCGGTCCCAGCCCTGGTCGTGTCCCCAGGTGACGATGAACTGTCCCGAAGCCAGACGGTCCACAAGCGCCGGTAGGCTCGTCAGCAGAGAACGGCCTTCGTCCACAACCACGGGACCCAAAAAGATGGCGACAACTGTAATCGCTCCAAGAAACAAAACGTAGAAAGCGATAATGGCCCGGATGCGGCCCCGAAGCAACTTCTGCAAAAGCCGCACAACAGGATCGGCGAGGTATGCAAAAAGAATGGCAAACAGGAACAGGGTCAGAGTCTCATGCGCACCGCGCAGGAAAGCGAACACCGCCAGAAACAGAAGTGCCGTGAAAAGGGCGCGGGCCACCCTCTCATCCCAGAATGCGTGGCGCATAAAAGTTAATTCTCCTGTAAGCGGACTTGCGGGCGAACTCAGACGCCCAGCTTGTGGTGTAGTTTTCCATTTCTTTGCTCCGGAGGGAATGCCCTCGTACTAGCGGTTCGGAAGTCGCAAAGTATGGAACTTGCGAAATATCGAACCGCCGGGAGCTAATACCGCTGCGAGGCGCGGGCCCGGAATATGGTGAATGGCTTCGATGACCGGCCCCTAGACCAAAGTAACTACCCAAAACTCGGTGCGTTGTTACCGGCAGCTAGGGCATACTTGGGCCCGAACACTACTCTCACGAGGTCTCTCTGATGACTCACCGCATCTTGCGGTTCACGGCATTCCTGTCCGTCTTCGGCGCACTATCCTTCCACGCACCAACCGCATCTGCGGACACGTATGCTGCTGGCTACTACGGACTCAACGACGACGTTGGCCAGTTCGTTGCCGCCGATGACTTTGGCGACACTGTCATCGTGCTGTATCAGGAAGCCCCATGTGGCGGCCACGTGCAGAACTGTTACCTAGTAAATCTACCGGGGGCAGCTCGGTACGAGACCACCATACCGACTCTGCGGGTTGACCCGTCGCCCCCCGCAGGCTCTGGCTGTGTGGCGGCACCCTCAACATTTTTCGGGACTACGTTTTGTAATAATGGCCACGAACTGTTCTCGGGAACCTTCGATACGCCAACAGACTCCGTTCGAGGACTCTTCGATGGCACGGACCCTCTGATCGACAAAATCTTTGGAGATCAAGCGGATGGACATCTCGTTTTCACCGCTTCAGGAGACCTGTATTTCGACGACGGTGCATACGACGTATTGGCGGTTGCCCGCGATGTTACATCCGCTAACGCCATCGCGGCCACGCCCGAACCGTCCACCTGGTTGTTGCTCGGCACCGGCGTGCTCGCGATGGGGGGACTACTCCGCAAGCGGCAACTGAGCGTCTGAACAGTTGTCCTGCCCATCTCGATTCCAGCTGATGCGCAATCTGAGTAGCAGACGACCACCAGTTTCACCTTATGCGCCGAAACATCTGATTCTTAGCCATCTCCCGAGAATCTGCCGCGCACTTTAGCGGGGATCACCTCTACAACTCTTGAGTGAGTAGCCTCTAAGTGACTAAGCAGGAGGCACTTAGAGTGTCAGCCCACACAACTAGTCCCACTTTTTCGGGATGGGTCATGGGCTCTGAGCTGAACAAGAGGGTCGCCACACTTTTCCTTGGCTACCCTCTTGGCTACCCGTTTTCCTGCCGAAGGGATATGACGGAGACGTACAGACACTCACTTTTGCTCGCAAGTGAATCTGCACAGCCCGCGTTTTTGTTGGGATTTTAATCGGTTTTGTGCTGTTTTGGGCAGTACTAAAGAAAATTGGTGGGCAGTGAGGGACTCGAACCCCCGACATCCTGCTTGTAAGGCAGGCGCTCTAACCAGCTGAGCTAACCGCCCCACCGCGGCTTTGGTTGGAAACCAAAAACCGACGCGCCCACCGCAACCAAATTTCGTAGACCGAAACGAGGTTCACCCTGCAGATTAGCGCGCAACACCTGAATGGTAGCATGCGCATCCGTACAAAGGGCTGGCCCCCATCCTCCCTCATCCTTCTGAAGCAGAGGTGCGCACTGTTCCCCTTCAGAACACTCAGAAAGAGAACCGCTCGTCATTTCAGTGAATGGGCGCTCCTGAATGGAGCGCTTCTGTCCGTCGGTCGCGATACAGGCAGACATTCTCGTGCTCCGAGGGCATGAAGCTGGAACTTCCGAGCGTTCGCTCATGGCAGGAGAAATTTCCTTGTTCTTTCCGCCCCAGGATGCCCAAGAAATCCACAGTGCAAACGAAAGGAACAAAATAACTGTCACTCGGTATCGCCGACACTTCTCGAAGAAGAGTGGCGGGGACGACGGGGCTCGAACCCGCGACCTCTGCCGTGACAGGGCAGCGCTCTAACCAACTGAGCTACGTCCCCAGAAGATAAAATCTTCGGTGTGCCAACCTGACCCAAAACGGCCGGCCAGCAACTCTCTGAGAATAGCGACATCCTCGCTCTCGGTCAACCTCCCCTCCGCCGCCATCCTCGGATCACAGGAATGTCCGCTCCAGGCCACAGCCACCAAGGTCCGGACAATCCTGATCCTGTACGCTACTTTGGGGATCGTCACGGATCCCGAACACCATTTCCCTTCGCCGGAGACCCTTGCTGATGAACATCGTCGTAACCGGAGGCGCCGGCTATATCGGCGGGACCGTCGCCACGCTCTTGCTCAATGCAGGTCACCAGGTCACGGTCATTGACAACCTCTGTCACAGCCGCCGTGCCGCCGTCCCAGCCGGGGCTCGCTTCGTCAAAGCCGACCTCGCCGATCGCCCGCGAATCGAGGCCGTCCTCCGTGAAGCCAAGCCCGAGGGCGTGCTCCACTTTGCCGCCCTCATCGAGGCGGGCGAGTCCATGCAGAAGCCCGAAATCTACTTCCGCAACAACACGGCCTCCACCCTCGCCCTGCTCGAAGCCATGCACGCCACCGGAACCGGTAACCTCGTCTTCTCCTCCACCGCCGCCGTCTACGGCGAACCCGAAGCCGTTCCCATCCCCGAAGATGCCAAGCTGGCCCCCACCAACGCCTATGGCGAATCCAAGCTCCTCGTCGAGCAGATCCTCAGCTGGTTCCATCGCGTCCACGGCTTTCGCTACGCCTCGCTCCGCTACTTCAACGTCGCCGGCGCCCTACCCGGCCGCGGCGAAGCCCATGAGCCCGAATCCCACATCATTCCGCTCATCCTTGATGTCGCCCTCGGCCGCCGCGAAAAAATCCTGATCTATGGCGATGACTACCCCACGCCCGACGGCACCTGCATCCGCGACTATATCCACGTCGCAGATCTCGCCGATGCCCACCTGCTCGCCCTCGACGCCCTGACGTCCCGAGACCGCCTGATCCTCAATCTCGGCAACGGCTCCGGCTTCTCCGTAAAGGAAGTGATCGAGGCCGCCCGCCGCGTCACCGGCCACCCCATCCCCGCCGAGATCCGCCCCCGCCGCGCCGGCGACCCCGCCCGCCTCGTCGCCAGCTCCGGCAAGGCCAAGGAAATCCTCGGCTGGCAGCCAAAGCACGCCGGCATCAACGACATCCTCGCCAGCGCCTGGAATTGGCACCAGCAGCGCTACCAAGAGCCAGCTCCATAGCCCCCGCATGCCCCGTCTCATCCTCAATGCCGACGACTTTGGCCTCACTCCCGGCATCAATCGCGCCATCGCCGAACTTCATGCCGCCGGAGCCCTCACCTCGGCGACCCTCATGGCACGGGGACCCGCCTTCGACCACGCTGTCGCCCTCGCAAAAGCCCACCCCGGCCTCGGCGTTGGCTGCCACATCGTCTTCACCGACGGCCAGCCGGTCTCTCCTCCCGCCTCCATCCCCAGCCTGCTCGGTCCGGACCGCCGCAACTTCCGCCCTTCCCTCACTTCATTTCTGCGCGCCACCCTCACGGGCCAGCTCCCTCGCAGCGAGCTGAAATCCGAAGCACTTGCCCAGATCCACACCCTGCAGGCAGCCGGCATTGCCGTTACACATGTGGACACCCACAAACACACCCACCTCTTTCCGCAAATCGCGGGCCCCCTGCTCGAGGCCGCAGAAGAGGCCGGCATCCCCGCGATCCGCAACCCCTTCGAACAGCCCTGGAGTCTGCGTCTCGGCCACCCGCCGCTCCTGCGCCTGCTCAGCGTCTTCACCACCGGATTTCTGCGCCGCAGCTTCATGGCGCAGCCTGCTATCCGCAGCGGCGCCGTCCACACCACGGACGGCACCGTCGGCATCTCCGCCACCGGACACCTCAACGAGCCCGCACTGCACAAAATCCTTGCCGCCATGCCCGAAGGCACCTGGGAACTCGTCTGCCACCCCGGCTACAACGACCGTGACCTCGACGCCGTCACCACCCGCCTTCGCCAGACACGCGAAATCGAACGCCAGGCCCTGCTTTCCACATTCGCTCCCACAAAATTTTCATCGCATCCCCCCGCCCCCCGACTCATCCATTACGGCAGCCTCCAACACGCCCGCTAAGAACAAAAACGAACAATCCACCAACCGCCTCACCCACGAGCCCCCCGCATGAAGATCGGCATCACCTGCTACCCCACCTACGGCGGCTCCGGCGTCGT
>CAXTZL010000246.1:0-4614 GCA_964248555.1 uncultured Bryocella sp.
CGGAAAATTTCAGCCCATTCCGTGGGTCTACTGTGAAATCGTCCGCTGGCTTTCGCTGGCAGAAGATGTCCACATTCTTGTCAACGATCTCCCTGCCGAAACCCGCGCCACGGGAATGCTGCGGCGTGGGGGTGCAAACCTGGCCCGCCTGCACTTCCACCACTGGCGCACCGACCGCATCTGGCTGCGCGATTCCGGCCCTATCTTCGTAAAAGACCAGGGCGACTCCGGACATCTCGCCATCACCGACTGGCACTTCAACGCCTGGGCCAAGTACAGCAACTGGCACAACGACAACCTGATCCCCGGCCACGTAGCTGAACTCTTTGCCCTCCCCCGCACGGAACCTTCGATAATGCTTCCCGATGGCGCCATCCACCACCTCGTTCTCGAAGGTGGCAGCATTGATACCAATGGCGCAGGCATCCTGCTCACCACCGAAGAATGTCTGCTCTCTGAAGTGCAACAACGCAACCCGGGGATCAGCAAAGACCGACTGGAGGCCGCCTTCCGTGAATACCTCGGCATCGAGCAGGTGCTTTGGCTGAACCGTGGCTGCGCGGGCGACGATACCCATGGTCACGTCGACGACATCACCCGCTTCGTCGGGGAAAACACCATCCTGACAGCGATCGAACCCAACACGGCGGACGAAAACCATCTTCCTCTCGCCGAAAACCTCGAGCGCCTGCACACTGCCCGCAACCTCGCTGGCCAGCCCTTCGAGATCAAGACCCTGCCCATGCCCGCGCCCGTCCTTTTTGAGGGCCAACGCCTGCCCGCCAGCTATGCGAACTTCTACATCTGCAACGGGCTCGTTCTCGTGCCTACCTTCAACGATCCAAACGATCGCGTCGCGCTGAATACAATTGCCGAATGTTTTCCCGGCCGCACGGTCACCGGCATTCACTGCACCGACTTCATCTGGGGTCTCGGTGCGCTGCATTGCATGACGCAGCAGGAGCCCGCGTAAACTTACGCTCAACATGAGCACAGACCTCAGCAGCAAACCCTGGCCGCCCCCACCGGATCGCGCCTCCCTTCAGGAACTCGTCGCCACTGCCGACGTGGACGGCTTCATCGCCGGCGGTGCCCATGCCGATGAGTACGAAACCGAAGCCGACGAACTCTTCGCCCACATCAGGAACTTCCCCACTGCCGATCTGGTCACCGCGCGCCTGCTGCCCCTCCTCGAAGAAATCTGGGAGCGCAGCTTCAAGCTCTCCGCCGCCGATCTCGCCGAGCGCCGGCCCGGACTGACCGGACTCGCAGGCCAGATCGAACGCTTTTTCGGCCCCGCCGCCCAGCCGCAGGTGCGGGGCACGTAAACCCTTCAGCGCAAACCGCGCAGAACGTTTCCAAGCCGGGGCCGGGCCACACCTCGGCTACACTCCACCCATGAGCCCCCCCGACGACGTCGCCGCCTTGAAAACCTGGATGCGCCTCGCCCTCGCGGAGGCCATGCTCGCCGAAGCCGCAGGGGAGGTTCCTGTCGGCGCCGTCGTCCTGTCGCCCGCGGGCGAAATCGTGGGCCGCGGCCACAATCGCGTCCTGCGCTCCAGTGACCCCACGGCCCACGCCGAAGTCGTCGCCCTGCGCGAAGCCGGCCTCGCCCTGGGAAACTACCGCCTGCCCGGCTGCACGCTGGTCTGCACCCTGGAGCCATGCGCCATGTGTGCCGGTGCCCTGCTCCACGCCCGGGTCGCGCGGCTGGTTTTCGCCACGCGCGACCCGAAGGCTGGCGCCTGCGGCTCCGTTCTGGAGATAACGAACCACCCCTCGCTGAACCACCGCATCGAGGTCGTGGAAGGTGTGCTGAACACCGAGTGCGCTGCCCTCCTGAGCACTTTTTTCCGGCGCCGCCGCTCCGAACAGGCCGACCGGCGGGCCCGGGCAGCCATCGAAGCCGCAGAAAAGCCGTCGAGTTTCCCTTCGGCTGCATCACAGGACGTAGCAGGACCCCAACAGCTGGCAGGAGGGCGAGATGGCAGGTCGGTTTGACGGCAAGGTCGCGGTAGTCACGGGGTCTTCCTCGGGCATTGGCCAGGCAATCGCCGTGCGTCTCGGCGCAGAAGGCGCTTCCGTGGTCATCGACTACCACTCCCATCCGGAGGGCGCGGAGGACACACAAAAGCAGATCGCCGCCCAAGGCGGAGCGAAATCCATCATCGTGCAGTCCGACGTCTCCACCGTGGCAGGCGGCCAGGCACTCATCAAGGCTGCAACGGATCAACTCGGCGGCTGCGACATCCTCGTCAACAACGCGGGCGTGGAAAAGGGTGCCGACTTCTGGGACGCCACCGAAGCCGACTACGACACGGTCCTGAACCTCAACCTCAAAGGCGCGTTCTTCATCACCCAGGCCTTCGTCAGGCAGCTCAGGGACGCCAAAAAACCGGGCCGGGTTGTGAATATCTCCTCGGTCCACGAGGACATGGTGTTTCCTCATTTCGCCAGCTACTGCGCTGCAAAAGGCGGCATACGCATGCTGATGCGCGATCTCGCCGTTGAACTCGGGCCCCTTGGCATCACCGTCAACAACGTCGCACCCGGCGCCATCATCACGCCGATCAACAAGGGCCTGCTCGACAACCAGGCCAAGCTCGATCCACTGCTGCGCAACATTCCGCTCGGGCGCATGGGCACCGCGGAAGAGGTAGCCGGTCTCGTCGCCTTTCTCGTCTCGGACGAAGCCGCTTACGTCACCGGCTCCACCTATTGCATCGATGGCGGGCTCATGCGCAACTACCACGAGCAGTAAAAATCGAATCTCCTGCTCACGGCTCTTCTCCCTTACCACACCCCGCTTATGAAAGACTCTCCGAATGGAACTCCTTGTTTACACCGCCGATTGGTGCCGCGATTGCCGCGAAGCAAAGCGCTTTCTGAATCAGCACGCCATCGCCTTCCGCGAAGTCGACATCGAGCGCACACCGGGAGCAGCCGATGAAGTCATCGCCCACACCGGCAAACGGGCCATCCCCCAGTTCGTTCTTGATGGCAAATGGGTACAGCCCTACAAACCGGGCCGTGGCTTCCTGTATGAGGAGATGAGCCTTCTACTTGGCGTGGAGCAGCCCGGATAAAAACCCGGATAGCGAGCCCGCCTCGTTCTTCCATTTCAGCCCTGCGGGGATGCAGAAAAACGGACCTCTGCCAGGGTCCGCATCAGCTGTTCCCCGGTTTCGCCCTCCAACTGGAGCAGGTGTGCCTCCACCATACGATTCAAAAGATCGTCCCCTCGTGTTGTTAGCACAACCAGGGAACGGCGCAGATCCCGTTCATCGGAGACACGGCGCACAAGCCCCGCCCGTTCCGCACGATCCACCAGTTCCACGGTGCTGTTATGGCGGAGCACCATGCGCTCCGCCAAAAAGCTGATCGTCGCCGACTCCCCGGCGGGCAAGGCACCAATGACCTGCATCAGCTGATACTGCTGCGCGGCAATCTCAAACCGCTCCGCCTCCGTTTCACTGAAGCTGAGAAATCGCCGAAGCTGATAGCGGAACTCCGCCAGGCGATCCAGTCTTGTTCGTTCCACGGCTGTCGCACCCTGATCGTTCACATTGCCCCCAAACAGAAAATCGTGCACCGCTGGCAGCAAAGGCTCCTTGCCCCGACTGCATCTTGCAGCATTGCCTGAACGTGAAGCTCTACGTTGTACGACCTATGATGAAGGGATGCGGAGAAGAGGGCAAGTCTTAGCCCATCTCTGCGAGCTGCACCGGAGGATTTTCTACGTGATTGCCCGTTATTCCCGGCCCGAAATGGCCGCTCTCTGGACTGACCAGAAAAAATTTGAACGCTGGCTACGCGTTGAAATCGCCGCCACAAACGCTCTCGCCGCTGCCGGAATCGTTCCCGCTACCGCCGCCGAAGCCATCGGCCGCCGCGCCAGCTTCCGCATCGAGCGCATCGAGGAACTCGAGCGCGATCTCCGCCACGACGTCCTCGCCTTCACCACGGCCGTCGCTGAATCGGTCAACGCCGCCGGCGGAAACGACGCCCGCTGGCTGCACTACGGCCTCACCTCCACCGACGTTGTCGATACGGCGCAGGCCCTCGCACTCACCGAGGCCTCGGCCATCATCCGCGCCGGCATCCTGCGCTTCCGCGACATACTCAAGCGCCGCGCCGTCGAGTTTCAGCACACCCCCGCCATCGGCCGCACCCACGGCATCCACGCCGAACCCACCACCTTCGGCATGAAGCTCCTGCTCTGGTACTCCGAAATGGGCCGCAACCTGCGCCGCTTCGAAGCCGCCGCCGAGGACCTTCGCGTGGGCAAGATCTCGGGCGCCGTCGGCAGTTTCGGACACCTCAAGCCGGAGCATGAAGCCGCAATCCTCAACGGTCTCGGCCTCCGAGCCGCCGCCGTCTCCACGCAGATCCTGCAGCGCGACCGCCATGCCGCCTACATCACCACACTCGCCGTCCTCTGCTCCACGCTGGATAAAATCGCCACGGAAGTCCGCCACCTGCAGCGCACCGAAGTCCGCGAGGCCGAAGAGTTCTTCTCGCCGAAACAAAAAGGTTCCAGCGCCATGCCGCATAAGCGAAATCCCATCACCAGCGAGCAGATCTGTGGCCTCGCCCGCGTCGTTCGCGGCAACG
>CAXTZL010000247.1:0-4600 GCA_964248555.1 uncultured Bryocella sp.
CAGGTATTGTGTACGCAGTTCGTCCTGAATCTGGCCAAAGGCATCTTCCAGACGGCGTCCGTTGTTGCCCACATCGATCACCCGTCCGCCGGTCTGCTCCGCCAGCTGCCGCATCTGGCTGTCGCCGGAGTACAGGATGCCGGCACCGCCATAGAAGCCCCGATCCGCAATCAGGATGACGTAGATGATCGTGTTGGCCTTCTGCGCGGCCTCGGCGGCCGTCTTCAGAGTCTCCTGCGAGCCCTGATCGCCCCCATCGGTGAGCATCACAATCACCTTGCGACCCGTCTGGGCCTGCAGCTTGTCATGCGCCGCCAGGTACACGGCGTCATAAAGCAATGTGCCGCGCGGGTTCGAGGTCGGAAAAGGTCCACCACCAATGCCCGGAACGCCACCTGAAGAACTCGCCGTGTTAATGGACGCCTTGTCCATCGCCCGCTTCAGTTCCCCAGCAGAGTTGGTGTAATCGGCCAGAAGGTCGACATTCACGTCAAAGGAGATCAGAAAGGCCTCATCCTTTGGGGTCAGCACCTCGCGCAGAAACCGCGAGCCGGAATCCTGTTCCAGGGGCAGCACGTTCTGCTGGCTGCCGCTGGTATCGAGCAGGATTCCTATCGTGAGAGGCAAATTCTTCTCCGCCGTAAGATTTTTGATCGTCTGCGGTGTGTGGTCTTCCGCCACCTGGCAGGAGTCCTTGGTCAGACCCGTTACAAAACCGTTCTTGTCGCGCACGGAAAAATAAACGTCCACCAGATTTACGTTCACCTTCAGGGTCTGCCCAGCGTGGAGGTCGCGCGGCACCTGTGCCGGTGCCTTACTCATCGGGGGTGGGCCGTCCGGCGAGGGAGCTTCCTGCGCGTGCAGGAGGCTCAGGGGCCCGAGCAGAACAGCAGCAAGCGAAGAGACCAGACAAAATGCAGCGGTACGCATAAGCGATTAGACGTCAAAGAAGGAACTTCGGATGACGCCGGAGACCGTCTCCCTTAAGGGCCGTACCCCGTGTTCCCCTGCGCACAACGAACGTGGGAAGCCATGCGTCTGAGTGGGTAGCGACCTCGCTCACCGCCACTGGTAATCTTGAAAGGTGTGCAGCCCGTGGGCGTCGCGCAGGCAGGGAGATGAACGGTATGCGGTCGGTTAAAAGGGCATTTGGTACAGGTTTACTCGGTCTGGGGCTGGTGGGCTCCGGCGCGGCATGGGCGCAGTCCACCCCCGGTAGCGTGCCCGACGCCCCAAAACCGCAGACTCTGCCCCGGCTGAACACCATTACGCCAACAGCGCCCGCCACGCCCGGTGCCGCTTTGCCCAGCGCACCGGTAGCCCAGCCGGACGCCGCGGCAGCGGACAACGGTGGAGTCGTTCCTGCAACGAATCTTCCTTCAGAACCCACAGGCCCAGAGTCCGCACCCTCTATCCCGGATCCCGATGCGCAGACCGGTGCCCCACCCGTTGCGCATCGCTCGGACATTGTGATCCCGGTAAACTTCGTCGAAGTTCCCTTCACCGTGAAGGATTCGCGGCATGCCCTGGTTCCAGGCCTCAGCTGGCGGGATATCCAGGTGTATGAAAACAATCTCCGGCAACAGATCCGGCTCTTTACGGTCGATCCCCTGCCTTTATCCGCCGCCATCGTGATCGATCAAAGCGTCACGTTCGACACCATGGGTAAAATCAACGCCTCATTGAGCGCTTTGCAGGGAGCCTTTACCAAGTACGACGAAGTGGCGATCTTCACCTATAACAACGGTGTGAAAGAGCAGACCGGCTTCAGCGGCGCACAGTCGGTACGCGTCACCTACGCCCTGGAGCGTTCGCGCGGCCAGGGTCGCGATCCCTTGATGCCGCTTGGGGGTCCGCTGGGCAACACGACAGTAAAGAACAACCTGGCTGTTGATCCAAACACCAATGGCAACAATAATCTGACCCTGCAGCAGGGCCAAACGGCACCCCGCGAGTACCACACCCTGAACGATGCCATCCTCGAGGCCGCCCAGACTGTCGCGAAGGCCGGTAAAGGTCGCCGCCGCGTGGTCTATGTCATCTCGGACGGCAAAGAATACGGCTCGCAGGCCAAGGAGAAAGAGGTCATCCGCTACCTGCTGACCAATCAGATCAGCGTCTACGCGACCCTGGTCGGAGACTCCGCCATCCCGGGGTCGGGCTTCCTGGATCGCATCCACCTGCCGCTCACCATGCGCGACGACGTCCTCCCCCGCTACACCACTGCCACAGGCGGCGAGTGCGACCCTGAGTTCCGTCCGCAGTCCATCCAGAACAACTTTGCAAAGCTCGCCGAGCAGGTCCGTACCCAGTACATCGTGGGCTACTACAGCAAAGAGTCATTCCTGGACGATAAGTACCGCACCGTGGACGTCCGCGTCCTGCGGCCGAACTTGGACGTGATTGCGAAACCGGGCTACTGGCCCTCGGCGAGCATGGCCACAGGCTCCACGGTCCATTCCACAGCCTCGACGGCGGCTCCCGCAGGCGATACCCCCGCCGCCCGTCCCTAATCCACCGCCGTGACACTTGCACCAAGTGCCGGCAGCGCCGGTCTGGCCCTGGCTGCCGCGGTTCTATGGGGCGGCGGTGACTTTTCGGGCGGCATGGGCGTAAAAGCGATCGGCGGAACCCTGCGCGGGGCCCTCCGGCTGATCGTAGCCGCTCACTCCCTCAGCCTTCTCGCGCTGCTTCTCTGCATCGCCCTGACCCACGCAGGTTGGCCTGCGGAAACGCCTCTGCTTTGGGGACTGGGCGCCGGCGTGTCGGGAGCGCTTGGTCTGGTTGCCTTTTACATCGCGCTCTCCCGCGGAGAGATGGGCGCCGCGGCGGCCGTCAGCGGATTGCTCGCCGCCGCCGTGCCCGCCATCGTCTCATCCGTTCTCGATGGCACTCCGGGACCGATCCGGATCGTCGGCTTCGGCATCGCGGCAATCGCGATCTGGCTCATTGCCGCCACGCCGGCGTCCGAACCGGCAGATCGCCAGACACTCGGCCTCGCCATCATCGGAGGCTTCGGCTTTGGCTTCTACTTTGTCGCACTCCGGCTGGCTAACCCCGCTGGCGTGCTGGAGCCTACGGCCATGGCCCGCGTGGGCAGCCTGGTCACCTGCACCCTGCTGCTCCTCACGTTAGGAAGCGCACCCGCCGCCAAAGCACCTGCTCTCCAGGATGTCGAAGCCAAGGTGCCCAGTAACCCGGCAGCGCGGGAATCAGCCAAAAAAACGTTCTGGCTCAGCGGTCAGGCCTGGCTATGGGCAATCGGCGTGGCGTTGCTGGACACGGGAGGCAATCTCTTTTTCATTGCCGCCACGCGACAGGGGCGTTTGGACGCCGCAGCCGTTCTGGCTTCCCTCTACCCCGCGTCGACCATCCTTCTCGCCGCCTGGATGCTGCATGAGCGACCCGCACGCCAGCAGCTTTTTGGCATGGCCGTGGCGATGGTGGCCGTAGTCCTGGTCACCCTCTGAAGCGGGTCCGTCCAACCTAACAGACCCGGCGCCTCAATCCGCTTTCGCCGACAATTCAGCTTTCTTTGCACGGGCGGAAGGCCGCCGTGGGGCCTCATGGGACGCCTGCTCCAGCGCGGCTGCCTGGGCTGCTGCCTCTGCAGCGGACTCCCTGTTCAACTTCAGAGCACTGGGGTCAAAACTCGCCGCCGGGTAGTGCAGCTTGAGACCCTTCAGCGCCTCGACCAACAGACCGGAGATCGCCACATCGCGGAACCACTTGTGATCGGAGGGAATGGCAAACCATGGTGCATGTTTCTGGCTGGTGCGCTCCAGGATGTCCTCATACGCCTCCATGTAGGCGTCCCAGTACTGACGCTCCGCAAAGTCTGCCGGCGAAATCTTCCAATGCTTGTCCGGGGCGTCGATGCGCGCCTGCAGTCGCTTGGTTTGCTCCTCCCGCGAGATGTGCAGAAAGAACTTCAGGATCACGACATCGTTATCCGTAAGGGTCTTCTCCCACGCATTGATATCGTCCATGTGCTTTCGCACCTGTTTTGCGCTGAGTTTCCCGTGCACTCGCGGTGAAAGCACATCCTCATAATGCGACCGGTTAAAGATTCCGATCATGCCCCGGGGCGGCACCTCGAGATGGCATCGCCAAAGAAAATCATGCCGCAGCTCCAACGGCGTTGGAACCTTGAAGGAGGCAACCTGGCAGCCCTGCGGGTTGATTCCCTCAAAAATGTGCCGGATCGTCCCGTCCTTGCCGGCGGTATCCATCCCCTGCAACACAATCAGCAGCGCCTTGCTGTCCGAGGCATATAAAAGCTCCTGCAACCCGGCCAGCTCATGGCGGTGCTTCTTCAGAATGGGCTCGGCTGCCTTGTGGTCGCCCAGACCTCCCCTGGAGTCTGTCGAGAGGTGCGAAAGGCGCACCTCAGCCCCGGGTTTCACCAGGTAATCTGACTTCAGCTTCAATTTGCCCCCGGTCGAACCCCAATTTCAGAGAACGATCTTTTTGCCCATGATGGAACCCAGTCAGTCGGAAAACCCGACACGCTGCCTCGCCCGTCAACTTCGCTACGAAACGATGGTGGTCGTCTTCGGTGTCTCCTCCACGGGCTTCGGCGTCACGATGTGAGCCGTCT
>CAXTZL010000248.1:0-4593 GCA_964248555.1 uncultured Bryocella sp.
ACGGCAACTTTGGCCCGCAGGCCGGCTTTGCTTATGCGCCGGGAGACCACAAAACAGTATTCCGTGCGGGCTTCGGCATCTTCTACGAGGGTGACGTCTTCAACAACACCACCAACGCGCGAGCGTCTTTGCTCGCCTCGGGTCCCTTCTTCGCGGAAGCGGCGGGTGGCAACAACATCTGTGGTGTGAACAGTTTCGCCAACGCCGATGGAAGCCAGATCACAGGAGCGACCGTCGGTGGTCTCACTTTGACCATCCCTCAGATCTGCGCCATGCCCGTGAAAGCGGCGGCGCCCTACATTCTGGCGCTGTCGCAAAATTTCCAGGCCACTACCGCGAGTCACCCGGATGCTCCCAACAGCGGATTCATAGGAGAAACGCTCGACGCCAGCGGGCTCTACGGCGCCCCGTACCGTACGCCGTACTCCGAGCAGTGGAACTTCGGTTTGCAGCGCGAACTATACAAGGGTGCCGTGCTTTCTGTGGACTATGTGCACAACAGTACGCTAAAGATCGGGCAATTGGTTGATGTGAACCACGTGGGTGCCGCCCGCTACCTGAACAAAACGGCGGCGCTGAACGCCATCGCAAACACGGTCGCTACGTATAAACAGTGCCCGCAGGGCACCTCTGCCGCTTCCATCAACTGCGCCATTGTTAATGGCGCTACGATCGATACCTTCGCCGGCAATGGTCTCGATTCTGCGAACACCTACCAGGGCGAGTATGCTCCTGCAGCGGCGGGCTATACGGTGAACACTGGTGCCGCCTTCCAGGGCCAGAACCCGCTTCTCGGCAGCGGCGCCTTTATCCTCCCCGTGGGACGTTCGGGCTACGATGCATTTCAGGTCGTCTACCATGAGCAGAAGGCACGCCCAGTTCCTGGTATCGAACGTTCAGACCTTCAGATTTCCTATAACCTGTCCCGGATTGTTTCCACCTCAAACAACACCACTAGTGACCAGTTCTTTAGCAATCCGTCCTACAGCAACGACAACCCAACGGAATACATTGGGCGTTCGCAGTTGGATCGCAAGCACCAGGTGTCTCTCGGTGGCTCGTTTCTGATCAAGTACGGTCCTGAGGTCGGGATCATCGGCCACTTCTACTCGGCTCTGCCACAAACGCTCACGCTCGACGCAACAGCAAGCCCCACCGCCAATATCTTCCGCTCCGATCTGGATGGCGACGGCACGACCGGAGATCTGGCACCAGGTACACTTCCCGGCGATTACATGCATCGCATCAAGCCAACTACGCTTGGTTCATACATTAGCAATTTCAACGCAACCACTGCCGGCACCATCACACCCGCCGGTCAGGCCCTGATCAGCGCCGGCTTACTCTCGCAGGCGCAACTCGTAGCTCTCGGCGCTACGGTGCAGCGCCTTCCCGTCGGCTTCACCGGCAACGCACCCTACAACCCGGATTTTCGGCAGATCGATCTGACCTTCTCTTACCCAATCCGCTTCGCGAAGTATGCGCACATGCTTGGCGAGTCGGCAATGCTCACACCACGCATCGCCTTTTACAACGTGGGTAACTTCTCCAACTTCGGCGGCAGCTCAGGAAATCCGGCCGTCGCTCCCTTCGGCGGCGACCTCGGGCAATCCGGAAGCGGCAGCTTGAATGGGCCTAGCGACTTCCAGACCTACAATAACGTCCGTGTTGTGCGGCAGTCTGGCACCTATGACCAAGGCGCTCCACGCACAACGGAGTTCCAGCTGCAACTTACTTTCTAAAGCGCAACAAAGTTCCATTTTCAACGTCAAGCCGAAAGGAGGAGAGCGTAAGCTCCCCTCCTTTCGGTTCTCCTTAAGTGCGATCGAAAGTAGACGGTCCTGCAGTCCTAGCGCAAACTTGCCCGAACGTGGCTGCGAGTTAAGACTCCTGCTTACGCTTTGCTCCAACGACAACCTGCCGCCCAGCATCTCCTGCCTTTCATGCTTCTGCCAAGCGGCATAGCAATCCAGAAGCACTTTATTAAGCTGTCCTCCTTGTACATCTTGCGGCAATCATAGAGGCATGCGCGCAAATGGCAGCACCGCTAGGAAGCCGCCCAGAGAAAACAGAACAGCGGGAAGATCTGTCATCCTTTCCTCAGGCTTAGGCCTAACGGACTTCGGCTTAAATTGCCGCGAGAACTTCACACAATCGCCAGAAGGAGATTACTCGTGTCCTCCATGGTAGGGATGCCCGGCAAGAATTGTCAGGGCACGGTAGACCTGCTCTGCCAGCACCACCAGGGCAAGCTCATGTGGTAGCGTGATGGCGCCTAGCGAAAGCTGCAGGCGTGCTCCTGCGCGCGACGCCGTCGACCAGCCATCCGGCGGCCCGATAGCCAACACGGTTTCCTGGGTGCCTGCATCACGCTGCTGCCCCAGGTAGCCGGCGACCTCGGGCGAGGTCATGGAGCGCCCCCGGCTGTCCAGCAAAATCACATGCGGCGCACCGCGCCCTGTCCGGCGCGCCAGCGATTCCAGCATCGCAGCCTCGCTACGATGGGCTTCCAAAGCCACAGGAGCAAATCGTTGACATCGTCGCAGGTACTCGTCGAGCAGCATGCGAACACCCCCGGACTTCAACTCCCGGCGCGGGCTAACGTAAGCAATCTGCAGATGCATGGGCGAGGCTGGCAGTTAGTCGGCCTTGCGAGAACGCTTCTTCGCCGCCGCCTTTTTCACTGAGGACGTTTTGGACGGAGCCGCTGCTGCCCGCTGCTTCACTCCGGCAACACCTGCGGCGAGCGCACGCGGGCTTGGTGCCTTGGCCGGGGCCTTCTTCCGCGCCGCCGACTTCTTGACCGAAGTCTTGTGCAGGGAAGCCACAGACTTGGGCAAATCGATTTCTACGTCAGACCCTCTGGCTCCCGTCGTCTTCGCCTCGGACGCTGGCAGTTCCGCCCTCCTAGCATCACGGCCTGACGCTGCCTTGCCGCCTGGGCTCGCCTGCTCGTCGGTTTCGTCAGCTTTCGCGGTCCTTGATGCTGCCTTCGAGGAACGCTCCGCACGAATGGCACTCTTAATCTCGGCATTTAGCTCGGCAACGCTCAACGTCGTGGCTGAAGGCCGCAATCGCTCGAGCCCGTAAAACGCGCGCTTCTCCGGTAGAAAAACATGAACAATAAAGTCCACGTAATCCATAAGCACCCACTCACCCTGACGCCGTCCCTCCACTGCATTCGGATACGCGCCAAACTGCTGCTTCAGTCGGATTTCGATCTCATCGGTGATCGCCACCGTCTGCCGGTCGTTGGTTCCCGTGCAGATCAAAAAGTAGTCACTCAGCCCACTCTCAGCCGGATCCAGCGCCAGAATGCGAATATCTTCGCCCTTCTTATCGTCGCACGCGGCCGCGGCCACCGCGAGCATCTGGTTTGCTTCAACAGACGCCAAAGTATCTCCCTCGAATCCACCCACCTTACCCCAGCGCGGCAGGACGCATATCTACAGAATAGCCATAAATGGCGCTAGGGACCGGTTTGTCGTGGTTACAAGCGCAAAATGTGGTAATTACCTTGACCTTGGCAGGCAACGGCGATCGGCCAAAATTGCTCTACAGAAGGGTAAGAGGGAGGTTTCATATGGAGTCCATTCACAACGGTCAGTGCGGTCTTTGCGGTCATTTTGGCGAGAACCACAAGACGGATGCGCTGGTCAGCATTCTCACCAGCAAGGCTGCCGATCTGAAGATGCTAGATGATTGTGGCCACCCCAAGCACGCCGGTCTTCATCTGAAGGTCACCGCGATTTCGGGTTGTGACGGCTTCGTTCCCGCCGTAGCAAACTAAGCACGCGAAAAGTTCCGGAGGGGGTAGCGGCGAGATGCTACCCCTCTTCTGCCTATCTGGCGACACTTGCAGGGAATGTCCTTGAAGGCATGTCGCAGGAAAAACTCTCGCGAGGCGCGCTTCGGAACTGGCTCTCCTTTTCGTTCTCGCTCCGGCCGCCCTCCAGGCAGAAGCCACTCGCGTTCACACTGCCCCTGTGCCGACATCACAGACTGGCGGCTCCAACTCCGGTCCAGCATCCCCGCTACCGCCCCCACCGCCCCCACCGCCCGTTGCCCAACTGCAGGCTGGGGTAGCCACGGGTCATCTCACCGCCAGGCTGACCCTGCACAGCCGAATCTACGACGGCACGGTAAGCGACTACTCGGTCTACGCTCCGGCGCAGTACGACTCGGCAAAGCCCGCGGCCATCATGGTCTTTCAGGACGGCAAGGGTTATCTTGACCGCAAAAGCAGCCATCCTGCCCTAAACGTCCTCGACCACCTGAACCTAAAACTTCGTTCAGGCCTGCGGCAAGCTCAAGGGCTATGACATCCACTTCAGCTTCGGCACCGGACCCCACACCGGCAACGAAGGTAGTGCCGAGTTAGCCGAAAAATGCTCCGGCTCTGGCGCGGCTACGATCCGCAAAGACCTCCGAAAACTTCGTGCAGGAGCCTGCGGAGGCGGCCAAACTGCCCTTTCGTATCAGCATCGCCAATCGCTGAGGCGGGTTGAAGGCGTCGCAAGTCGTCTTCAGACATCCAACTGGCATGCCCGAAGTCGTTTCCGCTGCGCCGCCCACAAACACCGCCGCGCCAAC
>CAXTZL010000249.1:0-4560 GCA_964248555.1 uncultured Bryocella sp.
ATACGGCGTGTACTCCCCAAAAGGCACAAGGTGCATCTTGTCGTACCGTCCGGCATACGTTCCGTCGGGTAAAAAGAAGCTGGCCGAAACAAACTCGTCGTAACGTCCCTCCGCATTCGGCCGATCTCCCTGCCCCACGGCATCCACCACGACCGGGGCCCGTGTTTCGCGCGCGAGTTCCGCCATCGCCGCCTGGAACGCAGGATCGGCACTGGCAAACGGCGTCGGAGCCTCCGGCCACACCACTAGCTGCGGGGCCGCTTGCGAGGTGACTCCTCCTGGGTCGGCAGGGATCGCAGGAGTATGGGGACTCCGCGGAATGGCTCGCAGCGTGTCCCGCGTGAAGCTCTGGAGCAGGGCCGCTTGCCCCTCCGGCGGCCCTGCCTCCGCGCCCACACGCAGGTTATCCTGCAGCAGAATCGCCCGCGCATCGCCCGCGCTGAAAGTGGGCTGGTATCGCATCCCGAGATAACTCGCTGCCACCAGCAGCAGTCCGCAGACCGGTCCGATCCAGTGCCGTCTTACTCCACCGAGCCTAGGCTGCCAGAACCAGACAACATTTCCACAGGCTACGACGAGCGACAACCCCATAACTCCGGCCCACGGCGCCAGGGGGCGCAGGAAGGAGTTATCGATCTGCGTATAACCTAGCAGGTCCCACGGAAACCCCGTGATGCGATCACGCGCCAATTCCACCGCCACCCAAAGCAGAGGAGAAAGACAAAGGGCGATCCCTCTCCCATGAGCTCTTCGCAGCAGCGCAAAACAGAAGCCGAACAGGGCAAAGTACAAACCCAGATAAAGCGAGAACAGGATCAGAATTCCCAGAGACACCGCACCGGGCAGACCGCCGTAGAGGTTCATCGTCTGGTAGATCCAGTAGCAGTTGCCGCCAAACCAAACCACACCGCAGAGGTAGGCCAGTACCGTGCTTTTCCACGGACTGAGCGGCTGTCCCCTGTCCGGCGCAGCCAGACAATAAAGAAGCGGAACCAGACAAACCCAACTAACAAGCCGCCGTACCTCGGGTACCGGACCGGCAAGGGGAAAAGGAACTAACTGCAGCAGCGCTGAAAGAAGCACCAGGCCGGGAAGCCGCGCTGAAACCGGTCGCATCGGCTCGAGTCTAGCACTCGCGTGACTCACGTCTGAGGCCCCATTCTTGATCGCCAGGCGAAGCCAAGGACCGAGGATGAAACAGAACCGATCCCGCAAACGACAAAGGGATCCGGTAAGAGCTATCGAGAAACTAACTTTGCTCCGAATTCGCTTTCTTCAGCCAGGCGTCTTCAAACATACTTTCATCTGAAAAGAACAGAGAACCGCGGGTAATCCCTTGCAAGCGGCTGAAGCCGCACGTAAAGTTACGGTAGCCGGCGCAGTATTTCACAGCGGCACTTAGCAGAACTAGCAGGAAAAGAGGAAGTTACATGGATGTAAGTCAAATACTTTCTGCCATTGACTCAGAAATCGCGCGCCTTCAACAGGCCCGTCAGGCCGTAGCCGCCCTGGACGGCGACAGCCCCATTCCCACGCCCCGCCGTGGCCGCCCCAAGGCAATCGCCACTGCCGCGGCGGAAGCCGCCGCCACCCCGCGAAAACGAAAGCGCAATCTCAGCCCTGAAGGACGCAAGCGCATCCAGGAAGCCATGCAGCGCCGCTGGGCTGATCGCCGCAAGACATCTCCAAAGGAATAAAACGCGAGCTGGCCCGCAAGCGAAAAGTCCATCCATTGCCCGAATGGACCGCCCCCGCGAAGGCCGGGGTGGTCCATCGCTATGTCCTTAAGTAATAAATCGTCTTTCGACTTACAGTTACTGCCCCAAGTACATCCATCGTTTCTTGGACGAACCTCCTGCCGACCATACGCTGTCAGCGGGTAGCGATCACCTCGCGCACGTTGTCGGCACCTTGGAAGAATCGGACCGTTTCGAAGCCCTCGAGATACTTTTCGATCTGTCGGTTGCTGAGAATTTGCCGCACTGGCAGCGGCTCGCTGCCGAGCAATCGTAATTCATCCGTGTTCGTCAGTTGATAGCGGGCATACCCGTTATCCGGGGCATCCATCCGGCCATGGAAAAATCCAAGCAGCCGCCCACCCGGACGCATCACCTGCCGTACCCGCGCAAATAGCGCCGGAACGAGCTGCGTCGGCAGGTAGTCGGCCGTGTCCCAAAGCAGAATCACGTCAAAGTCCCGCCCGGAAAAATCCAGGTTACCCGCCGCAAAACGCTCACAATCGTACGCCGGGGTCGGTTCCTGCCGTCCACCTGAAGCAGGAGACACCAGCCAATCCGGCTTTTGTGCCTCCCCAACGATGTTGGCCATATAAACACTGTGACCGAGGGACGTCAGCAGGTTGATGTTATGCGGGGAGGTCGCGCCAAAATCCAGCACCCGCAGCGGGCGCGTTGGCTCCTCGCTGAGGAATCGCAGCACGTCGGCCCAGCCGCGCGAATGCCGCGTCCGCTCCAGGGTATGCCCCTCACCGGCCGCACCGTTTCGTTTGAACAGAGGAATCATAGGAGCTCTTGGCAACAGCCTAGCAAGTTCTCTCGAAACTCGCGACCCGAGGCACGGTGCCTGGCATAACGAAAGCTGCCTCAGGGATCCAATTGGACACGGTATCGTGCCCGTGTGTGTCATGACACGCAACTTTCGTGAAAGACGAGGTATGCGCCGGTCGCCACCCATCCAACCGCTTCATACGTCCATCCCGCATGGAAAGGCAGCGCGCCATTTTAAAACCGATCCTCATGAAACGACGGCAGCACCCCACAAGCCCGCTCCCTCCGGTCTTTCTGTTGATGGCCGCCTTTGTGACCGGACAGGCCAGCCTTGCAGCCCCGCTGCTCGGAGACCTGGCGTGTGCCCAGACCCCGGCGGCGTCCCCGCTTTCTCCCATGGGCGCCCCCCGAACCTGGGCAGACGCCGCAGCCGCCAATCAGCAACTGATCCTGGACGAGGAGGACAAGCTGCCCCTCCGGTATCGCATCCATAAAGTCGATCATCGCGGCGACGTCGTCCGCGAGGTCATCGAAAGCGAGCAGGGCAACGTGGCCCGGCTTATCGGCCGTAATGCCGCACCCCTGAGCGCCGAAGAAAACTCCGCCGAGCGTCAGCGCCTGGAAGGTATCCTTGCCTCGCCAGGTGAGTTCCTCAGCCACGAGCAGCGCGACCGCTCCTCGCGCCGCTATGCCGAAGAACTGATCCGCGCCATGCCCGGCGCCATGCTCTGGAGCTATGTTCCAGGCCAGCCCCAGGGCACCGGCACCCCGTCCCCTTCGCGCCAGATCGTCCTCGATTTCACGCCGGACCCCGCTTTTCGGCCGCCCACCCTGGTGGCAGAGGCCCTGACGGGCATCGCCGGCCGGATTTGGATCGACGCCGCAAGCCACTGCGTCACCCGCATCGAAGGCCACATCCTCCATCCCGTAAACTTCGGCTGGGGTGGCGTCCTCGCCCGCGTCAGTGAAGGCGGCACCCTCGTCTTCGAGCAAAAGGACATCGGCGATGGCCGCTGGCTCTATTCCCGCCTGGTCGAAAACATTACCCTGCGCGAGGTGCTGGTCCACACCGTCCACCAGGACGTGGAACTCAACATCTTCGACATCGAGCACCAGCCCACGTTGCCCACCTATCAGGATGCCGTTCGTACCCTTTTGGCCCTCCCCGTACCCACCCGCTAGCGCCCGCTCTCTCCCTCTTTGGCCCGTCTCCACAACGCGTCCTTGTCCTCCAGCGGCAACGCTTCAAATGCCTCCGCGCCGCCCGCCAGCAACTCCATTTCTCCGTAACGGCTGCGAAACTTGGCATTGGTCCGCCGCAACGCTGACTCCGGATCGACCTTCAAATGCCGTGCCAGGTTTACCGCCGTAAACAGCAGGTCGCCTACCTCGCTTTCCATTGCCTCGCGGTCGTTGCGGACGATCTCAGCCTGCAACTCGACGGTTTCTTCCGCCAGCTTGTCGAAGAGTCCTTGCGCCTCCGGCCAGTCAAACCCCGCCTTGGCGGCCTTTCCGCCCAGCTTGGCCGCCTCCATCACCGCCGGCATCGTACGCGGAACGCTGTCCATCGTCGCCCGGCCGCCTTCCCCGGCGTCCCGCTTTTCCTGCCGTTTGATCTGTTCCCAGTGGCTCAGCACCGCATCGCTGTCCGCCGCAACAGCCTCCCCAAAGACATGCGGATGACGCCGGATCAGCTTCCCGATTAACGCCTCGGCGACGTCCTCCAGGGTGAAATGTCCCGCCTCGGCCGCCATCTGCGCATAAAACAACACCTGCAGCAGCAGGTCGCCCAATTCATCGCACAACTCCGGCCAGGCGCGCCGCTCGATCGCGTCAAAGACCTCGTAGGTCTCCTCCAGCGTGTGCCGCTTAATCGAGTCAAACGTCTGCTCCTGGTCCCACGGGCAGCCCCCCGGTCCGCGCAACCGGGCCATAATGGAGGCAGCCACGGCGATGGCCTCGCCGGCTCCTTGCTGGTCTTGGTCAGGTTCTACAGGGTTCTGAACGGGATCGCGCTGCGGCATGCCCCATGGTAGCGCCGCCTGCATCGCCG
>CAXTZL010000250.1:0-4509 GCA_964248555.1 uncultured Bryocella sp.
GAGGAGCTCCAACTTTCGCGGTAACGGCGTGATCAGCGGGGTGCGGGCGTCCTTGAGAAGAAAGTGCGTGGGGTGCGGTTCGAAGGTGACCACGACCGAGCGAGCGTTCAGGGCGCGGGCACGGGCGATCACCGCGGCAATCACCGCCTGGTGGCCACAGTGCACACCGTCGAAGTTGCCGATGGTGACCACGGAGGGCGTGGCTGCCATGTCGAGGCCGGCGAGGGAGTAAACAGTCTGCATCAGGCGGAGATCCTCATGCGGGCCTAGGAGATCTCAAACTGCAGTTGCTGGCCGTCGTAGGCGAGCTGCATGGGTTTGGGTAAGGAGGCGTTGGTGGCCTTGTGTTCGAGATCGTGACTGATGTGGGTGAAAAAGGCGCGTTTGGGGCGGAGCTTTTCAACCAGGGAGACCGATTTGGCGAGGTGTGCGTGGCTTGGGTGGGGCTCGCGGCGCAAGGCGTCGAGGATGAGGATGTCGAGTCCCTCGAGCAAGGGCAGGCTCTCGTCCGGAATTTCATTCATGTCCGTGAGGTAGGCGGCGCAACCGAACCGGTAGCCGGTGATGGTGTCGCGGCCGTGGGTGACGGGAATGCGCTGAAAGGTTGCGCCGAAAAGTTCGACGGTTGTGCCGTGTTCGCTCGAGAGGCGGTTCATGCTGACACGGGCACTGGTCGCATAGCGATTCACCTTGCGGAAGGTGTATTCGAAGATGCGCTCAAGGGTGTCGGCAGTGTTGTTATCGGCGTAGAGCGGAAGGTCGGCTCCTTTGCCGAAGGAGAGTGGGCGAAGGTCATCCATGCCGAGGACGTGGTCGGCGTGACCGTGGGTGTAGAGCACGGCGTCTACGCGATTGAGTCCTTCGCGTGTGGCCTGGGCGTGGAAGTCCGGGCCGGTGTCGATGAGGACGTTGCGCTCGTTGTAAGAGAGCAGGATGGAGGGACGCGTGCGGCGGTTGAGAGAACCGGGCTGGCGCGCGTCGGTGCAAACTGCGCACTGGCAGCCCAGTGTTGGCACCGCCATGGAGGTGCCGGAGCCCAGAAATGTGAGGATCGCCTGCATTGTAGGGAGCTAGCCTTAGCGGACGATCCGTGGACCGGCCCCGGTGCCAGAGAAGCTGCCCCCGGCGGGGAAGATTCCTGATCCCGGGCCGGCAGGCTGACGTTGCGCTGCCTGGCGGGCTAGGGCCTGCGTGATCTCGAGGAAGCCCATGCGGAGATCGAAGAGGGCTGATTCGATCAGTTTTTCCTCACTGGCATTAAGATTTCCCTTTGCTTTTTCGGCGACGATGGCGAGCATGTCAATGGTTTGCCGGGCACCCAGGATGTCCACGCGGGGCTGTTCGCCGGGCTGGGTGCCGCCGCCCAGCAGCATCAGTGCCTGGGTGTAGAGGGACTGGGTGAGACGTTCGAAGCTCATCGGCGGCATGCGTTCGCCACCCGGGTCGGCGGCGCGCATGGCGGTGTCGAGGCGGTCAACGGTGGCCTCGTAGGCTCGCAGTGCCTGCTCGTTCTCCTCGGCAGTGGGCGCGGGGGGCAAAGGTTCATCCCCGTCATAGAGTGGATCGTCCTGCTCGGGGAGAAGGGCTGTTTCGCTTTGAGACTTGCCTGGAGAGGAGGGTAAGGCTGTCGAGGACTGCGATTCAAGCTGCTGGTCGAAGATGCCGGATTCCGGCAGGTCGGCTAGTTGTTCGAGGGCTGGAGTGGAGATGTTGAGAGCGTCTTGCTCCGGGGCTTGCGTGGCCGTGGCCTGTGGAAAGCTGAGCGGTGCTGCTGCAGGGCCGCCAGGGCTCTCAGGAGCAGGGGCGCGGGCAGGCGTGGAGGCTGGTGCGGCCGCAGAGGCGTTTTCCTGGCGCAGCTCGCCTTCGGAAGTGAACTTGCGACGATCATTTACGACGAATGTGGGCTGGTCTGGCATGTGTGTCTCTTTCGCGGACTCGAGTGTCGGCGCTCTCGGCGCGTTGGTTCTCGCAGCTTGGATGCGTGCGTTTCAGATTTCGATGGAGGCCCGATGCTGCTTCCAGCTTAGCCGAGGGTGCGCGGTGCGGCCTGGCCGCCCGGGTAGGTGAGGGTTGCCTCCGAGTTCGAGACTCCCTGCGCGAGAGCCTCGCGGCGGACGTACCCGAGGGCCAGGAGTTCGGGACCGGGGGGTAGGTTGACCAGGGCGGCACTGGTGATCTCGCCGACGGGCTTTCCGTTTGCCTCAAGGACTGCCGGGAGGTCAGGCAGCTGTCCCAGGAGGCGCAACGGGGTGAACAGGCGATTTACCTGACCGCGGGAGTGGATTCGTTCGACAATTTCCTGGCCGAGATAGCAGCCTTTGCTGAAGTGCAGCGCCTGGGACTGGTTGGTTTCCTGCGGGAGTTCCCGGTCGCGGATGTCTGTGCCGAAGAGGGGCTCGCCTTTGAGGATTCGTAGCTGTTGGAGGTCTGCGGTGGCGAGTTCTGGGATCTGCTGTGCCGCCAGGCGCTCCTGCAGGGCGGCCAGGGTGGATGCGGGCGCTCGCAGTTCAAAGCGCATGGGCTGTTGGGTGAAGAGAAGAACCGGGCCGTTGGGGGTGGCCGCGGGAAGCAGGGAGTTGGGGCCGACGGTGGGCAGGTCGAGCGCGGCCAGGAGCTGAGGAGCGCCGGGGCCCAGGAGGAGCAGGGAGGACTCGCCTTCGAGAGCGGGGGTGAGCTCGACGTCATCCATGATGATGAATTTGTCGAAGTGTGCAAGCAATGGCGAGATCTGCGCGGCTTCTGTTGCGAGGAGATAGGTGGAATCGGCGGTCAGTCCCGGCTCACGGTATAAGAAGCCGTCTCCCTGGATACGGCCTTGGGCGTTGAGGAAGAAATTGTAGTTTCCCTCTCCCGGAGCGAGTTTCTGCGTGGCATTGGTGGCCATGCCATTGAGCCAGCGAGTGGCGTCGGAGCCGCTGACGCGGAGGAAGGCGCGGTCGGTGAGCGTGGTGAAAGCTGCCTGATGAAGAGCGGCATGAAGGGGGTGGGGCTGTGCTGTCATCTGGATTTGTTTGATTCTTTTGGCTGTGGGGGTGATGCAGGATTTGCGAAAAGGCATCTTGTCTGGGTCTTTTGGGGGAGTAATGGCCCGCGGTTTGACCCATCTTGGGACAACTTTGGCATCCCGGAACTGCGTACACTGTTGAGGTGGTTGGAGGTCGGGATTGAGGATGGCTTTCGGGTTTAGCAGATGGACGACCGTGATGCTTCTAGGGGCGATGTGCCAGGTTGCGGGAGCGCAGGCGACCTCGCCCGAAAAGCCGGTGCCGACGGCACCCGGGATGCCGGGTTCGGGGGCGGCCGCACCGAAAGCTGCAAAACAGGATGGCATCACGCCGCCGGTTTTGGAGTCGGGACAGACCAACATTACCGTAGACACGAAGCGGCTGACCAAGGCGCAGGAAGATCAGCTGCTGGCGGACGCAGACGAGATTTTCCGGTTCGCGAGCAAGGACACGGGGTTGCCGATTGAGCATCCGGTGAAGAAGGTATTTATCTCGCGGGATGAGGTGAACAAGGAGCTGCGCAAGCGCTTCGACGAAGACAAGGGCAATAAGAAGATGGAGCAGAGCGAGCTGGTTTTGAAGAAGTTCGGCCTGCTGGATCGCGATTTTAACCTGAGGCCGTTTCTGCTGAGCCTGCTGACCGAGCAGATTGCGGGCTTCTACGACAACAAGACCAAGACAATGAACCTTTTGGATTGGGTTCCGATCGATGAGCAGAAGCCTGTGATGGCGCACGAGTTGACCCATGCGCTGCAGGACCAGAAGGTGGACCTGAAGCACTGGGAAAACACGGAGCCCGAAGGCATCGCGAAGAATGTGGCCGAGGACAACAAGCATATTCAGACCGACGAGGACGATACGGCGCGGGATGCGGTGCTCGAGGGCCAGGCAATGGTGAGCTTTGCCGATTACATGCTGCGGCCGATGGGCAAAACGTTGAAGGATGTGCCGCAGATGGCTGGGATGCTGGCGAACGGGTCGAGTGATATGAGTGATTCGCCGGTGATGGCGCGTGCTCCCCTGGTGCTGCAGCAGAGTCTGCTGTTTCCTTATACGAGTGGGCTGAGCTTTGAGGATGCCGTGCTGATGCAGGGTGGACCAAAGCAAGCCTTTGCCGGGGTTCTAGACGTGCCGCCCACGGCAAGTTCGCAGATTCTGCACCCGGCACTCTACCTGCAGCATGCGCCGGTGCCGGTGATGAACTTACCTGACATCCACCCGATGCTTACCGCGGCGGGGTACGAACCGTATGATGTCGGCGTGATGGGCGAGCTGGATGTGCGGATGACGGCGGAGCTGTTTGGTGGCAAGCCGCTGGCGGAGGCACTGGCGCCGAACTGGGATGGCGGTATCTATTACGCGGCCCAGCGGAAAAACACGACTCCGGCGCAGAAGCAGACGACGGCTTCGCTGGCGTTGCTGTATGCCTCACGGTGGAAAAACGACGATTCGGCGCTCAGCTTTTTCCATGTGTTCGAGCAGGAGTTGCCGCGGCAGTATGACG
>CAXTZL010000251.1:0-4462 GCA_964248555.1 uncultured Bryocella sp.
CCCAGATTTTCTGAAGCATGGGTCGCCTTTCATTTCTTAGGTAAGATGTGTTGTCACGAGGCAGCATGAGATTCACTTACCAATGAGCTGGCCCGGACTGAAGGTGTGTTGTGAGACTGACCATTCTCGCCGATTCGAAGTCCGTTATCGAGTACCTGGCCCGGTGCGTTGAATTTGCTGCGGCTCTTATTATTGCGCTCGCCGCAGCGGAGGCCACGGTGAAGGCGATCGTACTGTTCTTCAAGAGGAATGCCACGGCAACGCAGAAAACCGAGGTGAGGATGACGCTGGGCCGCTGGCTCGCGGTGGCTCTTGAATTCGAGCTCGCGGCGGACATTCTGAATACAGCCGTTACGCCGACCTGGAGCGACATCGCCAAACTGGCTGCAATTGCTACCCTGCGGACGGCGTTGAATTATTTTCTGGAAAGAGAAATTGAACAGGAATCCAAGCCCGACCAGATCGCAGCGGAGCAGAAGGTCACCGGACCGCAAGCAAACGTGCTGCCGGACAAGGGGCAGTAGCTCCGTCCGCCGGACGGTCTTGTTTACGACGGCTGGCTTCATCGTTGGTCTGATGCAGCGGAAGGGAAATCTGCAGTTCGCCTCACGAAGGCTTTCACTGAAAACCGGAACGGAAGGTGAGGATTACGCTTCGGGCAGCCAGCCTGGAAGGCCCTCCGCGCCGCGCAGAGCAAAAGCCGTGATGGCATTGACATCAGACTCCACCGTGGTCGCACTGAGGCGGTCCAGGCGACGCTCCGTGGCTCCGCGCACCATGTCCAGAACGGCCCAGGCGAGCGCCTCATACTCCACGGACACAGGCTCCTCAACTTTCGCTTCTTCCGTAAAAAGCGTCAGCAGGTCGGATTTGCCGGAGCGCAACAACTCGTTTGTCTGCCGCCGGTGTCGTGGTTCACGCCCCAGTGTCAGCAGCAACCGGTACAGCGATTCATGTTCGGTCCAGAAGTGCAGGCGAACGGCAATCGCGGCGCTGATCTTGTCGCGAAAACAGGTAACCGTGCCGGTGCGCTCCGCGGAAAGCGCCTGCAACTCCGCAACGGCATGCGCAATCGCTGCCGAGTAAATCGCTTCCTTGGATCGGAAGTATAAATAGAGCGTGCCTTTGGCGATCTTGGCAGCCTGCGCAATATCCACCGCGCGGGTAGCCTCATAGCCTCTGCGGCTGAAGAGCTTGATTGCCGCCTGCACGATGTCCTTCCGGCGCAACCCCGTAAGCGTTGTCGCACGAACTCTTGGTTTGGCCGCCGCCGCAATCTTTAGACCAGCCTTCTTTCCGGAGGTTCCCGAGAGTTTTGTGCGCGTCGCTGCGGCTGAACAACACATGAGGTCTATACGCTAGCACAGCGTAGCGGGTGATTGTTCTGCATCCCCGGGTTGGCGCGAAAACTCTAATGACCCGAAAGTCACTTTTATGACCAGCGAGTCGGCAGGCAAGCCAAACCCGGATGGAAAAAAGGAGACAGGCTCCGGCCTTACCCCAAGCGGGGCCGCGGAGAAGGCGGTCGCGCGCGCGGAGGCGCCGCTGGCCGCAAGAGCAACCGGCTTCGAACCCGGCGTCCCGCTCGATCCGCCCGCATTCGCCTCCTACCCGGCAGCAGACCCGCCCGTACGGATCTTTAATCCCTGGATCATTGCCCTTGTGGTCACCATGGGCACATTCATGGAAGTTCTCGACACCTCTATCGCGAACGTCGCGCTGCCTCACATCGCCGGCTCGCTTTCGGCGTCGCAGGATGAGTCCACCTGGGTACTCACCAGCTACCTTGTCGCCAATGCGATCATCCTGCCCATCTCCGGCTGGATCTCCTCTGTGCTCGGGCGGAAAAGGTTCTACCTTATCTCGGTTGTCATGTTCACGGTCTTCTCGGCTGCCTGCGGCATTGCACCCACGCTCGCCACACTGGTGATCTTTCGCGTGCTGCAGGGCCTTTCCGGCGGGGGTCTGCAGCCCAGCGTCCAAGCCATCCTCGCCGATGCCTTTCCGGGAGAAAAGCGTGGCATGGCCATGGCCGTTTATACCGTCGCCATCCTCTGCGCCCCGGTGCTCGGACCCACACTGGGCGGCTGGATCACGGATAACTACTCCTGGCGTTGGATCTTTTACATCAACATCCCGGTGGGTCTGCTGTGTGCCTTCCTTACGCGTCTCGTTCTGCAGGATCCGCCCCAGCTCACCGCCGCGCGCCTTGCCAAAAAGGGCAAAAAGCTTCGCATTGACGGCATCGGCCTGGGTCTGGTCTCCGTGGGTCTTGCCTCGCTGGAAGTCGTACTCGATAAGGGCCAGGAGCTTGACTGGTTTGGGAACACCTATATTTGCTGGGCCGTTGCCATCGCAGCCTTCTGCCTGGTCGGCGCTGTCTTCTGGGAGCTTCGCGTAAAAGATCCCATCGTGAACCTGCACCTGCTGGGAGAACGCAATTTTGCTTTCTGCTGCGTCATCGTTCTGGGGGTCTACACAGCCCTTTATGCGACCACATTTTTGCTGCCGCAGTACATGCAGGAGTTGATGGGCTACAGCGCCACCACGGCCGGCATCGCCGTCTCGCCCGCAGGCCTGGTGACCATGGTGGAAGTCCCAATCATCGGCTGGCTGCTGGGCAAAGGAACGGATGCCCGGCGCCTCATCTTCGCCGGCTTGGTCACACTCATGATGGGAACGTGGTGGCTTTCTCTAGGCAACTTGCAGGTGGGTGAAGCGGACCTGATCTGGCCGCGTGTGGTGCAGGTGCTCGGGCTGGGAATGACCAGCGTTCCGCTCTCAACTATCATGTTCCGCTTCCTTCCCTCGGACCAGAGTTCCAACGCCGCAGGCATCTATGCCCTGGTACGTAATGAGGGCGGATCTGTTGGCATCGCCATTGCCAGCACCTTTCTGCAGCGCACGGCGCAGACGCACCAGTCGTACCTTGGCGCACAGCTGACCGCCTCCAATCCCGATGTACAAAGTGCCCTGCACACCGTGACCGGAGCGCAGGGTATGACAAATGCCGACCAGAACCATGCCAGCATGGCACTGCTCTATAACCAATTGCACGAGCAAGCCCAACTGCTTGCCTATATGGATCAATACAAGCTCTTCGCCTATATCCTGCTTGGGATGCTGCCTTTGGTTTTCTTTCTGAAGCGACCACCTCGGATCATCGGCAAGGTGGAACTCGATGCGCACTAGAGGGACGGGGCGAGGCGCATCCTGGTGCAGGCGTGACTTTCCATTGCAGCCCCGACAAATTGGCGTGGAGATCACGTGGCGTGGCCAGCAGCGATAGCTTGGGGCACTTTGCTGCAGCAGAAGAATACAAGCGCAGCCACCACCACAGCCGGAACCACCGCATAAGGAACTGCCGCTGTACTTTCGTGTTCTGCGACGCGGCATGCGCATGATACAAACGCCCTATGCCTTCCAGCGTTTCTGCCTTGCTTGCAGTGTTACTGCTCGTTGCGCCGCGTGTCCACGCCTTTAGCCAGGAGTCTGCCGGCACAAACGGGCCCGCCAACCCCCAGGCACACGCGCGCCAGGCCCCTGCAAGCCAGGCTCTTGCCTTCCGTACCAACGGCATGCGCCACATGCCCGGGTTTCTGCCGCTCGACTGGGATGCCAAAGCCGGTAAACTTTACCTGGAAATTCCCGCCACGCTCGCACAGCCCGGCGCCGAACTGCTCTATACGGACTCTCTGCCGTATGGCACCGGGTCCAACGATCTTGGCCTCGATCGCGGCCAGACCGCACCAGGCCGCACCAGGCCGCATCGTGCGATTCGAACGCCAGGGCCCCAAGGTCCTGCTGACAGCCGTAAACGAGCACTTCCGTGGCTCAACCACCGATCCTGCCGAGCAACTCGTCATTCGCCAGAGCTTTCCTGAATCCGTTCTATGGGGTTTCAAAGTGGAAGCCGAAGCACCGGATGGCTCGCTGCTGCTCGACGCCACCGACTTCTTCCTTCGCGATGTCCACAACGTCGCAGAGGCCCTCGCACGCACGCAGCAGGGTAGCTACAAGGTGGATGCAAGCCGTTCCGCCATCGCTCTCGACGATACGAAAGTCTTTCCCAAGAACACCGAGATTGAGGCCATCCTCACCTTTACCACCGAAGGTGCGGCTCGCGGGCAGTACGTTCGCGATGTCACCCCCGACCCGCACGCCCTGACCGTCCGCGAGCGTCATTCCTTTATCGCCCTACCCGAGCCCGGCTTTACGCCGCGCCGCTACGATCCGCGCTCCGGCTACTTCGATCTCGGCTACCGGGACTATTCGGCTCCTTTGGGCGAAGATCTCGACCAGCGCCTTATCGAACGGCATCGCCTGATCAAAAAGAACCCGAACTGCCGCGACAACTGCGATCCCCTCGAGCCCCTCGTCTACTATGTGGACCGTGGCGCCCCGGAACCCATCCGCTCCGCCCTGGTCGAGGGAGCGAGCTGGTGGAATCAGGCCTTTACCG
>CAXTZL010000252.1:0-4449 GCA_964248555.1 uncultured Bryocella sp.
CTTTTCGGCGGCGGCGTTCAAGCGATTAATGATCGTCAGGGGGCCGATGTGGCCGAAGTGCAGGTAGGGTGAGAGGCGGCTGGTGGCGTCCCGCTCGGGGTGCAGGCGGTCGTCTGCATATTTCACGAGCTTGCTTGTGGCAAAAGTCTCCAGGCGATCCCAGGCGGCTTTGCGGCCGCCATGCCACGCTTCGACAGGCTTTACGCTGCGGTCGAGGTGGGTCCAGCCCGCGGTCATGTCTTCCTGCGGGTCGTCGGTCTGCAGTCCTTTGGGTTTGTGCCAGGGATTGCCGGCTTTGGGATTGGTGTAGGGCTTGATGAAGTCGGGCATCAGGCGCTTGAGGCGCGGGCGGATGACGGCACCGGAGTATTGCGCCTTCTCAAGCAGCTTGGAAGGTACGATTACGTCGGCGTCGACGGTCCAATAGGGAATCGTGAGCGTTTCAGCGAGTTCCGTGCGCCAGCGCTCCGGTTCGCGCATGGGATTTTCGTCGCCGACCACCATCGCCGCGTGAACGTCGGCGAAAAACTGCTTGTGGTCTTCATGCGGGGCGTTGCGAAGGACGAAGCCCACATTGCGGTCGGCGCAGTCCGCGGCGGCATCAACCAGGCCCTGGTTGAGAAAGGCATAATGGCGCAGATTGGCATGAGGAAAATTGCTGATGCCGGCGAAGTAGACGACGACGGGGAGGTCCAGGGCGTTGCCTAGCTCGATGGCCGTGTCAAGGGCGGCGTTGTCCAGGCCACGTTCGGCACGCTGCATCCAGTAGACGATGCACTTGCCCTTCGGATCAGGAGCGCCGGCGCGGCGCACCGCAATCCGCTGGTCGCGGGCGAGAGCACGAACAGCCTCGGGGACGGCCGTGTCGGCCTCGAGCCGGGCAGCCTCTGCGGCGTAGGCCTGGTCCTTGCGGCCCGCTTCTGTCAGTTCGGTCGCTTCGGCTTTCTTCACAGCAGGTTTGGATGGGAGTGGCCGCTCCCGGGGTGGAAGGCGCGCGGAGAATTCCCTAGAGAAAATTTGATCCAGGCAAAAAAGAACAGGCCCCCGAGGGAGCCTGTGTACTGCAGGAAGGTGGGAGGGGATCAGCGATGCCCGCCACCGCCGTGGAAGCCGCCGCCACCATGAAATCCGCCGCCGCCGAAGCTGCCGCCATGAAATCCGCCGCCGGCAAATCCGCTGCTGTGAAATCCACCCCCGGCAAAGCCACGGCTGTAGCTACCGCCGTGATACGGGCTTTCGCGCAACCCGGCACCACCCAGCACGTGCCGTCCGCCGTAGTAGCCCCCGTAACCGCCATAACCGCCATAACCACCAAAGCCGATCCCGAGCGGATAGCCGTAGCCATAACCGAAGCCGAACGGATAGCCGAAGCCATAGGGAGAGCCGAAGCCATACCCATAGGGGTAGCCGTACCCGTAGCCGAAGCCCAGCGCATAGGGGCTATATCCGAAGCCGCCGCCGCCGTAGTAAGAGGCCTCCGTATAGCTCCCACCACCACTGTTTGTAAGGCCATAGTAACCATCGGAGTGGGCTTCCTGCGGTCCTGTCCAGGGCAGGAGCTCATTGGTCTCGGTAGCCTGATCGAACTTCACGGGATGCAGGCGGTCGTCGCCGAAGAGTACCTCGTGGTTGTCCTTCACCTTCACGGGCTTTACATTGCTGCTGGTGTTGGCCCCCGGAAAAGCGTCGGCTTCGCCGTTGTAGACGCGAGCGGTCTCGGAAGGCACGTCAAAGGTGTAGAGTCCCCTCTTCAGCATCTGGGTCTGGCCGTTCGGCAAGTCGATCAGCAGGATGCTGTGCGGGGCAATCGCATTCACGGCGACGTTGGCACGGCCGGACTCGATGCGGGCCTCCGCACGGCCGTTGGTGCTTGTAACGATCTGTGCCGTGGTGTTCTGGCCGAGACGCAGCAGGGAACCGGGCACCAGCATCACATCGGCGGTACCGCCCGCGGTGGCGAGCATGTCGCCTGGATGCAGAATGCGCGGCGTCTGCGTTGGATTGGTTGTTACGGCTTCGCCATTGAGGGTGGCGGTTCCCTGTACGAAGTTGAGAGCAGAGTAAGAATCCCGAACGGCTGGGTTCGTGCCTTGCGCAAGCGCCGGAACGGACAGAGTCGCCAGGGAAAGCAAAAGAGCAGTCGCTTTGATCCGTGGCATTGCAAAAACCTCTATAGATATAGATGCACTTGCAGCGAAAATGTCGCGCGGCGACGTGCCCAGGTCTCCCGGAACGTGTGGGGTGACCGTCGAGTCAGTCGGCACGGGATCTTCAGACCCCCGGGGTCGGGTTACCGGCCTGCAGCGCTGCTAATTGCCTGACGGCGGCTTCGGATTCGGCGCGATCGGTGGTTTCGCCGGGGTCGTTCCAGCCGGTGTCGTCGCTCGAAGCGCCGATCTGGACGGCGATGCCGTCGCCACGGGGCACCACGCTGAGTCGGCCGAACTGCAGGCTGTAGCCAAGTTCGGGCTGGGCGGGCAGCCAGCCGATCTGGCCGCGGACGGGGGTCAGGGAGTTGTCACCAAAAAGCCGGCGCGCGCCGTAGCCGGTGCAGTGGACGATCGCGCTCTCGGGCAGGGTGAGCAGCTCGGCGGGGGTGCCGAACTCGCGCTGTGTGAGGGTGCCCCCGCGGGCGTGGAACTCGGCCAGCAGGCGTTGGGTGTAGGCCGTAATGTTAAAGCGGAAAGTGGTAAGACGGCGCGCCCACGGGATGGGGAAGGGGTGGGTGCCGGGACCGAGGTCCTCGCTGGTGTAGAGATCGGCCAGGCGGTTTTCGAGGTGGGCGAAGCCGATGGGGTCCTCGGCCTGGCGTCTGGCAATGGCTTCTGCGGGCGGGAGCGTGGAGAGCAGATAACGATCGTGCCACTCGATGGCCGGGTTGGGCTCAGCGGCCATGGCCTCGTAGACCGACCAGGAGTGACGGGCCATGGCCTCCCATTGCGTCGCGGTGGTGCCGGATTCGGCATCTGCGCTATCAGGACTTTCGAGGGTCTCGAGGTTGCGGGCCAGGGCGAAGCGTGAATCGGGCGACCACAGCCCGGTAGCGCGCGAGGAGCGCGCCTCCGGCGGCAGATCGCGGGCGTAGATGCGAACAGGGTACCCGGCGCGCTGCAGAGTGAGGGCTGCCGTGAGGCCCATGGCGCCGCAGCCGATCACCGCGACCGGTAGAACGTTCGCCAGGGCGGGGGCTGCCCCCGCGTCGTGCAGCAGGGCCAGAACCCGCTCGGCGGAGCCCCAGCTAAGCGACCAGCCGGAGCCGCCGTGGCCGTAGTTGTGCAGCAGGAGTTTGTCCCCGAGGCGCTCGGCTTCAATGCGGGGACCGGTGGCGCGAAACGGCCGGGTGCAGACGGTAACGCGGTCGAGCCGGGCGGGGTCGGCGTGCACGGGCGGCAGCGTCGGCGCGGAAGCGGCTGAACTCTGCGCGGCGGCTGAGGTCTGCGCAGCGGCTGGACTCTGCAACGCGGCTGGGGTCTGCGAAGGAGTGGAGACAACTTCCATACTCCACTATCTCCCGGCGGGTGCCGTGAGTTCAACGTGGGGTGAGGGCGGCGCCGCAGTACGCCGTGCTGCGGGCCGCAAGCCCACGGGTGAGCGAGGCGACGAAACCCGAGGCCTGCGCTGATCCTCTGGTCGCCTCATCGCCTCATCGCCTCATCGCCTCATCGCCGTTTGTCCAGCTCCTACGAGGGTCGTAGTGGTTGAGCGTGACGCCAATCGCCGCAATCCTCCGCAAAGAACCGCGTGAGGGCGGCTTCGACTTCCTCGATTTGGTTGCGCGTTTTGCGCAGTTTCTGCTCAGCGGCGGGTTTGACCCCCTGGCACTTCCTCGTACTCAGGTAGATCAGGCTCATTTCCTCTTGCTGAAGAGATCGGATCTGGAATCTCAGGTCGGCCAACCTTGTTGCTCGGGAATGGTTCAAGGTAGATTTCGACGGTTGTGAGGTATATGGAACTCTGCGTCGCCTCCGATCTTTTTACGTTGATCAAAGCGAAACAGATTGCGCTGTGAAGTTCGGCTCGAAGATTTTCGGCCGCAAGCTTGCCTCTGCGTTTGGAGCTGCCTTGGTGCAAGGCGAGGCCAGTCTTGTAGGCTACGGAGACACATCATCCCAAAGGCACGAGGGACAAGCATGAAGGCTACGCTATGGCGGTAATGGGTTCCGAGTCGCTCCCGCCGGTCGAGTTCCCGTTAAACGAGGCGGAAAACGGCGCGCCGCAGGAGTTTCGGAAGGCACTGGGTCTGTTTGATTCCATCATGATCGTGGCCGGGATCATGGTGGGTTCGGGCATCTTCATTGTGAGCGCGGAAATCTCGCGGGAGCTGGGCTCGGCGGGCTGGCTGCTGCTGGCGTGGGTCATCACGGGCGTGCTCACCGTCGCCGGAGCGCTAAGTTATGGCGAGCTGGCGGCGATGATGCCCGCGGCGGGCGGCATGTATGTGTACCTGCG
>CAXTZL010000253.1:0-4363 GCA_964248555.1 uncultured Bryocella sp.
GCGGACGTGATGATGGCGTTTGACGAGTGTGTGGAGACACCGGCGACGTGGGAGCGGACGAAGCAGTCGATGGGGTTGACGCATGCGTGGGCTCGGCGGTCATTGGAGTATTGGGAGTCGCATCGCCACGAGGTGCCTTGGGTTGCAAGGGAGTTGAGCGGGGGCGATCCCACCTTAGCGCACGGTGAAGCTGTGCGCGAAGATGGGGCACCCGGGATTGGAGCTGCCGGGGAGTTGGGCAGGGGCGAGACGCAGATTCCCTTCGGGAACGACAACCAAGGGAGGGCGGCTGGCCAAGGGAGCATCGCCGGTGACACGGAATTTGCTCGGCGGTATGATGCGGAGCGGTTTGCGGGGAAGTACCAGGCGCTATTCGGGATTGTGCAGGGTGGGATGTACAAGGACCTGCGAACGGAGTCCGCCGAACGGCTGGTAGAGATGGATTTTCCGGGGTATGCGATTGGGGGGCTGGCGGTGGGGGAGCCGCGCGAGGTGACGCGGGAGATGATCGCGCACACGCTCGAATACCTGCCGAAGAACAAGCCACGGTACGTGATGGGAGTCGGCTACCCGGACGAGATTGAAGAGTATGCGCGGATGGGCGTGGACATGATGGACTGCGTGCTGCCGACACGCGCGGGACGGCATGGGCTGGTGTTTGCGCGGGAAGACCCGGGCAATCGTGCGAGCAAAGTGGTGCGGTTGAACATCAAGCGCAGGGAGATGGCCGAGGACCCGGGACCGATCGACGCGGGGTGCGGGTGCCCGGTGTGCCGGCGGTACTCGCGGGCGTACCTGCGGCATTTGTATGCGAGTGGCGAGGCGTTGGGGGCGTCGTTAAATTCGGTGCATAATTTGCACTTTTATCTGGAGACGATGGCGCGGGTGCGAGCGGAGCTGGGTGGAGCGCCTGCGTCAAAGAGCGGCCTGGGCAGGCGATGAACGCGTCCCCTTGGTAAGCTAATTAACGGCGCAAGAACTGACATTATGACGATTTTTTCAGGCCCATCCGCGGCCCATCCGAGGCCTGCCGGTTTAAAACGCAAAGACTATGCGGGACTCCTGCTCCTGGTGGCCGCGCTTTATGTGGCGGCGTATCTGCAATCAGGAAGCAATCCACTGTGGAGCGACGAGATCATTGGATATCTCGTTTTCCACCAGCCCAGTCTGGCCAGGACGCTGGAGCTTTGGCGCCACGGGTTGGACAGCGGCGGCATATGGTACGAGATCACCGGGCGCTGGTGGATCTCGGTGTTCGGCCCGTCCGCACTGGCGGAGCGGCTGTTTTCGGCAACCGGGGTCGCCGGGGCGGCGATTGCCCTTTGGGCGGCAGCCCGGCGGCTTTATTCGTTTCCCGTGGTGGCTGCCAGCGTGGCATACCTGTTTGCCAATAGTTTGGTGATCCGGTGGCAGCTCGCGAATGGACGGACGTATGGGTTTTTCCTGTTCGCCGTGGCGCTGGTGCTCTACTTCGTCATTCGCAGCGGGGATGAGGATCAACTGCGGCCGAGCCCTGCGTTTCTTCTGGCCACGTTCGGGGCCAATGTCCTGCTTGCCGGAAGTCACATTCTGGGTGTGGTGTACGTGATTGTGTGCCTGGCAGCGCAGGTGGCGCTGGACCGGTACCAGGGCCGCTTTCGGCCGAAGCTTTACCTGGCGGCGCTCTGTTCTGAGGTGGTGCTCTTTTTGGAGTTGCCGAACATCAAGGCAACGATGGCGGTGGGCAAGCCGAGCTTCTGGACGGTTGCGCCGCGCTACAAGGACCTGATCCGCCTGAAGTGGATTCTTGATTCGCGCGTTTCGTTATTGCTCTTGGTTCTTGTGGTGCTGGCCATTCTTTTTCAGCAATTCAGGCTACGCCGACGACATGCCCCGGTGTACTTCGTTATAGCTTCTTTCGCATGCTTTGGGATTTGCCTCTTCGCTTACTCGCGGGTGGGGACCTCGATCTATGTCGACCGGTACATGATTCCCTTCTCGCTGGTGGGTGGCCTAGCGCTTTGCGAGGTGCTTGCCATGGTGGTGAATTTTCCGGGGCGGCTCGGGACGGCGCGGTATGCGTTTCCGTCCCTGGTGGCGGCCGTGGCGGTGGCGGGCTTCTTTTTGCCCCGGTTTCAGCGCCCGTCGCTACCGCTGGCGGACTCCTGGCCGGAGATCGCGTCGGACCTTCCGCCGAACGTTGCCATTGTCAGTCCGGCGATTGGAGCCTTTCTTGCGATCGACTTTTTTCATCACAATCCCGGAGGCCGGCAAATTGTGTTTCCGACCGACTGGGGCGTGGCCCTGGACCGCGAGACGACCGGGGGTGTTTCGGGCTTCCATGAGATGGATAACCTGCACCGGTATGGAATTTTCGGGGACGATATTGAGCCTACCGCCGCGTTTCTTAGCTCCCACCGTGACTTTGCGGTGCTTACGGATCCACCGAATGTGTGGCTGCGGCGGCGTATCCTGAGCGATCCGCGGTATGTTGTCGAGCAGTATTCGACGCACCCTGCGGCGTTTGAGGGGCACCCTTTGACGGTGTATCTGGTGCATACCCGGTAACGCAAGGGTGACTACACGATGTGTTACAACCAGCCGGTGTCCGGGCGGGACAGTGCCAGCGGATTGCCCCCCGCTGACAGCGGGGGGCCGAGTGGATAGCGCAGCGCAAGGATCAGCATGATGCCCAGCGCCACGGCATGCGCGGGCCCTTCGAAGCGGATACTGTCCTGACCCCGGGGTATGACCAAAAAGCCTTCCATCGAGAGACAGAAGACCATGGTGGCCGCGATCCAGCCCAGGCCAGGCACGGTTTTCTGCTCCTGGCTGGCTTGCAGGGAGAGAAGGAACAGCATGATGAGTGGGTAGTAGAGGTGAATCAGGGTGCCGTCGCCTGAGTAGGGTGTGAAGTAGATGCTGATGATCGAGAGTGCCAGAATCTGGTTCAGAAGTGGCCTGTGCCGGATGATGCCGAAGTACAACATCACACCCGCGAATGCCATAACGATCTGGTAGAGCTTGAGATAGGCCGCATAGCTGCGTTTATCGTGCCGATGCAGAATGCGAATGCAGAATTTGATCAATCCAAAGAGGGAGTGATCGACACCATGCTCCAGCGGTCGCCAGGAAGCGAAGTAGGCGTCGCGTGCGAAGGCCATACCGGTGAGGAAACCGTGGAAGGCAATGCTTATTGTTGGCCCAACAATTAAAAGAGCGCCGACGAAGGTGAGAACGAAGGAAAGTACCGCTATGACGAGCTTTGGGAAGTGTTTCCGGTTCAGGAACAGGGTGAAGAAGATGAAAGGAAACAGCTTGAGCGATGCCGCCACACCCAGGAAGACAGCGGCTACCCAGAGCCGGCCGGTGGCGTAAGCCCACATGGCGACGGCCATGGCGACCCAGACGAACACCTCGGAGTTGGCACCGTTCACGATGAGGTCGGCAGGCCAGGAGAACAGGCAGATCACCGTTACAAAAAGCACCGCGGCAGGCAGGGCGAGTCCACGGTTCAGGAGGGTGCGGCAGAAGAGTGCAGCCGGAACGACAAAGGCCGCCACGCAGAACAGAACCATCCAGTACACCGCATGGGCCCCTCCGAACTTGAAGAAGAGGGCGAACAGTGCGGCTACGGGCGTTGGGTACACCATTGGAAGGCCCGCGTGAAAGAAGCGCTCCGTATGGAAGAAAGCGTAGTTGGGCGTGAAGACCTTGAAGTCGGCGAACATCCAGGATCGATGCAGATCGATAGGAAAAGCCAGCCAATCGCGACGCTGAAAGGCGAAATACATCAGCAGGTGAAAGCAAAGGGACCCCACGATGAAAACGACTGTCCAGAGCTCAAACAGCCGCATAGGGGGCGAAAGCGCGGTTCGCGGGCGTTGCCGGGGCGTGGTTGAGGTGTCGCTAGCCATGGAATTGCCTCCTTCGTTCACCGGCAATGCGGCTTTGGATTAGCGGGACTCCCATTGGATGGTGTCTTCGATTCCCTGCCGTTTGGTGGTTTTTGGGGACCAGTGGAGGAGGCGTTCGGCTTTGGAGTTGTCGGCTACGAAGAATTTCTGGTCGCTTTGGCGCCAGGGTAGGTGGGTGTAGTCGAGCTTTACGCCGAGGCGGTCCTGGAGGTGGAGCAGGAGTTCGAGCAGAGACATGCTGTTTTCGAGGCCGCCGCCTATGTTGAAGGCCTGGCCGCGGGCTTCGGCGATGTGTTCGTATGCGGCGAGGTAGGCGTTGACGGCGTCGGAGACGTGGAGGAGGTCACGGACCTGTTTGCCGTCACCGGAGACGGTGAAGGGGGGGCGGTTGGGGTGCTGTTTGGTTTCCAGCGCCTGGCGGCAGAACCAGCCTACCCAGCCCTGGTCATAGGTGGCGAACTGGCGGC
>CAXTZL010000254.1:0-4345 GCA_964248555.1 uncultured Bryocella sp.
TCCAGTGCGAGGCTTTTCTGACCGGAACGTCGTCTTTGGAGGAGGTGCCGGAGGTGTTCCAACGCATGCTGACACGACCCGCCGAGGGGATGGCGCCGGAGATCAAGACGGTGGTTTATCCGCATGGGCGGCGTGCCGGGGTGGAAGCCGCGGCGGAAGCGGGGATGCTGGCATGAGCGTGGGGACGACCCTGGCCGGGGCGGAAGAGGAGAGGCTTGGCGGGAGTGTCGATGCTGTTGGTGCTACCGGCACTTTTGGATTGCTGCAAGGCGCCCCTTCTCCGTACGAAACTCCCTTATCGCGGCCGACGCAGGCGCAGGCGCAGGCCTGGTGCAGGCACCTGGCGGACACCCATTATGAGAATTTTCACGTGGCGACCTTTTTTTTGCCGCGGGTGCTCCGTCCGCACTTCTACAGTCTGTATGGATTTTGCCGGACCTCGGACGATTTAGGCGATGAGGTGGGCAGCCCGGAGGTGGCGACGCGCCTGCTGCGGGAGTGGCGGGCGATGTTGCACGAGTGCTTTTCGACGCCCGAAGCTTCGCGGCACCCGGTCTTTGTGGCCCTGCAGCCTACGATTGCGGCGTGCGGGTTGCCGCGGGAGCCGTTTGACGATCTGATCAGCGCGTTTGAGGCAGACCAGATGTACACGCATCATGCGTCGCTGGCGACGCTGGAGGAGTACTCGCGGTTTTCGGCCAACCCCGTGGGACGCCTGGTGCTGCTGGTAAGCGGGTATCGCGACCCGGAGTTGATGCGGTTGTCCGATGAGATCTGCACGGGGTTGCAGCTGGCGAACTTCTACCAGGACGTAATGACGGACTGGGTGGACCGGGGGCGGCGGTACCTGCCTGCCGATGCGATGGCGCGCTACGGGGTGACGGACGAGCAGATTGCGGCACGGCGGTTTGATTCGAAGTTCCGCGCGATGATGGAGTTCCTGGTCGGGGATGCGCGGGCGCGCCTGACGCGGGGGCAGCGGATTACGGCGCTGGTGCAGCCGGACCTGGCGAGCACGCTGGAGCTGTTTGCCAAGGGTGGGCACGCGATTCTGGATGCGATGGAGGCGCAAAATTACAACACCCTGCGGTCGCGGCCCGTGGTGAGCAGGGTGGCGAAGTTGCGGCTGCTGGGCGGCGCGCTGGTGGGCAAAATGCGTTCGGCGGCGATGCCCTTGAAGGTGCGGACGGCATGAGCGTGGTGCGGATTCCGGAGCTGGCAGCGGCGTATGTGCATTGCCGTGCGATCGCAAAACGCGAGGCGAAAAATTTTTACTGGGCGTTTATGGCGCTTCCGCAGCACAAGTCCGATGCGATGTGTGCGGTGTATGCCTTTATGCGCAAGGCGGATGATCTTGCCGATGACGAGTCGTTCTCGATAGGAGAGCGGCGGGCGGCAATGAAGGATTGGACTGAGAAGTGGTGCCGGTCGCGGACGGAGCCGGTGAGCCGGGATGCGGATCCCGTTTTTCTGGCGGTAAACGATGTGCAACGGCAGTTCGATATCCCGGTGGCGCTGCTGGAGCTGCTCGTTGCAGGTACGACGCTGGATTTGCAGGAGGCTCCCGAAGGCGTGGCGGTGGTGACAGCGGGGGAGCAGGAGAGGACGTACCAGGTTTATGAAAACTTCGAGGCTTTGTACCGTTATTGCTTTCTGGTGGCCTCCGTTGTGGGGCTGGTGACGATTCGAATTTTTGGGTACAGCGATCCGCGGGCGGAGCAGCTGGCGGAGCGTACGGGGATTGCTTTTCAGCTGACGAATATTCTGCGGGATGTTCGGGAAGATGCCGAGCGCGGGCGGGTGTATCTGCCTTTGGAGCAGCTGCGGGATAGCGGCCTGGAGTTGGGTCAGCTTGTGGACCTGTCCGGTGGGGACGTTCCGGCAGGCGTACGCCGGTTGCTGGCGCGTGAGGTGGAGCGGACGTACCTTTACTATGTTGCCGGCGAGGCGCTGCTGCCGCTGATTGACAAGGATGCGCGGCCGGCGATGCGAGTGCTTGTAACCATTTACCGGCGGCTGCTGGACCGGATTGCGGCGAACCCGGCGGCGGTGTTTTCGGGGCGGGTGTCGGTTCCGACGGCGGAGAAGATGGCGATTCTGGGGCGCGGTGCGGCCGGATCGCTGATGGCGAGGTGGATTTGAGCGGAGCGACCCTGTCCGGGAGCCATGGAGCGCGGGGGAGCTCGCAGCCGGATGTCCTCGTGATCGGTGCGGGGCTGGCGGGGTTGGCGGCCTCGGTGGCGCTCTCCGGGGCAGGCGCACGGGTGACGGTGCTGGAGCGGAAGCCGTATGTGGGCGGCCGGGCTTATAGCTATCTGCATCCCGCGCTGGAGGAGGAAATCGACTCGCAGCATGTGATGCTGGGGTGCTGCACGAACCTGGTCGACCTGTGCCGTTTGAGCGGGGCGGATGCGTTTGTTCGATGGTACGACCGCATTGCTTTCCTGGAGCCGGCCACGGCGGAGCATGGGGTACGGCAGAGCCTGGTGGGGCCGGGGGGGCTTCCTGCGCCGCCGGGGGCGAGCTGGAATTTTCTGCGTGCGCCGATGCTGGGCATGGCGGACAAGCTGGCGGTGGTGCGGGGTGTTGCGGAATTTTTACGAGGTTTTCCGCAAGAGGATGCGGAACCGTTTGCGGCGTGGCTCCGGCGGACCGGGCAGACTCCGCTGGGGATCCGGCATTTCTGGGAGCCGGTTGTGCTGGCGACGCTAAACGATACGTTTGAGCGAAGTTCTACGCGGTATGTGGGCAAGGTGATCCACGAAACCCTGCTGCGCAACAGCGAAGGCGGACGGCTGGGGATTCCGGTGCAGCCGCTGTCGGTTTTTTACGATGCCTTTGCGCGGCTGGCGCGAGGGAACGGGGCCTCCTTCCGGTTGCGTGCGAGCGTCGAGCGGCTGGAGCGGGCTGCGGATGGGGTCCGGTGGCGGGCTGTTTTGAGCGATGGAGCGGTCATTGAGGCGGGGCAGGTGATTCTGGCGCTGCCGTTTGAGGCGGTGGCCAAGCTGCTGGGGACGGCGCCCCCTTCGTCGGCAATCCAGGGGGTGTGCGCGGACCTGGGGCAGTTTTCGCACGCGCCGATCACGACGGTGCACCTGTGGTTCGACCGGGCGGTGACGACGATGGATCATGCGGCGCTGCTGGATACGCGAATCCAGTGGATGTTCAACAAAACCGGGATCCGGCGCGGGGTTTCGGCTGAAGAATCCGGTGAAGGGCAGTATCTGGAGCTTACGATCAGCGGATCGTTCGCGGAGCTGCGGATGGGACGCGAGGAGATTCTCCGGAGCGCCCTGGAGGAGTTGACGGGATTTTTTCCGGCGGTGCGGGAGGCGCGGTTGGTGAAGTCGGGGGTGCTGAAAGAGGCGCGGGCGACATTTTCCGTTACACCGGGGCTGGACCAGTTTCGGCCCGCAAGCGACGCGCCGGGGGATGGGTTGTTTCTGGCGGGGGACTGGACGCGCACGGGGTGGCCTTCGACGATGGAGGGCGCGGTGCGGAGTGGGCGGCTGGCGGCCGAGGCGGTAGCGCGGGTGAGCGGTCCGGATTTGCAGGCACTTACGGCGGATCTGCCGCCGGCTGGGCTGATGCGGCTGCTGGTCTGAATGGCAAGAATTTTCTGCCTGAAGCGAATACTAGATCCCGCGCTGACCCCAGTGCGCGGAGACGATCGGCTTTCCATCCGAGAGGAATGCCGTGCTGCTGCGAACAGGCTTGGGGGCGCGAGCAGCTTCAGCAGTTCACTGCGGGTCACGAGAGGTGCAAGGAAAAAATAGAGGAACCCTCCCCAGGGAGGTTGGTGGGGATGATGAGCGGGTTGGAGAATAAACCCGCCTATACACACCAAAAGCCCGGCCAGCACCAAACCCAGCACGGTCCAGTTTAGCGGCTTGGCTTGAAGAAGACGAAGTGATGCTTCCACGGCAGGAGCCGTCCAGCGGTTATCCATCAGACCGCGGCGAACAGCCTTGATGCCAGCGAGGCTGGTCCAGACGCAAAGACCTGACGGCAGAACAAGGATCAAGCCGACCGCAAGGCACCACTCCGGAAACGAGTTCGGAAGCCGTTTGAGTCTGCTGAAGAGGGCCAGAAGCAGAAGGTCCGGAATAAGTAAAAACGAGCTTATGAGGGAGATCATCACGAGCTGATGGAGCGAGAACCGAGTCTCAAGCTTCATGCGCAGAAGTATAACTCCCTCCCTGCCAGCTTTTGTCGGCATTTAGCCGAGGAAGTCAGTGCGAAAGTAATACGACACCGACCGTGACGAAGCTGACCGCGAGCCAGCGGCGACGGTCGACGTTTTCGCGGAGAAAGAGCTTGGCGGCGATCGCGTTGCCGATGTAGT
>CAXTZL010000255.1:0-4336 GCA_964248555.1 uncultured Bryocella sp.
TCCCGCCACCAATGCAGCATCCGCCGCGCCAGCGGCTTAGTTCAAACGCGGCTGTGGGAAGTTAAACCCCCAGGAGGCGGCCTGGGAGGGCTATTCGGTTGTGGTAGGACGGTCCCTGCGGTTGCCAGAGCTTGCAGCGCGTCGCGATGGGTACGGCGCCGGAGAGCCGGGTGGGTGAAGGCGGGCGGGCTGGGATGCGGGCGGGTGGGGATGCTGGCGGGTGGGGCGGCCGTTTCGGCGCGGGGCCGGCGGCTAGACTGTGGGTATGCCTGCGATTGTAGCTACGGATGCGTTGCCCCTACCTGCGGGGGTGTTTAAGGCCTACCTGTTTGATCTGGATGGGACGTTGGCGGATTCGATGCCGCTGCATTTGCGGTCTTGGCAGCAGGCGGCGCGGGAGATGGGTGGGGATTTTCCGACCGAGCTCTTTTGGGCTTGGGGTGGGATTCCGCTGACGCGCACGGTGGAGATGTTGAATGAGCGGTTCGGGTGGGGGCTGGATCCGGTGGCGACGGTGCACCGGAAGGAGCAGCTGTACCTGGCGATGGTGGACGAGTTGAAGCCGATCCCCGCGGTGCTGGCGCATGCCGAGGCGGGGTTCGGGAGGTTGCCGATGGCGATTGTGTCGGGGTCGCCGCGGCTGACGATCGAGCGGACGCTGGCGACGCTGGGGCTGGCGCACCTTTTCGACACGGTGGTGGGGATGGAGGACTACACGCACGGCAAGCCGGCACCGGAGCCGTTTCTGGTGGCGGCGGAGCGGCTGGGCGTGCGGCCGGGGGATTGCCTGGTGTTTGAGGATGCGGAGGCGGGGTTCAAGTCGGCCGAAGCGGCGGGCATGGCGTGTGTGCGGGTGCCGGTGCCGTACGTGGCCGCATGAGAACAAGGATGGCGGCATGGTGGAAGCCGGATCGCTAGTTTGCCGTTTGCAGGACCGCCCGGCGTGCGGTGGGATGCCGTGCCGGATTGGCTCGGAGGAGAAGAAGGCTGCATGGGAAATCGCTACTACGACGGACCGGTGTCCGACCATTTTGATGGAACGCGCTTCTTTCATCCGGGGCTGCCGGCGGCGGACAAGAGCCTTTGGGATGTGTTGCGGTGGAGGGTGCTGGGCAGGCGAACCCGGTGGCCGAAGCGGGTGCCGGGGCGGGAGGGAATTTGCCCCGAGGCGCGGGTGGACGGGTTGCGGATTACGCTGGTGGGGCACTCGTCGCTGCTGGTGCAGGCGGCGGGGGTGAACGTGCTGGTGGACCCGGTGTGGTCGGAGCGGGCGAGCCCGTTTGGCTGGGCGGGGCCGCGGCGTCATAACCCGCCGGCGATTGCGATGCGGGATCTGCCGCCGATCGATGCCGTGCTGCTGACGCACAACCACTATGACCATATGGATGTGGGGTCGTTACGGCAGATCTGGGCTGCGGGGACCTCGACGGGGCGGGGGCAGGAGCCGAAGGTGTTTGCGCCGCTGGGCAATGATGCGGTGGTGCGAGGCTTTGCGCCGGAGATCGAGGTGGTGACGGGGGACTGGTGGGAGAGTTTCTGGCTGCCGGGCGGGCTGCGGATGACGATTGTGCCGGCGTACCACTGGTCTTCGCGGGGGCTGCGGGACCGGCGGATGGCGCTGTGGGGCGGGTTCGTGATGGAGACGCCGGCGGGGCGGGTTTATTGTGCGGGCGATACGGCGTACCGGGATGGCGTGATTTTTCGGGAGATGCGGGAGCGGCTGGGGGCGCCGCGGGTGGCCGTTTTGCCGATCGGGGCCTATGCGCCGCGCTGGTTCATGCGGACGCAGCATGCGGATCCTGCCGAGGCGATGCAGATTGCGGCGGAATGCGGGGCGGAGGAGATGCTGGGGGTGCACTGGGGCACATTTCAGCTGACGGATGAGCCGTATGACGAGCCGGAGAGGCTGTTGCGGGAGGCAGCGGCGGGGTCGGGCTTGCGGGCTGGGGCTGGGGTGGCTACGGCGTTGCGGCCGGGGGCGGTGTGGGACTGCGCGGGGTGTTGAGGCAGTCCGTCCTGCGCGGGTTCAGGGTTGAGGGAAGGTTTCGTTGTCTGTCTTTGCCGTGCTCTTCCAGCCGCTGAACAGGAGCACGAGGGCGGCGGCGAGAGGCATGAGAAAGCCTGCGCGCAGGGAGCCGGTGGCGGAGGAGAGCAGGCCGGTGGCCCAGGGGACGAGGGCGGAGGCCAAGCCGGCGAGGACAAAGACCGTGCTGGTCTGGCGGTGGGCGAGAACGCGGGCGAGGAGCTCGGGGTAGAGCGGGCCGAGGCCGAAGCCGAGGAGAAAACTGGCGAGCAGGAGGCCGGCGCCCCCCAGCGGCAGAAGAAGCGACGCGGTGGCGAGGGCGGCTGTGAGCAGGAGCGCGCGCAGGGTGCGGCGGTTGCCGAGCTGCTGGCCTCCGTGGGCGCCGGGTAGCCAGCTGAGGGCGCGGCTGGTGAGCAGGCCGGCCCAGAAACAGGTCGGGGCGTAGAAGGTGATGGCAAAGCCGCCGCGGTAGCGTTGCGCGTAGGCGGCGAGCCAGGCGCCGCCGGAGGCTTCGACGCCGGTGGAGAGGGCGGCGGCGAGCAGGAGGGCGATGGGAATGTTGGCTGTCGACCAGAGACGACGATGTGAGCCGTTTTGGAGAGAACCGGCGGGAAGGGCGAGGAGGCTGACGACGGAAAGCGCAGCGAAGGCAGCGGCGGAGAGAAGAAGAATGCCGTTCAGGGAGTTAGCTTGCGAGCATCTGGCGTGCAGGAGGCTAGAGTGCAGGAGGCTGGCGTGCAGGAGATTGCGGGTGAGAAAGCGGGTGCGCAGGGCGTGGGAGACGAGGGTGGGGCAGAGGCTGGCACCCAGGGCCCAGATGAAGTTGAGGCGGACGAGGGCGGCACCGCGACTGTCGGGGGTGGGGGTTGCCGGGTTGTCTTTGGCGAACGGGATTGCCAGATGGGGAGGGTGCGGGTAGGCGAGTTGGTGGCCGAGCAGGCTGATGCCCGTCATGACCAGGCCGAGGCCGAGGCCCAGAGTGACTGCGGCGGGGTAGGCCAGTGCGGGGTTTCCGGCCCAGACGAGAAGTGACGCGGCGACGAGTGCGTGGCCTACGCCGACGGTGCGGCGGAGGTCCGGGCGCAGGGCCAGAGGACCGAGGGCCGAACCGGCGGTGATGAGGAGGAAGAGAAAACCGCCCTCGCGGTCGGTCCAATGCCAGTGGCTGAAGAGGAGGGGCAGCAGAACGCCGGGGAGGGCGCAGCCGAAGCCGCTGGCGGCGAAGCCGGTGTAGAGAAGGGCGGAGGCGCTGGCTGTTTTTGGAGATGGGGGGTTTGCGGAGAGAGCTTTCACGGTGTCCCGGCCCGAAGTTTACGCCGGGGTGAAGCCGGCGCGGCGCATGGCCTTGGGGATTTCGGGATTGCGGGCGAAGGTGGACCAGACGAAGCCGGAGCGGAGGTTTTCGGCCATGAGCAGGCCGATGCCGAGGTCGATGCCGAGGACGTCGGGGTCGTACCAATCCGCCTGGGGGTGGAAGGCGTCGCAGAAGCCGTAGCGGCCCCAGGCGTGGGCGCCGTACTGGGCTTTGAGGGACTTTTGTACCCGCAGGCAGCCGGCGGGGAGGAACGGGAGCGAGCCGGCGGTGGCGTAGGGGACGACGGAGCCATCGATCCCACCCTGTTTCGGAGGGCCGCCCCAGGCCTGGTAGCCGGCTTGTGAGTCCGAGGCGGAGATGCCCCAGTAGTCCGGGCTATAGGGCGGCCCCTGGTTGAGGCAGAACTGGCGGTGGGCGCGGGTGGCGAGGACCGAATTTTCGAAGTAGTTGGCGTAGGCGTCGTGTTTGCCGCGGAAGTCGAACCAGGCGTGGCTGTACTGGTGGGTGAAGAGGGGGTCGTTTCCGCTGATGTAGGTGAGGCCGTCGTAGGTGATTTTGGGACGGGACCAGGAGCTCCAGACCTCGGGGCCGACGGGATGGGTGGGGGAGCCGAGGGCGAGCAGAGGGATCATCATGAGCTCGCAGTAGTGATTCCAGCGGGCGGTGAGGAAGCCGGATCCGGGCTTCCAGCCCATGCTGAATTCGGTGCCGCTGTCGAGCATCCAGGGCCAGTCGACGCGGTTGTAGAGGAGGGTGGCGAGTTGGTGGATTTCAGGATCGATCCCGGGGTTGGGGGCGAAGTGGGCGCGGGCGGTGAGGACGCCGCAGAGCAGGAGGGCGGTGTCGATGGAGGAGACCTCGACGCCGTGCCAGGGCTCCCCGGTTTCTACGTCGTTGAAGTGGTAGAAGAAGCCGTGATTTTGCGGCAGGGTGTCGGCGTGAAAGCGGAGGGTGCGGAGGACCTGTTCGCGGGCCGCGGCGTGGGGGAGGTAGCCGCG
>CAXTZL010000256.1:0-4336 GCA_964248555.1 uncultured Bryocella sp.
TGATGGCAAGCCTTTGCTCGGCATCATCACAATTGGTCCGCTGTTACCCGGCGTGAGACCATGAGAATGCAACTGCGTTGAGGGCGCCGGATGACGCTCACGGGCCCAGAACACTGACCGGTTAAACTTTTCCTGCTTCCTCTCGCGCTCTCACATGCTACTGAACTGAGGAGGTCAGCGGAGCACACCCCAATGGTAAAACGCCTCTTGTTTTGCTCGCCGAAAGGCGGCTGCTCGAAAACGAATCTCACCCGCAACCTGGCCGCGGCCGCATCTTACGAGAAACCGAAGATTGCGACGGCCGACCTGGATCCGCAAGCGACCCTCACCATTTGGAGCCGCCGCCGGCCGTTGAACGTGCCGGTTATCCCTCACTACAGGGTGCTCTGGAGAGACGCCGACGCGTTGCTCGATGACCGCGAATTGGCTGCCTACGACGCGATTCTGATCGACACACCGCCCTCGATCGAGACCCAGCCTGCCGCGTTCGCCAAGCTTCTTTCCGCCGCTAGCTTGGTGATCGTCCCGTGCCGACCTACCTTCGACGACGCTGAAAGCGCAGCGCCGTTCCTGAAGCATCTCCGCGACCAGGGCCGGCAAGCTGTTGTGGTGCTGACTTTCGTCAAACCACGCGTGAACACCAACGCGGTCAAATCCTACCTTATAGACTACGGCGAGATATGCCCGATCGAAATCGCCGATCGCACAGACTATGCCCGTGCCGGCGCGAAAGGTCTCGGGCTGGTGGACTTACCTGGTCATGTCGGCGAGGAGGAGATCAAAGGCGTTTGGCGTTTCGTGAAATCCCGGGTGCGGGGAGAGCGTCGTGTCGCGGCTTAAGATTGATCGCGCACCGCCGCCTGTCCTGCTGGAAGGCGACGCTCGCGTTCTCGCGCTGCAGTCGATCGCCCTGCAGCCCGAAACTCCCGAAGATTATGTCGAGGCTATCGAGAGGCTCTGGGGTCGCGCGCAGGGCGCGTTCCTCGACATCGGTCGACTGCTGATCCGGGCGAAGGAGAAACTTCCGCATGGTGAGTACATCGCTACCGTCGAAAGCCGCCTCCCGTTCGCCTCGCGCACGGCTTACCAGCTCCGCGAGGCGGCACGCTGGGCATTGGAGATGGATAAGCGCCGCACTATTCCGCTCGAGCGGTTGCCTGGCAGCTACTCGACGATCTACCTGCTATCGACGCTCGAACCCCCATTGCTGCAGGCGGCGGAAGACGAAGGGATCGTGCGGCCGGAGCTGCGACGTTCGGAACTGATCGCTTGGCGGAAAGCCAAGGGCTCGGGAAAGGAAGAGCACCGTCAATCGCTTGAGGCCCGCCGTTCAAAGCTGTTGAGGGAGAGGGAGCGTCTGGACGCCGAGCTGCGGAAGATCGAAGCGAAGCTTGGAGCCGATTAGCCTGTTTCTCTTTCGTTTTAATACGCCACCGTTTGCTGCATGGGTTTCGACGTATCGAATAGCACTAGGGTCAGGAGCCATAAGCGGTTGACCCAACTCAATCGGATCTAATCCTGGTTTGGCGGGAGGACCCCACGATGAGTGAGCAGTCCTGGCTGTCCGAGGACCAGTTCGAACGTCTGGTGCCGTATTTTCCGCGCTCTCGCGGCAAGGCCCGGGTGGATGACCGACGTGTGCTGAGCGGGATCATCCACGTCCAGCGCAACGGCTTGCGCTGGTGCGATGCTTCCCTGGCCTACGGCTCGCACAAGACGCTCTACAACCGTCACGTCCGCTGGACCCGCAACGGCGTGTTCGCCCGCATCTTTGCCGCCCTGGCAGAGGCGGCCGGACCACCGGAGCGCATCATCATCGACAGCACGCACCTCAAGGCGCATCGTACGGCCGCAAGCCTGCGGCAGAAAGAAGGGGTCCGCGGCGGATCGGACGCACCAAAGGCGGGCTGAATTCCAGGCTGCACGCTGTCTGTGAACGCCATGCCCGTCGCCTGATCCTGCTGCTCTCGCAAGGACAGATGAGCGACCACGAGGGCCCCGGGCTGCTCATTGACGTGCTTCCCCCCCGCTCGCGAGCTGATCGCCGACTGCGGCTACAACAGCGACGGGTTCTGCGCCGCCCTCGAAGACCTCGGCATCACGTCGTGCATTCCCTCCAGAAGGAACCGCAGGCACCCCTGCCCGGACGACACAGCCCTCTACAGCCAACGACACCCGATCGAGAGCCTGTTCGCCAAGCTCAAGGATTGGTGTCGGGTCGCAACCCAAAACGACCGACGCGCCAACGTCTTCATGGGCGCCATCACACTCGCCGCCACCGTCATCTTCTGGTTAGGAAAATGAGTACTGACCCTAGCAGGCGTGAGTAGAGTCCATCACTTCGCCAAGCGCTTCTGCTCGGTGACCGGAGGAGGCGAGGGGTGCAGCGTTAGGCCGCGTTTGTCATCGATCGTCACCAAGGCTTCGGGGTAGACTGACAAGGCAATTTTGAGCGGGGGAATGAGATCGCGGCGGAAGAACCTCAACTCCTTGTACTCCGGTCCGAACTGGCTTTTCAGCGCCGGCCAGCTCACTTCCAGGGGACCGCTCAGCACGTGCAGGCGATAAGCCAGCCAAACGTAGAGATCGATCGCTAGCGAGCGGCTGGAAATTTCCCTGATGGCCGCTTCTCGAAGCGGTAGCGGATGTTCGATTAGAGATTGGTAAAAACCTTCGTCGAGGCGAACCTTTTCCTGCCAGAGTTGCGGCTGGTTAGAGGAAACCGGATCAAGCGGCAGGATCGCATCGCGGACGAACGCGCCGTTACTCACCAGTTCAGCGTCGGCCGTCCGACGAAAGAAGGTGAGTCGGCAGCGGCTGATGCGACGGGATTGCTCACGTACGATCTGGTAAGTCTTGCCGCCGATCGGGATATCCATCGCCGTCAGCCACGCATTCATTGAAGCACCCAGTTCGACATCCCGGCTACGGGTTTTTACCGCTTGCGTCTGCAGGTAGAGCAAGATCATTCGAGCGATCGAACCGTAGGGTATGCCGATCGGGCGCTTCAGGCTGTCGAGCCCGCTTTCTACTATCAGCTTGATCGGCCCGTCGTCGCGCTCCCACACCACTTCAGGCGTCTTCTTATGCGGTAGCGCCGCCATGGCGAAGCCGGCATGGGTGATGCCGATCTGCCCTCTCTCGTCGGACATGACGGCATGAGCCGCGTCGATGCAGAGGCGACCGTTCTTGTCGCCGGCTGCAAGCCTGCGAGCTTCGTGTAGGCCATGCTTCAGCAACAGTTGATGAACTTCACCCATGGCTGACATTCCGGGCGGAACGTTTCCTCGCGTCAAGTTGGACTTTTCTCACGGGAGCTATTTGAGGGTTATTAGTTTCTATTATTAGCGTGTGTGAGTGGAGTCCAGGGGGTAACCCGCTGTTTCGAGAGGAGAGTCCAACCCGGACCGGGAGTGCTGTCCAAGGGGACTAGTGGATAACGTGCGTCGGTAGAAGAGTCCAAGCGCCGCCGAGTCGAAGCGAACCGGAGCAGGCAACTCGCAGCCGGCGCGGGCTGTCTGCGGAGGAGCTGACTGGACTCTTCTCACGGCTTGGCAAGCGGCCTTTCCGGTGATGGTGGGTGTGGTGCCTCCAGTACTGCTCCTTGCCCGCCCAGCTCTGACCGCTGCCTTGCTAGCCGTAGGACGAGGAGCTTGGTGGGTTGGGCTAAGCGGGCACAGGCGGCGTTTGAACGCCGATCTGTTTGATCATCTCGGTGAATACCGTGGTGATCTTGCCGATACCGGCGCCCGCGAAACGGACTTGGCTATGTGCTGGATAGGCCAGAGGCGGTCAATCTCCTGCTGCTCCGGCCTGATCTGCCCTTGACCAAGAAAGGCCTCCTCGTGTTCGGAGCTGAACTCCCTGATCCAGGGCCGCGGTACATTCTCGCTGATGTCCAGGTCGCGACTGGCCTGCACAATCGAGACCACGCGCCCTTTGACCAACCGGATCGCCTCCAGCTTGAACTCTCGGCTGAACAATCGCCGACCCATCCGAACCCTCCAATCCCGTAAAATACCCGAAACCCGCTGTCCACCGAACCGGCAGCAGCTCATACCAAGGCTTAGTGACCAGAACCTGTGCGATCGGCAACACCGATCAGCGGTGCAGTCCTGCGTGGAGGCGACCAGCACGGCACAGGTCACGGTCAGAGAGCCTTAGTATCAGTCGTCTTTTCTCTCGAGGGTGCTTGCTTCCCAGACGGCCTGTGTTGGGTTGTTCCGCCAGAGGTCGGTGGGCCTGAGATAGCCCAGGGCGGTGTCGGCGGACTTGTGCCGCGTCTGTCGCATGAGGCGTGCGAGGTCGACGCCTGCCTCGCCTGCGGCCGTGGCGA
>CAXTZL010000257.1:0-4277 GCA_964248555.1 uncultured Bryocella sp.
TGGCTCTAATCAATGAACAGACGGTGAGAACCACCATTGTTCCGGGTCGCCCTGATGTGAAGCAGCCTGACTGGCGGCACATGATTCCGGGGCGGGCCATGACGGATGCCGAGGTTACGGATGTGAGTGCGTGGGTGCTGAGTCAGAAGCCTGGAAGGCCAGGGCATCCGTATCCCAATATGCAGCCGAATGCGGAGCGTCCGGGCGAGGTACCGGCGCTGTCTTCGGTGAAGCAGTAGAAACGAGATTGCCGTGCTGCAAGAGATGTTGGAGATGAGTCATGGATGAATACCTGCCGCCACCGAATCCAAGTGAACGGGAGCAGCGGCTTGAAAAGGAACGGGTAAGCCGACGCACCTTCCTGATGAATGTCGGCATTGGGCTCAATGTACTGGTGGCCCTTGCGATTGCGGCGCCGGTGGCGGCCTATGTTTTGGGCCCGGTCATTAAACGCAGAACGTATCTGACCTGGGTTGATGTTGGAGAGCCAGAGAAATTTCCTGTGGGGGCGACGACGCTGATCAGCTACCGGAACCCGTTCAACACGATGTGGGATGGGTTGACGGCGGATATTCCGGCCTATGTACGGGCAGAGGGGGGCGGCAAGTTCACGGTGTTCGCCATCAACTGTGCGCATCTGGGCTGTCCCGTGCGGTGGTTTTCGGAGTCGCAACTGTTTATGTGTCCGTGCCACGGCGGGATTTACTACGCCGATGGATCGCGCGCGGCGGGCCCTCCGGAGAGGGGTCTGTTCACCTATCCGACAAAGATTGAGAATGGCAGGCTGATGATTGATGCGGGCCAGATGCCAACGCTTTCCAACCAGGCGAGCAATAAACCGTGTTCGCCACTGAATGACAAGCCGCAGGAACCAGGGCTTGTGACGAGGATTGAACCATGGCTTGGTACGAAAACACCTACGATTGGTTAGAACGACGCGTTCAGCTTGAGGGACCCGTTAAAGAGGCCGCTCTGCACTATGTGCCACGGAGCACGGCGAGCTGGTGGTACGTGTTTGGCAGCGCCAGTCTGGTTCTGCTCATGTTGCAGATCGTTACGGGCATCATGCTGGCGCTGGTGTATTCCCCGTCAGCGGGCCAGGCGTGGAATATTCTGCAGTACCTGAATCACGATCTGCCACTGGGCTGGTTCCTCCGTGCGATGCATGGATGGGGCTCGAACTTCATGGTGGCCGTTGTGGTCATTCACATGATGCAGGTGTTTCTGTTCGGCGCTTACAAGTTCCCACGGGAGTTGACCTGGACGCTGGGCGTTTTCATGCTCCTGATGACACTCGGCATGGCGTTCACGGGACAGGTATTGCGTTTCGACCAGGACGCCTATTGGGGTCTCGGCATTGGCGCCTCGATTATGGGCCGGGTGCCTTTGATCGGCGGGCAGCTGGTGCACATGATGCTGGGGGGACCCATCATCGGGGGTGCGACGCTTTCAAGATTTTTCGCCCTGCATGTTTTTGTGATTCCGGGCTCGCTGCTGGCCTTTACGGGGCTGCATGTCTGGATGGTTTTAAAGCTGGGGGTCAACGAATGGCCTGTCCCCGGCCGCGTTGTAAACCGCGATACGTATATCCAGGAGTACAACCAGCTTGCCCATGACGACGGTCTGCCGTTCGTACCCGGAGCGGTCTGGAAGGACCTGGTGTTCTCCGCGGCTATTCTGCTGGCCGTGGTCGTGTGCGCCGCGATGTTCGGTCCGAAGGGGCCGGAGGGCATTCCTGATCCGACTATTATCCAGACAGTCCCAAAGCCGGATTTCGCCTTCCTATGGATTTATACCGTGCTTTCCTATCTGCCGCCGGCCATTGAGACACCCGTGATGCTGATTGCACCTGTGATTGGTATTGGCGTCCTTGTGGCTCTGCCGTTTGTTGCCGGTGTGGGTGAGAAGAGCTGGTGGCGCCGTCCGACGGCTGTGTTCTCGCTCATGTTCTTGGCGGTGTGCTGGGCTGGCTTTACCAAGCTGGGCACGTACACGCCCTGGAGTCCGCACATGGAGGCATGGAGCGGCGCGGCGATCCCGGTTTCTTATCTGGAGCACCGCACACCGGTTGAACGCCAGGGGGCGAACGTTTTTCAGGAGAAGCAGTGCCGTAACTGCCATTCGATCGGCGGCGTGGGTGGACAGCGCGGACCTGCGCTGGACAGCGTTGCTACACGGTTGACGGAGGACCAGATGATCCGACAGGTGCTGCTGGGCGGCGGCAACATGCCGGCCTACGGAAGCACGCTGTCCCCGTCTGAAACCACCGCCCTGGTCGACTATCTTGGAACGATGCACCCGGAGTATGAACGTGCAGCAACCGATGCTTCGCGGCAGGTTATCGAGTATGACGGTGTTCCGCCCGAATCGACGATCCAAAGCGGTCATGGGCAGCTGAAGTCGGTGCGTTAGAAAGGCATGCATCCAGTGGTGCACATTGCAACATTGGCGTGGGTGGAGGCTGATTCGGTCGCTGATTTGGCGGGCGACGGCCTCCTCCGCGCTTGGTCCTGGCCTGTTCTGCCGCTGGTCGGAATTTTGCTGACCTCGGCGATTTACCTGCGGGGCTGGTTTAAGGCAAGCCGGACGCGACCGGACGAACTGCCTGGATGGCGGGCGCTCAGCTTTTGTGCCGGTATGCTGGCGGTTTGGATTGCCATTGCCTCGCCGATCGATGCGCTGGATGACTATCTCCTAACCGCACACATGATTCAGCATTTCATTCTGATGTCAGTGGCGCCTCCGCTGATCATTCTGGGTGCGCCGGCGGTCCCGCTATTGCGGGGGTTGCCGCGCTGGTTTATCACAGGGCCGCTCCATCCGCTCTTTGCCAGCCGTGGGGTTCAGCGCGTGTTCCATGCATTGAGTCACCCGACGCTGATCTGGCTGGCGATGAACGTAGCCTATCTGGGCTGGCATGTGCCGGCGGCGTTTGAAGCGACGTTTCGCTCTGAGAATATCCACGATACGGAGCACATGTGCTTTCTGCTGACCAACATCGCGTTCTGGTGGGTGGTTCTGCAGCCCTGGCCGTCGAAGCCACGGTGGCCACGCTGGGCGGCGATTCCGTATTTATTGAGTGCGGATCTGGTCAATACGATCCTTTCGGCGCTTCTGACGTTCTCAGGGCGGGTGCTTTATCCCTCTTATGCGGCTGCGCCACGCGTTTCCAGTCTTACTCCCCTGCAGGATCAGGCCGCGGCGGGGGCGGAGATGTGGATTCTGAATTCGCTGGTGTTTCTGGTGCCGGCAGTAGCGATCACGATGCAGGTGCTTGCGCCGAAGCGCATACGGCCCGCGGTGAGCCGGGCGCGGAGCCCCAAGCCGGCGGCCGTGTTGCCGCACGGGCGGTAGACGACGACCTGAAAAGTTCGATTTTCGCATCCCAAGGATCCTAGTGACGATGTCAACACTGGCATCCTTTCGCGGATCGACCGGGTTGTGTTCGATCGGGCACCGACGGCTGGTTACTACTGTGTAGAAGCTCAGTGGTTTGGCAATCACCCAACGGTGTTATGTTCCAGACATCGATCAGACAGGGGTGCTGCTGGTGAACGGGTTGCGGGGCGGAGGCATGCAGGGCAAGCGCGGGTGGTCCCTGCTGGCGTGGTGTGTTGTGCTCATGGCCTGCGGCATAGCCTCCGCGCAGGCGCGCTATACGGCTACCCGTGCGGGCGACCTGCAGGTGGGAGCCGGTGTGAGCTTCGGGAACTCGAATTTTAATTCGCCAGAGCTGGGTGGAACGGGCGAAAGCCTGCGTGGTTTCGACCTGTACAGTACCTTTGATTTCAAGCCGCATTTCGGTGTCGAGGCGAACTTTCGGCAGACCAAGCCGAGTTATGGCGAGGACGTGTACGAGCGGACGTATGAGATTGGGGGGCGGTACATCTACCCGATTGGCCGGTTGACGCCGTATGCCAAGGCGATGTACGGGCGTGGGGTCTTCAATTATCCACGGAACGTCGCCAACCTTGCTTATAACCTGTACAGCCTGGGAGCGGGGGCGGACTTTCGGCTGATCGACAGCGTGAACCTGCGCGTGGACTATGAACACCAGCACTGGTTTGGATTTCCGCTGGCGCCACTGGAGCCGAACGTGGTGACGATCGGCGCGGCGTATCACTTCAGCAGTGAGGGTAAATGCCTGCTTTGTGCCAATCGGCGACGATAGGAGTTCCAGCGTGGCATTGGAAGTAACCAAGCAGACGGAGTAAAAGCCCCCTCGGCCTTTCCGTTTGCCAGCCGGGGCCTAGTACTTGGGCCTTCGTACTTGGGCC
>CAXTZL010000258.1:0-4262 GCA_964248555.1 uncultured Bryocella sp.
TCGAAATCCTCACCCTCGACCAGACCGGCAAACTCGCCAAGCGCATCACCATCGTTCTCTACGGTTCCCACTATTGGAAAAACGTCCTCAACGTGGATTTCCTCGCCGACCGCGGCGCCATCGCCCTCAGGGATCGCGATCTCTTCCAATTCGCCGACACCCCCGGCGAGGCCTATCGCCTGCTCACCGAAGGCCTCATCCGCGACCACCTGAACGACGATCCGGACCGGGAACAGTCAGCGGGCAGCATTCCCTCCGAACCCGCCCCCAACGCGCAGGAACAGATGGGACCCAACATAGCCCGCACCCGCCCTTGAAGCTTGATCTCCGTCTTGTTCCTTTTCCGGCCGTCATCCCCGCAGGAATCTGCATCTCGCTTCCGCTGCCGTCCCTCGTAGGCACGCCGCCTACATCATCATCGCAACCCGCTCCAGCTCCGCCTGAATCTTTTCAGCCGTCACCCCGGGCACCTCAATCCGCGACGCCACACCACGCGCCTCCTGCGACGAGATGCCATACCCGCGCCCGCTCAGAAAGCTGGCCACAATCTCCGCCGCCTGAAAGCTGTCCACACCCGAGCGCAGCAACTCGCCCCGCAGCGCGATCAAATCCGACGGGGTGAACTTTTCGACATACATTCTGTCCTGCCCATCATTCATCCGTTCACCCGATTCTCGGTTGCCGTGCAATTACCGGCAATGCACGCTTCGACGGGAGTTCTGCCGGCATAGTTTCCCGTCGCCCTGCGGAATACGAATCTTTCTCGCCAAGGCACTGCGCATTGATGTACTTTGTTACCCCTCGCAAAGTCACATCCGGGGCCGCGCAAACCGGGTGGAGGCACCCGTCGCCTCTGCCTCGCGTTATCCTGAAGCCATGCTCGACGTCCTTAACGAATCCCGCATGCTCGACGGAATCGCCGTCGCCGGGGAGATCAAGGCAGAAATCGCCGACGCCGTACAAGCGCTCGCAGCCGCCGGACACCGGCCCGGCCTCGCCGTCGTTCTCGTAGGCGAAAACCCGGCGTCGGAAATTTACGTCCGCAACAAGGTCCGCACCTGCGGCGAGCTCGGCCTCTACTCGGAGCTGCATACGCCCCCCGCCACCGCCACCACCGAAGTCCTGCTCGCCCTCGTCGCCTCGCTCAACGCCCGCGACGAAATCGACGGCATCCTCGTCCAGCTGCCGCTGCCAGACGGCATCCAAACCAGCCGCATCCTCGAAGCCGTAGACCCGCACAAGGATGTGGACGGCTTCCATCCCCTCAACGGCGGACGCCTTCTGCACGGCGCGCCCATGGACGAAATCCTCGCCCCCTGCACCCCTGCCGGCATCCTCGAAGTGCTCTGGCGCAGCGACATTCCCCTGCGCGGTACCCGCGCCGTCGTGGTCGGCAAATCCAACATTGTCGGCAAGCCCATGAGCGTTCTCCTGATGAACGAGGGAGCCACCGTAACGGTTTGCCATCGCTACACAAAAGATCTCGCCGCGATCACCCGCGAAGCCGAACTCCTCGTCGTTGCCATCGGCAAACCCGGCTTCATCACCGCGGACATGATCCTCCCCGGCGCCACGGTCATTGACGTCGGCATCAATCGCCTCACCGAAGAATCCGAGCTCGAGCATTTCTTCCCGCCCGGCACCCCGGCCCACGCCGGCCGCCTCGCCGGCTTCCGCAAACGCGGCTCCACCGTCATCGGCGACGTCGACCCCCGCGCCTTTGCCCTCTGCGGTGCCTATACGCCCGTCCCCGGCGGCGTCGGCGCCCTCACCATCGCCATGCTGATGTCCAACACCGTCAAAGCCGCCCGCCTTCGTCGCGCCCTCTAAGCCCATGTACCCAGCAACCATATGCTCCGCGTAGGCCTTACCGGCGAGCTCGGCAGCGGCAAATCCACCGTCGCCCGCCTGCTCGCCGCGCACGGCGCCCACATCTTCAGTTCCGACGACACCGGCCGCGCCCTCATGCAGCCCGGCCAGCCCGTCTTCGCCGCCATCCTCGACCGCTTTGGGCCGGAAATCCTCACCCCCGACGGCATCCTCGACCGCCCCGCCCTCGCCAGACTCGCCTTCCACCCCGATCACCCCCGCGTAGCCGAACTCAATGCCATCGTCCACCCCGCCGTCCTCGCACTGCAGGAGCGGCAACTCCAAATCCTCGCCAAAACCGACCCAAACGCCGTAGCCGTGATCGAATCCGCGCTCCTCTTTACGACAAAGCACGGCGGTACCCAACAATCCCCTGCCGAACCCTGGCGCAACCGCTTCGACCGCATCGTCCTCGTCACCGCACCGGAAGAAATCAAGCTGGCCCGCTTTGTTCTGCGCATCGCCGCAGGCCGCCCCCTCACCCCAGACCAAACCCAGGCCCTCGAAGCCGATGGCCGCGCCCGCCTCGCCACCCAGCGCTTCCCGCCCCAGCTCCCGAACAACCTCCTGTACCTCCGCAACGACGGCACCCTCGAAGACCTGCTCGGTGCGACCGACCGCCTATGGACCGATCTGCAGCAAATCGGCGTCCAGCCCATTTGCCAGACGTAATCGGCAACCGTGCCCGGATCGAGCTCCCGCGGCGAATTTGCCACGCCGCCCTCCCACCGGGCCACGCCGCGGGATACAGTAACCAAAACAGGAGATTTCCGTGATCAAGGGATCGGTGGAGGCCCCTTCCATGCCGTCTGACCAAAAGCGCGGATTGACCTCCATCCAGCTATGGCTTCTCTTCCCCTTGCTGCTGCTCATCGTCTTCAGCCGCCGGCCGGGCGACCTGCTGCACGCGCAGTTCTACGCCGAAGACGGCGCCCGCTGGTTTCAGCAGGCCTATAACTACGGCTGGCTGCCGTCGCTCCCCGTCCCCGACGCTTCCTATCTCCAGCTGCTTCCGCGCCTCGTCACCGGCTTCGCGCTCCTGGTCCCGCTTCGTTTTGCGCCCCTGATCCTCAATCTCGGCGGTGCCGCCCTCGAAGCTCTTCCCGTCGTCGCGCTGCTGTCCCGCCGCTGCTCCACCTGGGGCTCCCTGCCCGTTCGCTGCGCTCTGGCCGTCGTCTACCTCGCCAACCCCAACGCCGGCGAAATCCACGTCAACATCACCAACGCCCAATGGCACTTTGCCCTCCTGCAAATTCTGCTGGCCTTCGGTCTGCCCCCGAAAACCTGGCTGGGCAGAACCTCCGACATCCTGATTTTTGTGATCGGCTCCGTAAGCGGTCCCTTTGACGCCGTCCTGCTCGGCATCCTGCTCCTCTCCTGGCTCCTTGAGCGGAATCGCTGGACCCTGGTCCTCGCCGCCTGCCTCGTCCCCGGAACCGCCATTCAGCTCCACACCCTGCTTACCGGCAGCGCCTTCAGCTTCCTGCATACCCCCGCCGGCGGCTTCGCCCGCAGCCAGATGAGCCACCTGCCCCTCGGCGCCACCCCCTCGCTCTTCATTCGCATCCTCGGCGGCAACGTCTTTCTGGACAGTCTGCTCGGCTATAACAAACTCGATCGCGCGCAACTGATCATCCCCGCCGCCTTTCTCCTGCTCGGCCTCTTCGTCATCGCCAACGGCCTCCGCTGGGGAACCCGCGGCTTCCGCTTTCTCGCCCTCTTTGCCCTGATCCTCTTTGCCGCCAGCCTCAAAAGCCCCGTCATCGACGACGGCGTCACCCGCTGGCATGCCCTGCACGCCGATGGCGGCATGCGGTACTACTTCCTCCCGGCCCTGATCTTTCTCTGGTCCGCCGTCTACGGCATCAGCCGCGCCCCCGGAACCGCCGTACGCTCCGCCTGCCTGGTTTGCCTGCTGCTCTTCGTCGTGGGCGGCGTGATCCGCTGGCGCTACCGCCCCTATCCAAACCACCAATTCGCCCTCTACATCCAACAAATCAACGGCGCCAGCCCAGGTCAACCCGTCACCTTTCCCATCCAGCCGGATCCCTGGACGGTGACCCTCGTCAAGCACTGAGGCGCGCTCCCGGCCCGGCGCACCTACCCCTTCCGCGGCACGTGCGCCTTCCACCCACTTGCATCCCATAGACAAAATCGCCGGATCCCACCGCGAGCCGTGCCCCTTTACCCCGGGACGGCAGCGCCCTTTTGGTATCCTCAGGCTCGGGATCTAAAGGAGAAACTCATGGCGACAGCGGTACTGGAGCAGACAAAGGCAACCGGACTCAACTACAAGGTAGCGGACATCAACCTCGCCGACTGGGGCCGCAAGGAAATTACCGTCGCCGAGCAGGAAATGCCCGGCCTCATGAGCATCCGCCGCAAATACGCCC
>CAXTZL010000259.1:0-4235 GCA_964248555.1 uncultured Bryocella sp.
GTACGATCCGCGTACTCACGAAAGGGAACGTATCCGAAATCAAGTCCCAGCAGGCCGAACTTCCAAAGGTGATAGGCGATATCCTTGCCGACGTACGTCACGGTGCCGTTGGAACGCACGATGATCTTGGCATCCTCATCGACCTCACCCTCGGCCAGCGGAGGCGCCCCCGCCCGGCGCATCACCCAGCAGCCGGCGTTTTTTCCACTCGTCTCCAGGTACAGCACGCCGCGCTCCACCATCAGCTGCCGCGCCGCCTCCCAAAAATGGAGGTGCAGGATCTCGCTCTCGCGCGGCAGAAAGTCGTACTCGATGCCGAGCCTTTCCATCGTCTCCAGGTGACGTCGCAGCACGCCCGTAGCGATCAGATCGGCGATCTCCGCCGTGTCGTTTCCTCCTGCCTCCAGCTCGTGCAGCGTGTCGAGCCGCAGCTGCTTGCGGGCCTTCGCCTGCGCCGGATCCGCCTCGTACCATTGCGACACCTGCGCATACAGATCCCAGCAGAAATAGTCGAGCCGCTCATTGGTCTCCAGCAACTCCGTCATCCATTCACGCACCTGCGACAGGTTCAGACCCTTCAGCTTCGTAATCGCAACGACAATGTCGGCAACCTGCACACCCGTGTTGTCGATGTAGTTTTGAACGCCGAGGGAAACGCCGCGCTTCCACCCGGCCTCATCCCCCTCGCCCCGACGCAGCATGCGCGCAAAACTGTCACCCAGAACAGCATTGCGCAGATGTCCCACATGGGCGGCCTTGTTCGGGTTGATGCTTGTGTGTTCCACCAGCCGAAATCCTGACGCCCCCACAGCGGCATGCTCGTCGGCAGCAATGCGCTTCACGGCAGCAGCACGGTCCAGTTTCACGTTGAGGTAGCCGGCTCCCGCAATCTCCACGCTCGCCACCCCGGGCGTTGCCGCCAGGGCAGGCAGCAACTCCTGCGCAATCGCACGAGGAGCCTTCTTCAGTCGACGTGCCAGATCAAACGCGATCGGCAGAGCCATCTCCCCGAGCTCGATCTTTGGCGGCAACTCCACCGCAAAGTTGGTCAGCTCAATACCGTGGAGCGACTTGAGCGCTTCGGCCGCACTGGTCTGCAGCTGTTCCTGCAATGTCTTGTACATAAATTTCCTTCACCCGCAGCAGCTTGAATGAGGTTCGCCGGACACACGTGAACGATGGCCGATAGCCGTTCTACGGCAGCTCCGCCGGCAGCGTATCAAGCTCCACGGCCAGCGGCACGCGACGGGCCTGCCCCAGCCGGTGCGCAAGAAACCAGCCGCCACCCACAGCCGTAATCGAAACCATCAGCCACCCATGGATCAGCAGGCCAAAGATCGTGGCGTCTGCGGCACTTGTTCCGTGCCGCAGCAGCGCGTCCTTGCAGGCAAACTCGAAGGGCCCGATACCGCCTGGGGAGCTGGGGATCAGAAACGAGAGATTTGCCTGTGCAACGGCCTGCCACGGCCCGGAGCGATCCGTCACCAGACCGATCAGATTCACAGCGGAAACATACAGTAGCCCTTCAAAGAACCAGGCCACAAAACTGATGAGCACCAGAAGCAACGAGCCCGCAATGCCAATATTGCGAATGCACTCGAGCGCCAGCAGCAGCCAGTGCTCCACCTTCGCCAGCCTCGCGTTGCTGGTTTTTGCGAAAGCGCGCTTCACGGGGCCCTCCAGCGTACGCGCCCCAAACACCATCACGAGCAGGCCCACCGTCGACACACCCAGTCCGATCTCTGCTGCCTCACGAAGATGTGGCGACACCAGGGCGCCCGTATTCATCGTGACCACAAACAGCACGGCGAGCGAAAACACATCCAGCAGTTTCTCCAGCAACACCGTACTCAGCACAATGGAGGGCGTAGCGTTCAGATCACCGGCGTAGGTAAAAATCCGCATGACGTCCCCGATACGAAAAGGGAGAAAATTATTCGCCGCCAGGGAAGTCAGAAAGACTCGCGAACACGCCGCAAGACTTGAGCCCACGCTGCGCATCATGATCCACCAGCGCACGCACCGCGTCCCATAGCCGAGCACAGTAAACAGCACCACGCCGGCGATCCAGACCGGCGCAACCAGCCGTACCGCGCGAAATGCCGAGAGGTGAAATCCGCGGAAGGTCCACCAAAGAAAGAATGCGCTGATGGCAAAGCCAGGCAGCGTCTTCAGCAACTTCATCCCGCCTTGTGTCGTGCCCGTACTCGCTGCCTGCTCCATGCCTTCCCGTGACGCAACCATCTATCCCCATCCGCGCACAATCGCGCTACAGTCAAGCCATCAGCATGGAGATGCCTCTCTATTGTACTGTCTCGAGACGCGGCAGCCTTCTCGATGCGATGTGTCTTCTTTTCCTCACCCTTGGGGTGGTTCTCGTCCACGGCTTCCATCCCTGGGCCGAGGACGGCGGCCTCTACGTGGCAGGCGTTCAGCTGCTCCTAAATCCCAAGCTGTTTCCGCTGGACCACGCCTTTGTCACGGCACCCATGCGCTTCTCCGTCTTCGCCCCCGTCGTGGCCACGGTAGTCCGCAGCCTGCACCTTCCACTGGCCTGGGCTCTGTTCCTCCTCTACCTGTTCACGGCGGCGCTGATGCTCTACGCCGCCCTGCGCGTCGCCAGGCTCTGCTTCCCGAAACAGGCGACCGCGCAGTGGACCGGAGTCGCCCTGCTGGCTGCCTGGTGGACTCTTCCTGTCGCCGGCACCTCGCTTTTGCTCATGGACCCCTACCCCACCGCACGCAGCTTTTCAGCGCCGCTCGCCCTGCTGGCCGTCGGGGAAGCGCTGCGGCAGCCGGAACGCGGCAGTTCTCATCAAAAATCAACAAGCTCCCTTGCCCAACGCTTCGGCCCGGCTATTCGCTGCATCCTTCTGCTGGCCCTCACCGCCGCCTTCCATCCCTTAATGGCGGTGTACGCTGCCGGTTTCGTTCTCCTCGTATTCAGCAGCGGCATTGCAGCCAAAGCCCGCGTGCCGCAACGGCGAGCGACCTCCTCCTGGAGCTACGTCCTGTTCTCCATGGCCACCCTCTCGGCCGCCGCGCTGCTGCAAGGGCACGCCGCCCCTGCGAATGCGGCTGAACGAGCCGCCGTCTTCTCCCGCTACTACTGGTTTCTCTCCCAATGGCAATGGTTCGAGTGGCTCGGCCTCGCCGGCCCTCTGCTCGTCTTTGCCGCCCTTCTCCGCTGGCCAGCCAGAAGTCCGCAGCCACAGACCCGAAGGCAGCACAACCCAGCCATCCACAGTCTCTGCATCGCCGCCGTCGGATCCGGTCTGCTGTCGGTGATGATGTCCGCACTTTTCGCGCAGGAGCATCACGCCGGCTACGCGGTGGCCCGCCTCCAGCCACTGCGAGCGTTCGTTCTGCCATACGTCGTACTACCGGTCCTGCTGGGTGGTTTCGTAAGCAATCTGGCTGCACGCCGAAAAGCCCCGGCAGAGGTACGCAATGGCCTTCCCACGCAAAGAAAGACACAGCCGAAACGGCAGCGCATCCTGTGGGTGGGTTTGGGTTTGCTCGCACTCACGATGTTCGCCGTCCAACGCGCATCGTTCCCAGCCTCGCCACACATCGAATGGCCGGGCCGCCCGAATCCGAACCCTTGGGTTCAGGCATTCCTCTGGATTCGCGGCCACACCGCGGCAAACACGCTCGTCGCCCTCGACGCCCGCTATATCAACACTCCCGGCGAGGATGCCCAGAGCTTCCGCGCCCTCGCCCTCCGCAGCGCCCTGCCCGACTTCTCCAAAGACGGCGGTGAGGCCGCCAACTTTCCCAGCCTCGCGGCCGCTTGGCAGGGGGGCGCAACCGCCACAGACCAACTCAGCCAGGAATCCGACACCCAGCGCCGGCTCCGGCTGGGAGGCTTAGGGGTCCAGTGGCTCGTTCTCCATGCCGGCGCTCCAACCGCGCTAGCCTGTCCGTACCGAAACGATACGGTAAAGGTCTGCCGCTTGCAGTCGCCGCACTGACACCCCCTGCCACACCCAGCACCGCCCGCAAACCCGTCACCACAACAAGCAAAAGGAGCGCCACGTTGGCTGAGCCGCTGGATTCATCACCCCGGTAAAAGACTCCGTGAGAACGTTGGTCCCGCTTCCAGCAGCAGCAGCTACTTCCCCCGGCGATCCCCTGCTCCTGTGCTAACTTGATAAAGGAGAGAGCGGGTAGCTCAGTTGGTAGAGCATCGCCCTTTTAAGGCGTTGGTCCTGGGTTCGAGCCCCAGCCCGCTC
>CAXTZL010000260.1:0-4209 GCA_964248555.1 uncultured Bryocella sp.
CCTTCGCCAGCCGGCCCTGCCATTCGCTGTGGCCTTGCTGGTCCTGGCTCCAGTAATTCTGCTTCCCGGAGGCGAACTCCCGCGCGTGGTACGTGCGGGCTTGGCCGGCAGAGAGGGGTTTGGAGATGGAGAGCATGTGTCTTAATCCAACCCCTTCGACTCATCCCAGAAGGTCGCCTTCGGCTTCGCTGGGGCAACGGCCGGGGCAGCCGGCTTGACCGCCTGAACCGGAGCAACCGAGGGCGCAACCGGGGCAGGTTTCGGGGCCGGCTTCCCCTTCAGCTGAGGCGCAGTCTGCTCCAGGATCACCGGCCCAGGGGAGGGCGTCGGCAGGGCAAGCTGGGCCACAGGCGCCTGCAAACTCTTCACCGCACCGGAGCCGGCGGCTAGTACTTTCTTCCCTACCCTGAGCCAAAGCGGAACGGCCTTCCACCAGTTCCCCTCCATGTAAATGGCCTGCTGTGCGCTGTACAAAAGCCACAGCCCGAAGGCCGCGGCGAGCATCAACGCAGGCTGCACGAAGAACCGCCATGCCGGTTCCCCATCGAAGATTTGCTCCGCCAGGATGGATTGCACCTGAGCCGAGTTCATATGGACCCGCATGCCCTTGCGGACGGCCAGCCAACCTTCCGCTACCGCCTGCGGGCTCAAAGTGAACGGCAAGGGATCGCCTCCCCAGAGCAGGTCTGAGGCCGGGCGAGCCACCAGATCACCCTCCCGCGCAAACTCCATCGGGATCGTTTCCTTGTCACTCTTTTTGGTCCTGCTCCCGGCCTTATCGCCGGGCCTGGTCTCCTTCGCCTTTTCCTTCCAAATCCACTGGACCTCGGTCTGGGCGGCAGGGTCTTTGGCCTCCCAGGAGCTGGCCAGGTACGCGGGGAGGTAGTACCGCTGCAACGGGGTCAGGGTGTACAGCAGAGGACGAAGGAAGACAGCGAACCCGGCGTTGAACAGACAGATCCCGCCGAGAAGGAAGCCGAGGAGAACGAGCGGCCGCTTCACTTCGCGCCTCCCGTCCCCGCTGGCTGAGCCATGAACTCCTCGAGAAGTTTTCGCGCCGTCGCCCGCTTCCGGGAGTCGGCCGCGTCGCGAACTTTGAGCACGTCTTCGGGCGGAAGTGTCTCATTTTTCTTCGCCGCCTTGGCGCTCAGGTCGAACAGGTTCAGGATCATGTACCGGGTCGCGGCGACCTCGGCCAGCAGCAACTCGTTCACGTCCGGGCTTGGCCGCGCCGCTCGAAGAGCGACCTCCCGCAGCCACTCGGCCGTGTTCTTTCCGCTCTGTTTGGCAGCCGCTTCGACCTCAGCCAGCTCCGTAGGCGTGAGCCGGGTGCCGAGCGTCTTGGCGCGCAGAGGGCTTCGATTGTCTGGGTTAGGAAGGGGCTGAGACGACGTACCGGGGGCCGAAGGGGTAATGCTCAAGAGTGATCCGCCTTGGGACACACCCTAGACCCAGCCGAAATCGCCGTCAAGAGCCCGAAATCCGCACTTCTGGGCTAAAGCAAGCAGAATGAGAGCGTTAACGTGAAAACAGGGATTTTGTTAACGCCTGAGCCCCAATGTTCACCTGCGTGAACGAAAACGCATAAGTTGCTGCGAATGCAGGCGTTCACCTATGTGAACGGAAACGGCCTTTTGGTTTACGTACAGCAACCCATTGGGGGTGATGTGTCACCTCTTCTCCCGCTGCGAAGCAGCGTTCGGCTTTTGGCCGGCTACAGGAGCCGCCGTCGCCGCGCCTGTGGGCTTGTGGGACGCCCTCCTAGGGCGTTCCAAGCGCAAGCGCCAAGTCCATAGGCGATGCGATGTCAGGAGGGCCTTAGATCGAACGTGGAGCGTACTCTCAGCTGGTGAGCGACACGTTCGGCTTAGCCTGCTACGGAACCTTTCTGGTCGTTGTTCTGGGCCTGATCGTTTACGGCGCGTGGAAAGCTTATACTCCGCGCGGTTTCGTCCTGTACTTCGCTATGTGGGCTTTGCAATCATCACCGGCGTATGCGCATGGCACAGCACATTGCCCTCATCGGCTCCGCTTGGATTACTACTCACAGCAGTGGTAAATCGAAAAGCTACACGCTCGGGCTCAGACTTTCCGATGGGAGGTTCTTCCCTTCCGTGTCTCTCCCACTCCACCCTTCTTCGCCCGAGGCCGTCGCGACGTCATCTCCGTCACGTATCTGGATGAGAAGATCGTCGCCAACTATCCGCGTGCAATCGGATTTCGCGCTCTGACCGGACCTCGTGCGGGATTCCATGATGCTGTCAGCGCTGACTGGTTCGGCCCCTGGATTGGTGTAGTCCTGGGGCCGCTGTACGCTCTCGCAGCAATCATCGCGGCTTCCAACAACAAGCGTCCGAAAGTCGAAGGACATACCCCGAACTTCTCCATCACGAATTAACGCGTAACAGTAGCAAATTGTGACCACCGTCAACGTGGCTTTGTGACCAGTGTCAACCTGTTCAGCGACACTATTGCTGATGCTGATCACAGAGACAGGCGCGACAAGGGAACGACTCATTTCCGCTGCCACGCAATTGCTGGATGAGGGTGGTCCCCGTGCCGTCACCCTGCGCGAGGTTGGACGGCGAGCCTTTGTCTCACATAACGCGGTCTATCGTCACTTCGTCAGCCGGGATGCGCTGCTGGGCGGCGATCACCGACGAAGATCTCGACAATCTTGCGCACCTGTTCGTGATGTACAGGAACTGGATCTCAGCAATTCCTTGGCTGCACTCCGGCATGCGCTCCTGCACTTTATTCAGTACGCACGGGAACGTCCTGGCCGTTATCGCATGATGCTCAGCAATGCAGCGGTCCGCACTCCGGACGGTTCCACAGAGCAGAAGGCCGGCGCTGCTTTCCAGTCGATCGCCGAACTGATTGGAAAGTGTCAGGCGAAGGGCGAGCTGCGTGCCGGCGAGCCCCGGAAACTCGCTGCTTTGGTGTTCGCAACCGTGCACGGCGTGATCGATCTGGAGCTCGGCGGACGCATGAAGGACAACAAGGAAACGAGTGCTCCGGAGGAGATTGTCGAGCTGCTACTCGAGCTTATTACACCTTAGTGACTGCTTCTGAGAATCACCGCATGCCGTTCGGCACCTGCACGGAGGCGAAGTCCAGATGCGCTACGCGGCGGTGCCCTGGAACACGCGACGGCGACGAGGCATGGAGCAGGAGCGGACACATCAGCAATGCTCCCCCGACGCCGACTGCGCACACCACCTCAGGTGTGTCGCGCATCGCCGGGATGTCTTCCTTGGGTATGCGGCCGTGCAGATGGGAGCCTGGGATGATGTGCAGCGCCCCGTTCTCCTCACCGCAGTTGTCAAGGTGCAGCCGCACCGAACCATGTGCTCCAGCACCTCGGGCGGCGGCTGGACGTAGAGCACGTCGGCTTTCATCGATCACGTTCCGAACCCTCTGCCTCGACGCGCTCCTCGACGGCAATGGTCACGTCCTGGTGCCAGGGAACCTTCCAGTTCGCATCCGAAATCTTATCGAACAGAATGCCCCGGACAGGAAAGAACCGCCCTCCGAGAGAGGCTCCACCAACGCCCTGACCGCCTCCGAGTTGGCCAGCTCCCTCACCTCTGGCGACACGTCTGGCAGGTTGCGAACAGCGAAGACGCCACCCCGCTGGCGTACCGAGCCGGTGTCGTCGATGTGCTGTAAATAGGTAGAGTAGATGTTCCACCGTCGCGCGAGACAATATACCGTCGACGATCGCGAGCCGCCTCGCGTATGACTAACATCGCAGCCGCTCAGCTGAGTGGCTCGATCAACAAAGCCATTGTTCGTTTAAACATCAGCTCATATACCAATTGCCACGATGTTTGCGCATGAGATCTTTTACTGCTCTTCTTTTATTAACATACTCGCCGCTCGCTACTCCTGAATAGATTTTGTCTCTCTTGAAACCTCTTGTTCTCCTGTTTCTCCTGCTTCCTTATTATGTGTACCGGGACGGACGGAATTCTGTACCGGGACGGACGAGAAAGCGTACCGGGACAGACGGTGATGCGTACCGGGACAGACGGCGAAGTGTACCGGGAAGGACGAGAAAGCGTACTGGGACGGACGAGGAAAATGGGTAGTCTTGTGGATTCCCCGTCTCACTTTTCTTTCCTAACCGTCTGTCCCGGTACAGCTCTACCTAAGTATTGCGGATTGGCTAAAGTAAGAGGGAGGGATATAAAACTGCACTCCCTT
>CAXTZL010000261.1:0-4190 GCA_964248555.1 uncultured Bryocella sp.
GGCCAGCTTTGGAAACCTCCGCCAGCTACGGGCAAGCTATTTCTTATCGCGAGGGCGATGTCTCGCTATCAGAAGTGATCTCGGCTCTGACCTTTGCCCTGGATCTCACGGAGGGAGCTGTGCCTGGTCACAGCCTGCGTACCTGCCTGATTGGCATGCGCCTGGCCACAACGCTTGAGGTCCCCGAGGCGCAGCTGACCAGCCTCTTCTACGCTCTTCTGCTGAAAGATATCGGTTGTTCTGACAATGCGGCCCGGCTTTCGCAGATCATGGGCAACCCCGACCGCCTGCCGGGCTCCCTTGCCGCCGTGCTGGGCAGCAACCCCCAGTTGATCGAGCATATATGGCGTGAGGTGCTGCCCAACGTTCCACTGCCCGGCCACATCGGAAGGCAGCTGGGGAAGGTCTCTGCTTTGGATGCCGACCCGCGCCGCACGTGGGAGGTGCAGTGTTCGCGCAGCACGCAGATCATGCACCAGCTAGGCATGAATGAAGCCACCATTGAAGCGGTGTACCACGTTGACGAGCGCTGGGATGGTACCGGTTTACCCTCTGCTCTCCGCGGTACCGCGATTCCCCTGCTCAGCCGCATTTGCGCCATTGCCCAAACCCTGGACGCGTTTGCCTCAGAATCCGGACCGGAAGCGGCTCTGAGAATGATCCGTAGCCGTCGCGGTACATGGTTCGACGCGGAGATCGTGCGAGCCGCGCAATCCCTCCACACCTCGGGCAGGTTATGGAAGCAGTGCCAGACCTCCGACGTGGAGGAGACGCGCGAGGCGGTCCTTCGCAAGGATCCGGGTGTCTGCGCGCCGCTTACGTCCGCCCGCGTGGACAGTATATGTGAGGCATTTGGCAACGTTGTTGACGCCAAGTCTCCGTTTACCTATAGCCACTCCATTGGAGTGACGGAGGTTGCCGTCCAAGTGGCGAAGGAACTCGGTCTTTCCCGGGAGCGAATCTCCCTGGTGCGCCGCGCCGCCTTTTTGCACGACGTCGGCAAGCTCGCCGTGCCGAATCGCATCCTGGACAAGCGCGGGAAGCTCACCCCGAAGGAGTGGACCGTTGTCACCCGGCACCCTGCCCTGTCCGGTTCGATTTTGCAACGTGTGAGCGCCTTTCGCGAGCTTGCTGTGCTTGCGGCCGAGCACCACGAGCGGCTGGATGGATCCGGTTACCCGTATGGGCTTCAACAACAGCAGATCTCGCTTGAGTCGCGCATCATCGCGCTTTCCGATTGCTATGCGGCGATGGCCGAAGACCGGCCGTATCGCCCGGGTCTGGCGGCGCAGGATATTGTTGACATCCTCGCCGTCGACGTACCGCACAAACTTGATCCCACCTGCTTCGATGCCCTGAGGCGCCTGGTGAGCCGGTGGAACGGACACAGCATGCCCTCCCACTCTACCGCCACAGAAATCCCCAAGCGCCAGCCCCGACGTGCAAGGGCTGCAGGCAAAGCGGATGCACTGGCTACGGCCTGCTGAGGACCGGAACACAGCAGGCATCCGCCCTTTAGATGTCTCGCCAGTTTTGGCCCACGCCGACCTCCGACACGATGGGAATGCGGAATGCCGCTACCCCTTCCATCTCTTCCTTGACCAGCGCCTTCATTTCCTCCGCCTCTTCCGGAACGACATCGAACAGCAGTTCGTCGTGCACCTGGAGCGTCATTTGCGATCGCATGGCACGGTGCTGCATGGCTGCGTCGATACGGATCATAGCCAACTTGATGAGATCGGCTGCCGTGCCCTGCAGTGGCGTATTGACTGCTGTTCTTTCAGCAAATCCGCGCTGATTCGGATTGCGTGACTGGATATCGGGTATCGGGCGCAAACGGCCAAAGGCGGTGCGCACGGCCTGTGTATTGCGCACCTCCGCCAAGGTGCGCTCGATGAACTCCGCCACGCCCTTGTAGCGATCGAAATATCTCTCGATGTAGGCCCGGGCCATTTTCTGATCGATCCCGAGGTTGGCCGCGAGCCCAAAGGGTGAAATGCCATACACAATGCCGAAGTTGACAGCCTTGGCGCGAGCGCGCGTTTCCTTGTCCATGGTTGCCGCGTCGACCTCGAAGACCTCCGCCGCGGTCAGGGTGTGAATGTCCTTACCCGTGCGGTAGGCATCGACCAGCAACGGGTCACCCGAAAAGTGGGCCATGAGCCGCAATTCAATCTGGGAGTAATCCGCCGACATGAGCAAATTTCCGGGTGCCGCGATAAAGGCCGCCCGGATCTCCCGCCCAACGGCGGTGCGGATTGGAATGTTTTGCAGGTTCGGATTTGTGGAACTCAGCCGGCCGGTGGCCGTACCGACCTGATTGAAGGTCGTATGGACGCGTCCCGCGGCATCGGCCAGGACTGGCAGCTGATCCAGATAGGTGGACTTCAACTTCTGCAGTTGACGGTGTTCCAGCACCATGGCCGGCACCTCGTGGTGCTGGGCCAGGTCTTCCAGGATGTCCTGTGCCGTTGAGACGACCTTGCCTTTGCCGTACTTTAGCGGCTTGGGCAAATCCATCTTGTTGAACAGCACCTCCCCGAGCTGTTTGGGGGAGTTGATGTTGAATCGATGCCCCGAACTGGCGTAGACCTTCTCGGCGAGGTCGTCAATCATCACCGCCAGACGGGATCCCATCTCACCCAGGAGCGAAAGATCTACCCGGACGCCGGCGCGCTCCATGCGCAGTAGCACCGGCACCAATGGCAGGTCGATCTGCCGGTACACCTCTGTGAGCGGTGAGTTTTCGTGCAGCGCCAGGCCCTGCCCTGCTGCGGCGGGCGGCTTGGGTGTCAGCGGCTCGTTGCCGTCGCGCGCACCCGTATCCGCAAACAGCATTTCCGTAGTCATTGCACCGCCCAGCCCCGGCTCATCCGCGGGAATGTGGTGCTCCACGGGAGCCGCCTCGGCCAGTTGTGATTTGAGGACAGAGGCCAGCCGGGCGATCGCAGCTGCTGCTTCCGCAAGCCGCTTCGGGTCCTTCGGATTTTCCTTGGTGGGTTGATGGAGCAGCGCGCGGCTGGTGGAGCGGGCCGCGATGTCGACCAAGGTGTGCGAACCGTGCGTCGGGTTGAGCAGATAGCTTTCCAGCATCACGTCCGTGATGCCGCCCGCAAGGGTGACCCCATGCGGCTCCAGCGCCCGCAGGATCGCCTTCAGGTCGTGCACCTGCTTGGGCAGGGTGGCATCTTGGAGAGCATCGCGTACGCCGGGGGCATCAAGCGCGGCCCCCACGCCCAGCAACGGTTCCGCTGCGAGCCCGATACGGCACGCCACTTCGGCGGCGGCCTCTGTCTGTTCTTCTGCACGTTTGGCGGCCTTTGTGTCCTGCGTTGTGCCAAAGAGCGACAGCGTCTGCGACGGTTCCGGCTCCGGCTCGGCCCCTTCGGTGTCGTTGTCCGCGGTTACCTCCTCACTGACGGCCTGTGCGTTTTCTTTTAAGGCCAGGGCGAGAAAGCCGATTTCCCGCGCCTTCCCCAGCAACGCAGCGAGGTCCGCATCGCTGGCCTCGGCGACATACACGGGCTGCACGGCTTCGGTATCGGGCGCGAGATCTTTGAGTAATGTAGTGAATTCAAGTTCCGTGTAGAGCTTGCGCAGTGCTCCGGTGTCCGGCGCCGGTGTTCGCATCAGATCGAGATCGGCCTCGATGGGAACGGCGGTGTGAATTGTGACCAGATCCTTCGAGAGCATGATGTTGTCGCGGTTGTTGGCCAGCGACTCACGATAGGTTTTTCGCTTGATCGCCTCCGGACTTGTCTGCGCTGCATCAAGCGCGGCCTCGACGGTGCCGAACTGCTGAATCAGTTCTACCGAGCCCTTGTCGCCGATACCGGGCGCACCGGGCACGTTGTCGATCGAGTCACCCCGCAGCGCCATGACATCGACGACGCGCTCCGGCAGCACGCCAAGCGCGGCCTCCACGCCTGCGGGGTCGAGAATCAGGTTGTCCTTGGTTGGATTCAGGATGGAAACATTTGCGTTGACCAGCTGCATCATGTCCTTGTCGCTCGAGACCACATAGACGTGGTGCCCAAGCGCGGACAGCTGGCAGCTTAGCGTGCCGATGACGTCATCGGCCTCGTAACCCTCGTAGTAGACGATGGGGATGCGAAAGGCTTCGAGTGCCCTCCGGATGTAGGGCTGCTGCTGGATGAGATCGGGCGGGGTTTCCACGCGATTGGCCTTGT
>CAXTZL010000262.1:0-4187 GCA_964248555.1 uncultured Bryocella sp.
CGGTCGTGTACGGGGTATCTCGCCGCAAGATCGAAGACTTGCCAGGCGTGATCCCCGTTAATGTCGACCTGCTTTCACCTGCGGATGTCGAGCGGGTCGTCGGTCCTCTCACGGATGTGACGCACGTCATCTTTGGCGCATATGTAGAAAAAAACACACCAGGCGAACGCAGCGAGGTGAACGTGGCCTTGCTGCGTAACCTGCTGACCGTTGTGGAACGGAACGCTCCCGGGTTGAAGCATGTCACTCTCTATCAGGGCGGCAAGGCCTATGGCGCCGACCTTGGGCCGTTCAAAACTCCGGCGCGAGAGGATGATCCCCGTCTCATGGGACCCAACTTCTACTACGACCAGGAGGATTTTCTGCGCAACCTGCAGACAGGCAAAGGTTGGGACTTCAGCATTCTGCGTCCTGAAGCGGTGTGCGGATACGCCTTGGGCAATCCCATGAATCTTGGGATGGTGATCGCCGTCTATGCGGTCATTTCGAAGGAATTGGGCCTGCCTCTACGGTTTCCAGGGCCTGAGGCAGCCTACCGTGCGCTCTACCAGGTGACTTCCGCCGACATCCTGGCGAAAGCCGCGGATTGGGCAGGTGGGACTGCCGGCGCTGCAAACGAGATCTTCAACATCACAAACGGTGACTACTTTCGCTGGCAGTTCATGTGGCCCAGGATCGCGGATGCCTTCGGAATGGAGGTTGCCGAACCGGTTCCCATACCCCTGAAGATCTATATGGCCGATAAGGCACCCCTCTGGGCGAAGATGGTGGAGAGGTATGGTCTTAAGTCAATTCCTTACGACTACCTGGTAAATTGGGCGTTCGGCGACTTCATCTTCCATTCTGAATTCGACAACATCTCCAGCACCATCAAGGCGCGAACGCACGGCTTCAATGACTGCATCGACACCGAGGAGATGTTCACAGACCTATTCGCCAGTCTGGGGAAGCGCCGCGTCATCCCGGCCCTGGTCTAGCAGCAACTCGTTCCACGCAAACAGCGACCAATCCTCAGCCGTCGCATCGTTCCGCTTCGAGTTGCGGCCGCGATTAGGTTCAAGACGGCTCGGAGCGCTGGGCCTGCAGTGTCAAAGGCGTCTTGGACGCCCGCAGGAAAGCGCGGGCCCGATCGTGCATTTGCTCTTCTCCGTCGGCCGCTGGCCGGATTGTGCTGAACGGGACGGGAACGGCAGTCACGGCATCGAGCAGATACGTATCCGGCGAGGAGATGTGGTCCATGGTCGCCTCCCGGAGGCGAAGTGAAGGCTTGCAGCGCCCCAAATACCTGTCTAGCTCGTTTTTGCCCCGCTGGCCTCTGAGAATTTGTACTTCTCAGAGGTCAACATCGGGAGGATCGGGAGGATCGGGAGGATCGGGTGCGCTCGAGGTGCTCTCACGTTGGCATTGTTGGCAGGTGTGCCAGCAATGGGGGTATGCTGGAACAGCCTGTTCGGAGGATATTCTATGGCCAGACCAATCCAGTGGGCACGCGACTTACACCTGCTGCGTGACCGCGCCCGCAACTCCCGCACTGAAACCTGGAGCCGGATCGACATCGAACACCTCTTTGGCATCAGCCGGGCCAGCGCGCAGAACCTTATGAAGGCCATCGGCCAGGTTCAGAACGTGGGAGGCGCCCACTTCGTCGACCGCCCCGCGTTAACTACTTTCCTGGACAGCATGATCGCCGCGCCCTCCGTCGAAGAGGCCCTGCGGCAAAGATCGGCCAAAGCCGAGCCGCCTCCGAGGCCTAGGACACTCCGCGTCAGCCTGCCCGAGGATCTGCGCCGGGCCATGTTGCCGGACCTGCCCGCCAACATCATGCTAGAACCCGGGCGTCTAGAGATCCGTGCCGACAGCGCTGTCGGTATGCTCGAAAGCCTGCTAACGCTGGCGATGGTCATGCAGAACGACTTGAGGCGATTTCAGGAGGTTATTGAGCCTCAGGAGCAGCCTTCACGACATCAGGCGACCAACTACAGGGAGGGCTATGTTGCCGAAATTAAAAACGAGGGCTTCACGCATGCATAGCTCGCTATACAAAGTCTGTGGTCGGCTCACTCCGCATTTTTGTGTACTACACGCTTATATTTGTACACGTGTAGTCCCGTTAATGGAAGGCCAGCTACTCAGTTTTCCGCTCGCAGAGCTTCGAAAGCCTCTTGAAGTGAAGCAGCCATCGCACCTGACCTCTCGCTCGCTCAATCCGGCTCTCCTTAAGTCACATGATCTCTCAAATCTAACGTGTACTGTAATACACGTGTTGACAGCCAGACTGTACACAAGTACCCGCTTACCACACACATACGGCAGGTACCTGCCTGTGGACTGTACGCAGACTACTCGTGGACAGTACTGCTGAGATGTCTACTAGACAACTAGTCCAGTACGCTCTTGCTGAATTATTAGGCGTTTGCTGAACTAAGAGGAGGAGCGCCGATGCCAGTCGTAGTGGCCGCAAATACCAAAGGTGGGAGCGGAAATCCACCAGTTCGTTAATCCTCGGGACAACGTTAGCTCGTATGGGAGCGAGTGTCCGGGTCGTTGATGCCGACCCACAGAAAACTCTCGTCAGTTGGAGTACCGGTCAGAGTCGGTATAAAGATATTGTGACCGCACCTACTCCGGGAACGGACCTTTCTGACCTGATTGACCAGGTCTCAGCGCAATATCAGTTTGTCATCATTGACGTTCAGGGGTCGGCAAATCAGGAACTCGCAGCTGCGATGTCGCGGGCTGATCTGGTGACCATCCCGATGAGAGCAAAGACAGCTGACGCGGAAGTAGCAGCAAACGCGATCGGCTTTTGAACTCCCAGCAAAAGCTCTTTCGACGAAAAATTCATCACGGGGTAGTTTTCATCGCGACGAACCCGGTGATCGTGACCAAAGAAGAGCGTCACATTCGTGAAAGTGTCAAGCGGATGGAAATCCCATGCTTCCAGACATCGCTGCATGAGAGGACAGCCTTTTCGCACATGTTTCGGTACAAGGTGGCCGTTGACGAATTGAGTAGCAAAGAGACCAACGGGCTTGAGGCTGCTTTAGAAAATGCTGAAAACTATGCCAACGAGGTGATTCAGGCTCTGAGGAGAGCGCGCCAGGAGGAAGCAGCTTAATGAGCACTCTCACGAATTCTAATCCGCTTGCAACTGCCGGTAATCTCGACGACTTTCAACCTCGTTCAAAAACGAGCCGAACGCCAGAGCAGGTTGACACAACCCGTACAGAGAAGGGCGCCGTTCGGCAAGTAGCTCAAGATCGCGGTTTCACAATTGATAATCTCGCGACCGTAGTTCGGGCGAAGCGATCAGTGACTGGCAAAACAAGCAAGAGTCATACACTTCGCCTCTATATACAGGACATCAATCGCTTCCAGACATGGTGCAACGAGAACGACTTTTCTCAAGCGAAGGGTTTCGAGATCCTGCTCGACAAACTGCTCAACAGCAATGAGCAATGAAGGCTACGGAGCTGCAGAGATGAGCGATGCCACTCTAGTCAAGAAATCACGAAACTACGCAAAGGAGAGGGAAGCCGCTCTCGCGAACAGCGTTGATCGAGTTGTCGGCCTGCGTGATGACCGAGACACCGGCATTCTCGGGGATGAAGTCATCAAGATGGCTCAAGCGTTGATCTTGTGCACGCTCCCTTATCGCCCTACCGCTGAGCGTCAGGTTGTGCGTTCCGCACGGCTGAGTGATGGATCTACTCTGCGAGTGACCTTCACCGCCGGCATCAACGGTATCGACATGGCTTTTGGTAATGATCGGCATTTGATGGCTTGGCTTTTTGATAAGGCCATCACTCCGATACTGCATTTGTGACCATCAAGAGCGCGAGTGATTACCTGCGCGAGACAGGGAAGAGCCGAAATGGCGATCGTGTCAGAGAACTTGCCGCGAGACTCGCCCGTCTCTCTGGTTTAGTCATCGGCATCGAAAGACGCTCTTCAGGTAGTACGCAAACTGTCATGCTTCCTATGATCGCGTCATCCAATCTCCCGAGCAATTTAACTTTCCAGTTGAAGGCAGAAGATGCCGGCCAGGTGCCGTTGCCGGGAATTGAGAATCCATTTGGCATTCAGTTGGAGGAGCGTTTCTTCCAAGACATCAAGAGGCACCACGTCGCCATTCCGAAGCGACTTTGGCTACAACTCCAGGGCCAGAAGGGTGGTCCACAGCTTCA
>CAXTZL010000263.1:0-4174 GCA_964248555.1 uncultured Bryocella sp.
CATGTTGTGAAAATTTCTTCGGTCATCACATCGACAATCTTCTGCTTGGTCTCATTCTCATCGGGAGCAATCGTCTCGAGGTCATCTTGGTACATCAGGTAGTTAGGCATGCAGCAGCAACTCCTTCTCGCATCGGTAGTGTGGTCGTGAATACATGGCAGGATGTCCGAACTCGTACCTGCGGGTCATTTGGAGTTGCAAAATTTTAGGAGCTCCTCCACCAGCGCCTCGGGGTTCTCTTCCGCGATCCAGTGCCCGGCATCGGCAATACCGACGACAGTCACCTTTTTCGCAACCTCCGCGAGCATCGCCTTCGCGATCGGCAGATAAAAGCTTGACGTGCCTCCCAGCGCAAGCACAGGCATACGCAATCGTCCATTTTTCTTGAGCGCTGCCCTGTTGTCCTCTGCGTCACGATCAAAGGCCCGGTACACCTCGAAGCCTGCCCGCATCGCTCCGGCTGCGGAGTAGTGGGAGGCATACAGGTCCAGATCCGCTTCTGTGATGGCACCTTGGTCGAAAGCCAGCCGCTCATAGAAGTGCTGAAGATAGAGGCGTTCGCGCCCTGCTGTGAGCGACTCCGCCAAACTGTTCTGCGCGTTATGGAAGAAGAAGTGCCACATGGTCGCATTGCTCAGCTTGGTAGACGCCACGGTGGCATCGTAGGCCGCCGTTCCGGGCAACGGTGCCTCCATCAAAACCAGTTTGTCGATTGATTTCGGGTATTCGCTTGCAAAGGCATAGGCCACCATCATCCCAATGTCGTGTCCCACCACCGTGACCGGTCCGGCAACGTGGAGATGCTCCCGCAGCAGTTTGTAGATATCGCCTGCCATGGTGCGCTTGTCATACCCGGATGGCGGCTTGGACGAGCTACCCGCTCCACGGTAATCCGGTGCAATGATTCGCCAGCCGGCACGTACGAGCGGCGCAAGAACATGACGCCACTCCCACCACGTTTGCGGATAGCCGCGCAGCAGCACCATCGTGCAGCTTCCGCTGCCCGCGACTACGTAGTGCAACCGAACTCCGGGCTCCAACTCTGCAGTGCCATGCTTCACTAGCGGCAGCTCAAATTCTTTCATCTCACTCTTTTCTCGCTTCTCAGCAAGTTGCAAACGAAGCGTGTTGATCGGCCACGGACCTGATCCACCGCGAGTTAAGCGGGAACTTCGGCAATACCTCTGGGTTCCGCTCGTTCCCGTTCATTGCGTTGCGCGCGGTACTTGATGGCCTCCTCGTATGCCTTGAGCCGGGAACGCATGATGCCGCCCAGCGGACGATGCGCCTCCAACGCATGCCATGGGCTGAAAGAAAGCCGCTCGTCCACGAAGAGCTGACGGGCATCGGAGTAGGAGTCCTGCGGCAACACCGTGATGCGTGCGACGGTCTGCCAGGGACTCTTGTCCTCAGGCCACTTCTTGTCGGCGGCCTCGATCGGGAAGTCCTTGTCCTTTTCTTCGGCTGCGGGGTCTTCCGGCGAGAGCGCAATCTGCACCTTTACGTCCCAGACGCCTGTTTCGCGCTGAAAGAACTTTTTGATGAGCTCTTCAAGGGCGTTGTAGTCCGCACCAAGATCAATGCTCTCTCCGGTAAGCTTCTTCAGGCTCTCCGAACCAGGTGCAAAGCCGATCTTTGCGACGTACTTGCCGAAACGTAAAGGGGCCACGGTAGAGAAACTTTCCCCAAGAATGTGAGTGGCGGGAGCACCGATGCCTTCAAGCGTTGCAGAGGGAAGATGTACGGCTTTCAATACCGCATTGGTTGCTCGTGCCGCTACGGAGACAGCGTGTTTTACACCTTCGGGGGTGTCCAGGTTCTTGTCGAAGTTCTTGATCTGTTCCAGAAAACCCTTGGGGTCAGGGGCTGTGAAGGCGTTTGCGTTGATGCAAACAAAGTCCTGCGTGGTGCCATCGGCAAAGCTTGCGACCTTGGGGCCTTCGACGTTCAACACCTTGATCGCGAGACCACGTGGACTGGAAACGTTATCGGCCAGCATGTCTCCTGGATTGGTTGAAAATCGCATGATCACTGGATGCGGACCGGGATCCGCAAAAAGACCCTGGGCAAGCGTTTCCGGCAGGTCTGGCAGTGGCTCAAAGGTTCCCACCAAAACGCCATGTGACTTCGCATGCACTGGCCTGCACGCGTGACGATAGCGTGTCGCCATGTGACGTGTAATGTGCTGCATGGTGCGGGAAAGATCGTCGAAGGTGACGTGCTCATCCGGCTCGATCTTTTCGACATCAGGGCGGTACAGCAGGTATTGCATGTCTGCGGGCATAAACTCTCCAGGCTTGCTCGAAGCCTTGCTGTGCAAAATGATGAGCACTGACTGTGCCCACCCTTCCTCTAGGCAAGCACGGGTGTACTGATGGGCTCGCGGGGACCGTCAAGAAACGGAAACAGCTCCTGATCAGGCTTCTTTGCCGCAGTAAGGAACAGACCGTGAGGCTGAGAGTGCCCCGGCAAGAAATCCGAAAAGCAGGGCAGCGGGCATACTGCCTCTCGCAAGCTTGTGTGCGGAGAGTGACACAGGGTTCCTTTGGCGTAGGAGGCGAACGAACGACCTGCTGCCCAGCACGACCCGGATCGTACGCACGCGGTCCGCAGACAGAATCGAATCCAGTTCATCCTAGGCGCTACACGGCTGTGATGGCAAGAACGCACGCGAAATAAGAGTCTTACCAGAAGGGACGTATCCTGGCCTCGCGGAAGACACGCATGAAAAACGGGTGCGCCGATGCAGTCGCTGGAAGCCAGCGGCACAACGGCAAACGCGCCTGGGCGAGACCTCGCTACCGTGTCGACTCCTTGCGATGCTCGAGCACTCGCGAGACGTTGTCCTCCACCCACCGCAGGAGGACCTGAACATGTGCGGCGAGTTCGCAGCCGAGCGGTGTGAGGCTGTATTCCACCTTTGGCGGCTTGGTGGGGTACACCACACGCAAAACGAAGCCATCGGCCTCCAGCGCATGAAGTGAATGCGCGAGCATGCGTTCGCTGACTCCGCCGATACGGCGCGCGAGTTCACTGAAGCGATGGGTCTTCTCAAGAAGCATGACGAGAATCAGGGAACTCCAGCGGGTTGCGATGTGGTCTAGAACGCCACGCGAGGGGCAATCCGCGGCATACAGATTGGCCCGTTGCTTCCGTCGTATCTGGCGCGTACCGCGTGCTTCAAGGCTCATGGAAGTAGCTTACATGAATGTACGTACTTACATTTCGTAAGCCTGTGCGCTATGCTCGAACTCGTTGAGAACTTCTCAGCCAAGGAGCACGGAGATGATCGTCGTAACAGGAGCAACGGGACAGCTAGGAAAGCTTGTTGTCGAACAATTATTGGAGAAGGTACCCGCGGCGCAGATCGTCGCTCTGGTGCGTGACCCCGAGAAAGCGCAGGCACTCGCGCAAAAGGGCGTGCAGGTGCGGCAGGCTGATTATTCCCGGCCAGAGACACTCGCTGCGGCGTTGGCCGGCGCGGAGAAGGTTCTGCTGATCTCCTCAAGCGAGGTCGGCCACCGGGTGCCGCAGCATCAGGCAGTGACCGATGCGGCTCGCGCGACGGGCGTTAAGTTGCTCGCGTACACCAGCATCCTGAATGCGGATACCTCCACCCTTCTGCTTGCCAAGGAACACCAGCCAACCGAGGCTTATCTTCGCGCCTCCGGCGTGCCGTTCGCCTTTCTTCGCAACGGGTGGTACACGGAGAACCACACCGGGGCGCTGGGTGCCGCGGTGGAGCATGGAGCGGTTCTGGGTGCGGCCAAGGATGGCCGGTTCGCTACGGCGACCCGTGCGGATTACGCTGCGGCAGCGGTAGCCGTGCTGACGGGGCAGGGCCACGAGAACAAGGTCTATGAGTTGGGCGGAGACCAACCCTACACACTGTCCGAACTGGCCGCCGAAGTGGCACAGCAGGCAAACAAGCCCGTTGTGTACCACGATCTACCGCAGGCCGATTACGCAAAGGCTCTGGTCGGCTTCGGCCTTCCAGAAGGCTTGGCCGGCGCCATCGCGGACGCCGATGCAGGCGCAAGCCGCGGCGAGTTGAACACCACGTCGCATGACCTCAGCACCCTCATCGGCCGCCCAACCACGCCCATGAGCAAGTCCGTGGCCGCGGCCCTGGCGAAGTAAATCGGTACCGAAAAGCAACACAAACACAAACCGG
>CAXTZL010000264.1:0-4158 GCA_964248555.1 uncultured Bryocella sp.
GCGCCATGATGCCAATGTTGCGGCATTTTGCGAGGGGGATTGTGCGTGCCACGGTATCTATATCTCTTCTGCGAGCCAAGCTCGCGGTTACTTCCCAGTTCCGGACTGTTCGGGCAACCAAGATCCGGAACAGCCAATCCGGATCGCGCTTACCCCGGATCGTACCTACCAGCGATAGTGGGCAAAGGCCTTGTTAGCTTCTGCCATGCGGTGAACGTCTTCCTTCTTCTTCATAGCAGCACCGCGGCCATTCGCCGCATCCAGCAATTCGGCCGTTAATTTGTCGACCATGCCCTTTTCGCCGCGCGAACGGCCATAGCTCACCAGCCATCGGATAGCCAGCGAAGTGCGCCGCTCCGGGTTCACCTCGATCGGAACCTGGTAATTGGCTCCGCCTACACGACGACTTTTGACCTCGAGCATCGGCTTCACGTTCTCGATCGCTTTCTTGAACAGCTTGAGAGCCTCGTCACCGCCCTTTTGCTCAAGGTTCGTCATTGCCTCATAAAAAATGCCCTGCGCGGTAGACTTCTTTCCACCCCACATCATGCTATTGACGAACTTCGTCACCAGGGTGGACTGGTAGATTGGGTCTTCGGCGACCTCACGCTTGGCAATGTGACCTTTTCTCGGCATCGTCTTCTCTCTTCTTCCCCCAGGGCGGTGAACTTCTCACACCACTGAGCCTGTTTTGTTGACCTGTCCTGTTTCGGTCGCTACGTGCCCGGGCTGGGTCGAGCCGTCCCGGGCCGCATGCTCACATCCTACTTGGCTGCGGCCTTTGGACGCTTCGCGCCGTACTTCGAGCGGCTTTGCATCCGCTTGGCCACGCCGACAGAGTCTAGCGTGCCACGAATCACGTGGTACCGAACGCCCGGCAAGTCTTTAACGCGGCCACCTCGAATAAGCACGATAGAGTGCTCCTGCAGATTGTGGCCGATGCCAGGGATGTAGGTGGTCACTTCGATTCCATTGGTCAGGCGAACGCGCGCGACTTTACGCAATGCCGAATTCGGCTTCTTCGGAGTTTGCGTGTACACGCGCGTACAAACACCGCGACGCTGCGGAGAACCCTGGAGTGCGGGCGAGGCGGTCTTATACCGGGTGGGCGTACGGCCCTGCTTTACGAGTTGGTGAAATGTAGGCACTGCTTAAAACTCCTTGACGCCAGTCCGGAGGCTTCGCTCTCCGGAGCTATCCGACTTCGATTTGCCGGACGCCTTGCAGGGCAGTTCGTCCACTTTTCCTTTTGCCTCGCGCCCAAGAGCACCGCACGCGCAAAAGGCGGAGCCCACAGGGGCGCTCCGACGAACTTCTGAATCCTGCACGCGGCCAAACTCAAACAACGGCACACACTGCGGGCACAGCAGACTGCTCAGGCTTAAGAAGAGACGACGGTGGCTAAGTCAAACGCTTCAACTGCAGATCGCGCCAGCCCAACTCCGTTTCGTCCGCTCAGACCCACATAGCCTACCTCTTGGGACCCCTCAGATTTCAGAGGGAAGGAAGGTATCGCAGGCACTCAGACAGGCTAGTTCCCTGAACGAGCGGAACCCTCTAAAGGTACCAAGAAGCGAACGGGGAGTCAACGGACCGCATGTCGCTAAGCAGCCGGCCAGCCGTATGCTGATGGCTGCATGGCCGCCGACCTCCCTGCCGACCCGATCTGGGCAGCACTTTCGACCTTCCACCACCAGCTGGCACAGAGTCTTGGCCACGCCCGCCGTTACCCCACTGCGATTGCGCCGTTTGCAGCCATGGACCCCACCCTGGAACAGAGCGACGGCCCCCGGGCCCGGAACAACCGCGCGCTGGAAGACCTCCGCCAGCTCCTGCAGCCTGGGGAAGAGGTTTACTTTGCGGGTCTGCTGCCCGAGTAACTTGATCAACTGCAAGCTTTCCGCGGTCTGCGAGCCGCTGGCGCCATCCCCTGTCTTCAGATGATCTTTCCCCCGCAGGCAGCCCTCCCCGAGGTGCCCGCCAAAGACGTGGTAGAGCCGCTCAGCTGCGAGAACGCCGTGGAAATGCTCGATCTGCTTCGGATCGCCTATCCGGGATTGTTCCAAAAAGGACACCTGTCGCATGGGCCGCTACTTCGGAATTCGCAACGGCAACAAGCGGCTGATCGCCAAGGGGCGGCGAGCGGCTCTGCCTCCATCCCTGGCGCGAGGTCAGCCGCTTGTGCTCGCATCCTGACCACGCCGGTCGCGGTCTGGGCACCGCCGTGCTGCGGAAATCCTGGCCACTCACCGCAAGGAAGGCTCGTCTTCGTGGCTCTGGGTACCGAAGCAAACACAAGGGCGACTGCCCTCTACAACCGCCTCGGCTGGCAGACAATTCGCCGAACAAAGCTCCAGCGTGTCTGCCGTACCGGGGAGTAACCGACAGCGGGGATGTTACGCTGCGGTCCATGACCCTTCTGTCGTGCCGCGACGTCCACACCTCGCTCCTTCGCTTCCGGTTCGCCACCGCAGCCCTGGCCTGCCTGGCCACGGCCGCTGCCGTTCCCGTGTCATTCGGCCAGACACCCTCCGCTCATCCCAAGGACCCGGTAACAAGAGACGCCCCGCAGACCCAGCGACAGACCCAGCGAGATCGGAACGGCGCCGCCTCCGCAAACGGCCAGCGTGTCACAATGCCGGGCGCGGTCGCTTTATCTCCGGACGGCAAAACCGTCGCTTGGGTGCTGGGCCGTCGCGGCGACGCCTCCCTCCACTTGACTCCGGTTGCCCACCCCGAAGAAGACAAAACGCTCCCGCTGCCAGCCGGCGACAGCAACTGCCAGCTAAGCAACACCGCGTGGTCACCGGACGGCGAAACCCTGGCCTTCCTGGGCGCCTGCAGCGCACCCGCAGCGGATCCGACGATTCCACGCCAGGCGCAGATCTACCTCTGGTCCCGATCCACAGGGCAAACCCGGCCGCTCACGCACCTCACCGGCGACATGCAGCACATTGCCTGGTCGCCTGACGGCAAATCGATCGCATTTCTTTTCGTCGAAAACGCCACGCGCACCGCGGGCGCACTCGATGCCATGAAGCCATGGGCGGGTGTTATCGGCGAGGATGGCGTGGAGGTACAGCGTGTCTACGCCGTGGACCCAGGCACGGGTCAGGGTGGGTTCCTTACTCCCGCCAGCCTTCACGTCTATGAGTTCGACTGGGCGCCCGATTCGCAGCGCCTCGCCTTTGTGGCAGCCAACCCTCCGGGGGAGAACAACTGGTGGGTGGCCAAAATCTACACAGCGGCCGCCCGCAGCGGCAGCACGCCGGAGGCCTTGGTCGATACCGCCAAAATCACCGGCCCCCTGCACGGCCTCCAGATCGCCGTCCCCCGCTGGTCCCCGGACGGCAAACAGATCGCTTTCATCGGCGGCCTTATGAGCGATCAGGGCTCCACCGGCGGCGATCTCTACACCGTAAACGCCAGCGGCGGCCAGCCCACCGATGTAACCCCAGGCATCGACGGCACACCCAGCTACGAGACCTGGGTCGGCGATCACACCCTCGGCTTCGTCGAGGATCGCCGCGGTCACACTCTATTGATGGACTGGAATGTCAATCGCAAGGCCGCGGTTTCCAACACCACGCGCGATCTCGGCGAGGTTTCGGTCGGCGGCGGATCCATCAAAGACGCCATCGCCTACAGCCCGGCCGGGAAGGACATGGTTGCGTTCACAGAGCAGGGCTTTACGAAAGCTCCGGAAATCTGGACCGCCTCAAATGCCGGCCTGCACCAGCTCACCCACCTCAACGACGGCGCCAAGCCCACCGCCCGCACCGAATCCGTCGAATGGATCAACGGCCCGTTCCACGTGCAGGGCTGGCTCACCTTCCCCGCCAACTACGACCCGTCGCAGAAGTACCCAATCATCGTGACCGTCCACGGCGGGCCCTCTGCTTCGATCACAGCCCGCTGGGGCGGCGGACAGTGGGCCGACAAAGGCTACTTCGAACTGCAACCCAACCCGCGCGGCAGCTTCGGCCAGGGCGAAGCCTTCACCGAGGCCAACCGCAAGGACTTCGGCTACGGCGACCTGAAGGACATCGAGGCCGGCATGGATTACGTGGAGAGCAAATACTCCATCGACCACGCCCGCGAAGGGGTCACCGGCTGGAGCTACGGCGGCTTCATGACCATGTTCTCCGTCACGCAAAC
>CAXTZL010000265.1:0-4156 GCA_964248555.1 uncultured Bryocella sp.
CTCAAGACTGTCCGGCATACGCGGCAGCCAGCCGTTGCCCGACCAAGAGGTTTGCGGTGCAATGCGAATCTCGCGATGAACTCGAGCGTTATAGGTGCCGACCAAGAAGTTGCCGATAGCTCGATCCAGTTCAGCCAGAGATAGTTTTGGTTCTGTAGTCGGCTTGCCGTGCTTCAGGTAGCCGGATAGTTCTGGCAGCAGTTCTGTGTTGAGGGTTCCGAACAGACGCTCAATCTTGCCTCGTCCTTGAGGACGGGCAATGGTGGAGTAGACCAGTTCGAAGTGCAGGTCGACAGCGACCTCTTCAAGGTGTTTGCTCGTGAAGTCGCTCCCATGATCGACATAGAGGACATCCGGAATACCGCATATAGCCCATAACGGGTCCGCTTTACGCCAGATCGCCTGACGAAGCGCAAGCGACGTTTGAAAAGCCGAAGGTGCTCCAGCAAAAACCAGGTAGCCGGCCAGAGCGCGAGAGTGGTCGTCGATCACAGTGGTTAGCCACGCTCTGATTGCCTTGCCGCTTGCGTCCCGGATGAGCACGTCGAGTTGGGTGTGATCGGCCTGCCAGATTGCATTAGGGTGGCTCGCGCGGTGGCGATACACCAATTCGAACTCGTCTCGAAAAGCAGCAGGACCTTCATGAGCCAGCGTGGTCAGAGCCGGATCAAGCCGCGAGATGATGGCATAGACGCTGCTTTACGAGGGCAAAGGCCAATCTCGCTCTTTACAGAGTGCGAGAATGCGGCTATGGACCGCAGCGGCGGAAGGCTGTGGCTTCTTGAGGAAGAGTCCTTCGATCAGCTCCACTGCTTCTGCCGGAAGCTTTCGTCGCCCGCGATCTTCGCGGGTCTGTCTAACAAGTCCAGCGAGGCCATCTGCACGATATTGTGCAAGCCATCGCTCGACAGTCCGTAAACCCACGCCTGCAGCCTGCGCCGCTCTTGGAAGCGGGACACCTCTCTCCGTGTGAGAACGAAGCACCCGAAACCGAGACATCGCTTGCTCGCGCTGTGCCTCCGTGAGTTCTGCCAACGCCGGCGTTTTATCTTCCAAGCGCATCGCGACACCCGTGGACTACACTCGGAACCGTGTCCGTAAGACGATCCTTCAACGGACGTTGTACGGAAGATCACCGGATCGCTGAAACACAGCAAAGCTTGTCTCATTAAATTGGTACGGTGATATTCTCACATGAGGCCCGCCAAACGTTACAACTTTATGCCAAAAATTCTCATCGTGCTATGCACGATGCTCTACGGACAAACAAGACCTTACCGCACAGCGCGAAGCTCTCGCGGAATTGGGCGTCGTTGCGGATCGGATCTATGTCGATCACGGATTGACCGGAACAAACAGAGCAAGGCCAGATCTCGGCCAGGTCTCAACCAGGCGCTTGCCGCCGTTCGCAAGGGAGATACGCTGGTCGTACCGAAGCTGGACAGGCTCGCCCGCTCGGTTCCAGATGCGCGGTCCATCGCAGATGAGCTGGCAGCACGGGGCGTGACATTGGCACTGGGCCAAAGCCGCTATGACCCAGCTGATCCTATGGGCAAGATGTTCTTCAACATCTTCGCCACCTTTGCGGAGTTTGAGTCCGACTTAATTCGACTACGTACCCGGGAAGGTATGAAAATCGCTCGCGCAAAAGGCAGACTCCGCGGCAAACAGCCCAAGCTGTCAGATAAGCAACAGAAAGAGCTCGGCCGTATGCACGGAACAGGCCAATATACGATCAGCGACTTGGCCGAGCTGTTCTCCATCTCTCGCCCAACCGTCTACCGCACACTGCTGCGTACCGTTGGCTAAGCGCAATTTCGAGTTTGAACGCGTGCAGGATTTATTCTCTAGAAAGCGGTTTGGGCTAAGGAGGTATAGATGGGAATCCGCGATCTAAGGCCATCGGCCTTGTTGTTCTTCGCTTTATTCCCCTGCATATGCGTCAAGGCACAAGATCGACCGCCAGAAATCCCGAGCCGCATGCAAGCAAGCTCTCCTGGTGGGGCATGGTATACGCCGACGCCAACCTTCCTCTTCGTTGAAAGCCGACAACCCAGCGATCCGGAAAATGCAGAATATCTTGAGAGAATCCGTCGTAGTACGCTTAGAGCGCTGAATCAGCTCTCATTCCCAGTTGTAGGTGACAGAGAGCGGGCGACGCTTGAGATGATACTGCTTGGAGCTCCTCACGTTCGTTATGGGATGTTTCACTACCAAAACGCACCATACGTTTATCTGCTCACACGTGAGCATTCCAGCGGACAGCTTTTGTATTGTTCATATCGGCGCTTGAGTCGCATGAGGAACGAATCTTCTGCATTGCTTGATGACTGGAAACACGCCGTGGAAACGAAGGACGTGACTGCATCTGGCTCCCTCGAAGACTGTGCGGTGCAGGCGATGCGCTTAGTAAAGAGCAACGAACCGCATGTCACGTCGCTGTAAACGCTTTAGATGAAATCGGCGCATCCCTGTAGGCATCGACCAAGCGAACGTCGGCTCTTACCAGTCTACTTTGTGCGTCGAATAGCGGTGAAGGAACCCCGCCAAAGAGCGCCGAAGATCACAATTTCGGAGTTATCGGACATCCAAGCCGCCAAGTCTAGACCCTAAAGGAACATCACTCCGCCGGGTTATATGAACTGGGCGGAGCATCTTAAGTGGGGGGGGGCAGACGGATGAATCGGCGACAATTTGGTGTTGCACTAGCTGCAGCGGGGCTTGGGTCCACTGCATGGGGTGAGCGGAAGACTGAAGTGCAAAAGATGCAGCTTTCCCGGAGTGGCTGGATGCCGAATAACGAGCGGTTGCCGGTGTTGCATTATCGGCGAGCCTTCAGCGGCGATGACGTGGCCAGCACGATGGAAGTGACGTTTCAGCGTAATGCATGGCCGGCCCAGTGGAGGAACGGCGTTTACAGTTTCCACCATTACCATTCCACCGCTCACGAGGTCCTCGGCTTTGCCGCAGGGAGCGCCCAATTGACCCTTGGTGGCGAGGGTGGCCTCCCCGTCATTGTTACAGCCGGAGACGTTCTGGTTCTTCCTGCCGGAACAGGCCACTGTCTTCTTCATGCTGAACCCGGATTCCTCGTCGTCGGTGCCTATCCAGTCGGGCAACACTGGGACATTTGCCGATCGGCGCCGGACTTCGCCACGGCAGAAAGGATGCGCACCCTTCCTTTCCCAAAGAGCGATCCCATAACAGGCGAAGGTGGGGAACTGGTTCACGCCTGGTCAGCTTCCTGAGGCTGATTGAACGAAAGCAGGCCTGACGATTCGCTCAAGGCCCCAAGCCCAAAAACCTGGCAGGCAACTGCGAACGTGCCGCTCAGCCCAAACTGCATCTGAACTCGCAGTTGAACATAGACAAGGAGGAACTTAATGCAACGTCGTGACTTCTTGAAATCCGCTACCGCCGCCGGCCTTGCTGCTGCTGCTGTTCCTGCGGGAGCGCAGGAGATCAACAATGCGGCAGGCCGCACTTCCAAGGAAACGCCGACGCGCCGGGCTGAGTCGCCCACCATGGTTTACCGCGAGCTCGGCACCACCGGAGAGCGAGTGTCCCTGATCGGCATGGGCGGCTACCATTTGGGAAAACAGAAGGACCCGCAAGAGAGCATTAAACTGTTACGTGCCGGTGTGGAAGGCGGGATCACTTTCATCGACAACTGCTGGGACTACAACGACGGTCTTTCCGAGGTGCGTGTCGGCCAAGCACTAAAGAACGGCTACCGCCAAAAGGTGTTCCTGATGACCAAAATGGATGGTCGAACCGCCGATGAGTACAACAAGCAGCTGGAACAGTCGCTTGGCCGACTCGATACCGATGTCATCGACCTTGTGCAGTTCCATGAAGTCATCCGGATGGAAGATCCTGACCGTATTTTTGCTAATGGCGGCGCAATCGAGGCAGCTATAAAGGCGCGCGAAGCCGGCAAGATTCGATATATCGGCTTTACAGGCCATAAGGACCCTGCCGTCCATCTGCGTATGTTTCAGGTGGCCGACAAGAACAACTTTCATTTCGATACCGTGCAGATGCCGATCAATGTGATGGACGCACACTTTCGCTCGTTCGCGAAGCAGGTCATTCCCGTAGCCCAGCAGCACGGCACCGGTGTGCTCGCGGTGAAGACCTTTGGCGACTCGTACAT
>CAXTZL010000266.1:0-4152 GCA_964248555.1 uncultured Bryocella sp.
TGGGCATGGTTGTGCTCAGCGAGACGCTGCCCGAAAGCTGCCAGTACTCGTTGCCTTGTGTTGCGGGATCGACGAACTCTGTGCCGCCGGGATCCTTGGTGGCACCATTGTGGAGGATCAGTCCGACGTTCTGCGCGGTGGCCGTCACGCCGACATCGAAGTACGCTCCAAAGCCGTCTTTGCCGGTGACCGGAACGGGCCCATCCGTAAAATCATTAGGCTCCGTCGTGTCGCCGTAGGCATAAACAGTCCAACCGGTGTAAATCCCGTCGGGACGAAAATAGTGGATTCGAATGTCCCCGCTGGGAATAGGTGGATCGGTCTGAGCTGAAACCGTTCCTGCCGCGATGGCTGTTAGAACCAGCAGCATCAATGCTAGCCAAATGCGTCGTAGATAAAAGAAGGATGCCATTTAATTCTCCAGGTACTGAGGATTCATGTTGTGTCGGAGCGGGGAGGTTACTGAAGCTGAACGACTTCACCGTGAAATCTCGCTAGACCAGTCACGCTCCAAGCGGCGTGGTTGTGCTGTAAAACCAGGTTTTTCCCGCCAAGAAGAGCTTCGCTTAGTTCGACGTCCTGTTATAGATCTCCAGCTGGTGCTGTGTCCACCACTAAGGGTGAAGCGGCCCTCTTGCCATGGAGTCGTCGGGGCGCAAGCGAGCAGGAGAAGCGAATGCGCGCACAAGGTTGTCATTGGGCGTATTGGGCTCAGTCTGAGCCTGAGCTGTGCTGCTAGTGCAGCTCCTCGGTGAATCGTCGGTTGATCGTACGTTGTTAAGAAGGCCAGACCCAGTTGTGAGCTGGATCTAGCAAGCTTGTTGCTCGCAGCCAAAACACCAGCCGAACGGCCACCTGGATTTCGCGAGGCTCTCCACCCAAGCTCGTGATCTTGCCAAAATTTACGGCCGAACGGTCAAAGTTATTCGGATTTGAAAAGTTGGCTGTGTTCATTACGTTGAAGAAGTCCCCATGCAGTTCCAGCTGTTTGCCTTCCGAGATATGAAGGTTCTCTTGGGCGCCAACCTCCATATCCCGATCTCCCGTTGTCTATAGATGATGTTTCCGCCCAGGGTACCAAGGCGCGTGTAGAGGGTGTTTCCTGATCCATCTGTGGTGGCCGTTTGGAGGGGAATGTTGTTGGAGAATGCTGCCGTACCAAACCACTGACCGCTGATGCTCTTCGGGTAGTGAATGGGGCCGACAAGATCGGCCGATTCGTGGGAGCCGCGCTCCCTTGTGCTGGCAAGTCAAACAGGCTACCCGGTCGATAGAAGAATGCCATTCAATCGCCAACCGCCGCTCAACAGGTCCAGACCACAATTGAAGGTTGAACCAAACTTCTGGTCCCGGCCGAATGTCAGATTGTAAAGAAAGGACGTGCTGGCAACCTGTCTTTCGTTCTGGCTTGCATTGCCGTAATCGGCCGCCTGGTCGTAGTGCAGCAGAACAGTTACCGGAGTGCCGCTACCTTGGCTGTAAGTATTGTCCAGCGCGTGCGAGTAGGCGTAGCAAGCAGTTGCCAGGAAGCTTGTTCTGCGATGCTCATCGTGTAGCTGCAACCCGTTGTAAGTTGAGCTCTCGTTAAAATCGAAATAATTTAGGCCGCTGGTCAGACCTGGAAAGGGACGAGTAGTGGCGCAGATGTGATGTTGCGTCAGAGCAAAGCTGGTACAACCCCGCAGCCTAAGGGGCCGAGCAACGAAGTAGGTTGCTCGGCCCACGAATGCCGTTCGTAGCTTTAGGGCAGCAAGTTTGGATTGGCGTGCAGTGCCAAATCCAGCGCCTGCTGGGGAAACCATGCACCTGCCGTAGGATCGTCCAAGCCCCAGAGGGGGTCAAAAGTCGCCTGCCCCGTCGTGCTGGTGGGCCATCCTGGCTGCGTATAGGTAGCGTAATTCCAGGCGCGAGCACCGCCCTGCGCATTGCAGGTACCGTCCGATTGCCCCGGTGTCTTGACCCAGAGAAGTGCGTCCAGCAAGGGAACGCCGGTATTGGCCGTTGAGTGGGCACCGAGTCCGCGGCCTGGAGGGTTGCACCAGCGTCCGTTCGCCAGCGTTGTCACTACAGAAGTTGGCTGGTTATACGGCGCATCGTTGTAGACGGAGGTATTCAGCGGCCCCTGGCCGTTACGACTTGTATCGATCACAAAGTGTGTGGTCGGGACGGCGTTGCCCAGATTCTGCTGAAACCATTCGTCGGTGTAGACCCAGGTAGCGAAGTTGTTGGGGTCTACTGGACCCAGAGGCGAGTAGTACTGGCTGGCACAGTACTCATAGTGGCCTAGCCGCCATCCGCCGTCCGCGGTGTTCGCGCCAAAGGCAAGACACTCAGAGATCCATGTATCAAACTTGGTTTCGTTCTCGGTAGCAAAAAAGTTAGAAACGTTCGAGAAGAAGCCCTGCGCTCTTGTAAGCCCGCCAGCGAGCAAGCGTACAGTCATGTCCCCGACCGAGTGCCAGTTACTGTTTCCCGCATCGATGTAGACGAATGCCTGCGGCCTGGCCTCCAGTGCCGTCACGGCATAATTGATCTGGGTGTAACGATCGGCAGTAGCCTGAGCGATGTTGACTTGGCTTGGATTATAGCCGCAATCGCTGGGGAGGTTGGCCAGGGCATCCGGCTCGACAGCGAAAACGGCTTTGCGATCACCAATGCCTGCCGCAATGGCGTCGATCCAGGCCGTGTAGGTCGGGGTGTCCTGCGCACCACCTGCGGAGTAGCTGCCGCAATCGCGGCCGGGGATGTTGTAGATCACAAATAGGGGAACAGCCTTTTCCAGTGCGGCTTCTCGCATGGTCGTCTGCACGGTCTGCTCCACCTGGGCAGGAGTGCCGCCGGTCAGCCACACGGCCTGGGGTGTCGCCTCCATGGCTCCGATCAGCAAGGCATCCTTAAGCTTGCCTCGCTGAAGTAGAGAGATGGCCTGTTGAATCGACCCATCGGCCGGGGTCGGCACGAAAAATTGTGTGTTCGTGGGCAGGACCCGGTTTGCAGCGGGTGAGCTTGTCTGTGCCCGAAGCGTGGACGCTGTGAAGAAGCAAAGGGTACTAAAAGCCGCTGTGGCGATAAGAGCGACTTTGCGGGAGTCGTGAATAACCCTGCAAAACATAAAGTTCCTCTCAGGTCATGCGTAGATGCGGAATAACGGAGCTAGCGTACCGAAGAGCGCCATTGCCCTGAGCAGAGGAGCACTCGCTCTCGCAATACGAACACGGGCGTTTTCGCGGAGGAGGGATTCTCATCTTCCTGCGTTGCATGCTTATAGACCAACCTACATGGCACTGTCAATTTAGCGCCGTCCCGTTCCATTCGGAGCTCCACAGCATTGATCCCCTGAGACTCCGTGAGAGGCACATCTCTGATCACTACCCAGCAGCCAGAGGTCGATACCTAGGCCACGAATTTGGAGATGCAATCGGTATCTGATCGAAAGCCTGACGTCATCTATCTCGGACTCGGAGGACAGTTTGCGGCAAATGCGCTTAGTGATCGCGAGATCATGGACAATTCTCGTTTTCGTCAGCAGCAGTTCAGGAACATCTCATATGCTTCGGCGCTCCTCACCCATGGATCAGCAAGATCTATTTGCGCACAGAGCCTAATCATTCTGCTCTTCTAGCCTGAGCAGACAGTTGTGAACTCACTTTACATCCAGCGGACTTGCGTACAGACCTAACAGGGACTGTTATAGCTGAAGGTGGCTGACCGCCAATCAATCTTTAGTTATAGGATTTGTCCAGCTGATCCATCGTGACGAAGAGCTATTGGGCAAATAGCGGGTGGGAAGAAAGGGTTAGGTATTGCTCTGTTTTGAGTCCATTAGGCCATGACCACTGGCCAGACCTAAACCTAATACCAGGATCGCACCCTGCCGTTCCCGCATCGCGGCTGGTCGTCCGGTATCTGTAGCCGCAGACCGGCTCAGCAAGCCAAGGTTGATTTACGCCGACAGGCAACAAAGCCATGCCCAGCGCACGTACCCCAACCGATCAACTTTAGAAGAAGGGGCGTCAGGCTTGCGCACAGAAATGCAGCCCTCACTGTTCCTTCTGCTAAGCCACCGCACTGTAGAAGGGTAAGAGAGTTTTGCCCTTTCCACGAAGCTTTTGCAGCTTGCATACCATTCTATGGACGGCAACTCTCCCTGAG
>CAXTZL010000267.1:0-4137 GCA_964248555.1 uncultured Bryocella sp.
TGGGGCTGGGGCCTTTGTGGGAGGCGATGCCGCGGGCAATCTCCGGCGGGCAGGCGCGGCGGGTGGCGCTGGCGCGGACCCTGGCGCGGCGGCCACGGGTGCTGCTGCTGGATGAGCCGTTTGCGGGGCTGGACCGGCCGCTGGTACGGGAGTTGATCGAGGATCTGCGGCGATGGCAGGCGGAGGTGGGGTTCAGCCTGATCGCGGTGGATCACCAGCCGGAGGTGTTGCGTGCGCTGTGCCCGGGGCGCGTGATGGCGATGGAGGCGGGCCGGGTGGTGCAGGAAGGAGCCTGGGAGACGATGTACCGGGAGCCGGCGACGGCGTTGCTGCGGTCGCAGCTTGCGCCGCTGTAGTTTTTACCCAGCGGCCTGCTTCACCTAGCGGCCTGCTGGGTGCCCAGGGCGGGGTTTTTGCCGAGGCTGAGCAGGTTGGCCATGAGGCGGTAGGCGCCGGGGACGCCGGCGGGCAATTCGCGGAAGAAGGCGAAAGCCAGGTAGACGTAGGCACCTTTGCCGTAGGGAGCGTAGACGAGGCCGCCTTTTTGGGGATCCTGGCCGGCGTCGTGCATTTCCGTGAGGGCGCGGTACCGCGGGTCCCAGGAGCGGAGAAAACCGTGTCCGCGTTCTTCGACCCAGCCGTCGAAGTCGGTGGTGGTGATGCGGTTGGGAAAGTTCAGAAGCGGGTCGGAGGGGTTGAGAAGGGTGACTTTGGAGTCTTCTTCGACAACCTTTTCGGCGTCGCCGGGCAGGGAGAGCGGATAGGGGGCGTCGGTGCCGTTGTATTCGGGGGTCTGGTATTGGACGAGGACGACGCCGCCGGCTTTGGCGTAGGCGAGAAGGCGGGCGTTCGCGTTGCGGAGCTCGGGGCGGGCGGCGTAGGCGCGGATGCCGAGGACGATCGCGTCATAGCCGGACAGATCGGCGGAGACGATGTCGGAGGCGGAGAGAAAGGTGACGTGGATGCCCAGATCTTCGAGGGATGAGGCTACGTCGTCGCCGGTACCGGTGATGTAGGCAACTTTCAGGTTTGGGGCGATTTTCACATCCACGCCGGTAGTCCGGTAGGTGGCATCGCGGTAGTAGGGATAGGGACGCAGGCCGGTGTAGCCGACGGTTTCGAAGCCCTGGCGATATTGTTTGCCGTCGAAGTCGGCTACCGCGGTGATGTTGTAGGGCTGGGCGGCGACCGTGCCGGGGGTGACGTGGAAGTGGAGGGTGCGGTCGTCTCCGTCGTTGGCTGTGGAGAAGTCGGCGACGGCGGGGTCGGCGTGCCAGCCTGGGGGGAGTTCGAGGTGCACGTGGCCTTGTGCGGGACCTTTGACGCTGCTGTGGACGGTGGCGGAGAGCTCGAGGGAGTGGCTGGTGAGAGGAATGATGCCGGCCTCGGGCGACAGGGTGAGCGAGATGGCCGGGGCGGTGAGCAAGGGGTGCAGCAGGGGGCCGGGACCTACGAAGCGCTGCGTGGTTTGCACGGCGCCGCGCAGGTGCGCCTGCACGCCGGCATAGGTGTAGGTGGTTTCGGCGGCGAGGGGGTAGGGCATGTTCGGGAGGTTGAGGTACTGCGGCTCGAGCAGGTCGTAGTATGCCTGCTCGAGGTTTGGGCGGGCGAAGTAGGGGCGGGTGAGCGCGGCGTCTTCGGGGGTGGTGGTGGAGAGAACGGCGTCTTCGGCGCTGGCGGGCTGGAGATCGGCGGGAGCGGAGGTTTCGGGGGTGAAGGTCCAGGTGCCGGCAGCGGCGGAGTGCAACTCGGTGTGGATGGCGGAGATGGGGTCGGGGCCGCCGTTGGCCAAATGGACGTCGACGTAGATTTTCTGGCCGGGGACGGCGGTGAGGTAGCCGGGGTCGGCGGGGCCGAGATCGAAAGGTCCGGGGTGCGGTTTGGAGGGCCCGGTGGTGACGGTGGCGAGCTGGTGCAGGCCGAGGGCCTGGCCGAGGGCGTCATCGAACTGCGTCCGCTTGGTTTCGAGCTCGTGGCGCATGTTGTAGGCGGCTTCGGGTGGAAGTCGGCTACCCGGGCTATCGAGTTCGGCCAGCAGGGCTTCGGTTTCTGCGAGGCCGCGGGCGAGCGCGGGGGCACTGGCGGCGGGAGTTTCGGCGCGGAAGGCGGCGGTAGCCTCGGCTACGATTTGGCTTAGAGCGGTGAGTTGGGTTCGCCAAACCGGGCGTTGATCTGCGGGGGCGTAGTCGGCAATGCCGGGAAGGGTGGTGTCGATGCCCTGAAAGAAGCCGGATTCATGGGCAGGGAGGGTGGTCTTTTCGCCGGGCGCGCGTGAGACATAGAGATGGTAGGGCGAGTTGAGGGGGCCGCGCGGCGGAGCGCCGATGCCGCCGTTCTGCGACTTTTGCTGGCCGAGACCTTCGCGCCCGACGGCGAGGTAGGAGGTGCCGAAGAGGGGCTGGTAGGTGCCTTCGGGGATTTCTACCGTGGCGGAGGGGATGCCTTCGATGTCGGTGCCTGTGACGTAGTTGCGGAAACGGACGGGTTCCCAGTGGCCGGTGGCGTAGTCGTAGATGCCCCTTTCGGTGACGCGGGCGAAGGGGACGCGGGCGTAGACCTTCAGCGGCGACCAGGGGCGGAGGCCGGCGGCGATCTGGTCGGGGAAGACGGTGGGGTCGCCGGCGGCCTTGTAGACCTCCTGCGCCATGAGGCCGGAGACCTGATGGTGGCCGTGGCCGTCGGAGACGTTGCCGGCGAAGACGGAGGTGACTACGAGGGGGCGGGCGAGGCGGACGGCGCGGACGCAATCGTAGAGCACGCGGTCGTGGCCCCAGTTTTTGAGGGATTCGGCCATGGTTTTGGAGAAGCCGAAGTCGATGACGCGGGTGAAGTACTGATGGACGCCGTAGTACCGGTCCGCGGCGAGAAGCTCCTGGGTGCGGAGGATGCCGAGTTGGTCAAAGAAGTCGGAGGACATGAGGTTTTGTCCGCCTTCGCCACGGGTGAGCGTGAGCAGCGAGGTATCGACGCCGCGGTCGCGGGATTCGTAGGCGAGCATGCCGCCGTCTTCATCGTCGGGGTGGGCGACGACCATCATCATGCTGGCGCGGGTGTTGAGCTTTTGCAGCGATTGCCAGAGGGCGGCGGCGCCCTGATCGATGGGCAGCGGCTGGGCGAAGGCGCTTTGGTACTGCGGCAAATTCGGTGTAGCCGGGAGCGCGGAGGACGGCGTCTGCCCGGCGAGTGGAAGGCCCGAGAAGGCGACCAGGGTCAGAAGACCGAATTTTGTGGCATGACGACGACGGTTTGCGGCCATATCTTTAGGCATACCATGCGAGCGCTAGGCAGACCACGCGCGAGACGGCGATGATGGCCTATGCCCTCCCCTTCCCGTCGAATTTCTGCACCTCTCCATGACGTATCGCCGGAGTTGCGGCGGGGGCTTTCGACGCGGGGCGCGCTGGGGATCAACCTGCTGGACATGGTGGGGGTGGGGCCGTTTGTGACCCTGCCGCTGATTGTGGGCGCGATGGGCGGGCCGCAGGCGATGCTGGGCTGGGTGCTGGGGGCGGTGCTTTCGCTGTGCGACGGGTGTGTGTGGTCAGAGCTGGGGACGGCGTACCCGGAGGCGGGTGGATCGTATGCGTACCTGAAGCACCTGTACGGGGGCGGTGCTGGTGAGGCAGGTTGGGGGCGGTTCATTTCGTTTCTGTACGCATTTCAACTGCTGCTGAGTGCGCCGCTTTCGATTGCCTCGGGGTGCCTGGGATTTGCGCAGTACGCCGGGTACCTGTTGCCGGGGTCGGCGCGGCCCTGGATGGCGTTTCGGCTGGTGGGGGTGCCGGTGGTGCTGAGCGGGCAGGCGCTGCTGGCGATGGGAATTTGCCTGCTGGCGGCTGTCGTGCTGCACCGGGAGATCGGGGCGCTGGGGCGGGTGGTGCAGGTGCTGGGAGCGGCGGTGATTGCCGCGCTGGTGGCAATTATTGCCACTGGATTTACGCATTTTCACCCGGCGCTGGCGTTTGATTTTCCGCCGGGAGCGTTTCACCTGGACGGGCGGTTTGTGACCGGGCTGGGGACGGGGTTGCTGATTTCGGCCTACGACTTTTGGGGGTACTACAACGTTTGTTTTCTGGGTGCGGAGGTGCGGGAGCCGCGGCGGACGATTCCGCGGGCGGTGCTGGGGTCGATTGCGAT
>CAXTZL010000268.1:0-4130 GCA_964248555.1 uncultured Bryocella sp.
TCTAAATCGTGTGAACAGGCTCTTAGAGCGGAGGTTCGCCTGTGGTCCACTATGCCGACAAAACTATCAAGCCGTTGGAATGCGCGGTTGTTGGTCACCACCACCGCCCCGATCGCAACGATATGGGCCGCGATTTGGGTGCCCAGCGGGAGCCAGCGACTTGCCAATCTGCTCGTATTTGGCACGGAGCAGGCCATAGGCCGCGGCCTACGAGAGGCAGTATGCCCGTAATCGTTGCAGCAAACCCTAAAGGTGGAAGTGGGAAATCCACAACTTGTATCGTGCTCGGGACTCCGCTTGCGTTGCAAGGAGCCTCAGTCCGGATCATTGATGCTGATCCCCAAAGAACATTGGCTAGATGGAGCGAAGGGGCCAGTGCATTCCGAGACATCGTCGTGATGCCGTCGCAGTCCGAAGATTTTTACGATCGACAATCACCCGCAAACTCAGCGGGTTGCGGGAGCTTTGGCAACTTCGCGAGGAGAACGCGAAGCTGAAACGTCTGGTGGCGGACCTGAGCCTAGACCGGCACGTGTCGCAGAAGATCGTCGCAAAAAGTTGGGAGGCCTCGTCGTCGTCGTGAGCTTGCCGCGTGGACACAGCAGGTCCACCGGCTAAGCCAGCGACGTGTTGCGAGGCTGCTGCTCACTGAACGGATGAAGCCGCGCTACGAGCATTATTGTGATCCTCAGGCATTGGCCTGCCCGGCCTTTTGTACCAAGTAAGAAGTTATTTTAGCGCGGTCAACGATGTTGCTTGATAGCGCCGTCGTGGTTGTAGGAACTGTATGGTCCGCCGTCAGATTGCAAGCGAAATCTCTGTGGCGAATGTGTGGGGCTGCGCACACGTATCCGGCCTGTTTGTGGAGCTTTCGCTCCTGGCCATAATGGAGTCCGCGCGTCGCTGGTCTACAAAGTGGATCGAACTCCGAAAGGGTTCTCATTCCCACACAGGCTTAAGCAATGCCGGTTGAGACTGTACACTCACACATCAATCTGTCTCGCAAACTTGAGGGGAAAACTTGGTCGTCGGAGGGTGAAAAAAGGTGGAATCGCGGAGCGATTTCAAAGCCCATACTGTGGGCGTCTTTTCCACGCCTCGGAATTAGGCTGCCAGGAGAGCAGGTGCGTTGTAGCGCGTGCCCTTACTCAGGATCGCCCATGCAATGCGTGCCATCTTGCTGGCCAGAGCGACAACGGTGACGTTTCGATGGCTTCGAGCGGAGAGGCTTGTCAACCACTCGCCAAGAGCGGAGGGTTTTCGTTCCATCTGCATCACTACGGATCGGGCGCCGTGAAGCATCATGCGTCTCAGGTACTCGTTACCCAGCTTGCTAATACCGAGCAGTCTGGTCTTACCTCCGGTCGAGTGTTTCCGTGGGACCAGTCCTAGCCAAGCTGCCAGGTCTCGTCCTTTTCTGAAGCTGATTCCGTTGCCGATCGCTGCCACCAGTGCTGTCGAGACGATCGGCCCAAAGCCAGGCACTTTCATCAGCCGATGACAGCCGTCGTCCTCCTTGGCAACGCGTGCGAGCTCAGTGCTGGCCTCTTCGATCTTCCGTTCGAGTTCGTCCCATTCGTGCTTCAACTCATGATCAGGTGCAGCAGCCGTCCGGAAAAAGAAGAATTGCCATCGGTGAGGATGTTCTGCAGCTGCGCGTTTTGATCAGACGGTTCTTGCGAATCGCTATCTCACGATCCAGCAGAAATCCACGGGTCTGGTTCATTACGGCCGTTCTTCTCGCCACCCACCGGTCGCGCACGCGGTGTAAGGCCTGCAAGTCGAGTTGCGCATTGTTCTTGACTGGCACAAACCGCATCGTTGGCCGCTGAACGGCTTCCGCAATCGCTTTTGCGTCCAGATAGTCGTTCTTGTTCGGCTTCACATACTGCGCCGGCATGAGCCTGGCATCGTGTCCCTGCTACCGCAAAGCACGGGCGAGGTAATGGGCTCTGGCGCATGCCTCCATTCCAATCAGTAACGGGGTACGGGTCGCGGTGAAAATCAGCAGCTGCTTGCGTGAGAGCTCCTTCCGCAGCAGAATCTCGCCGCGTGCGCTCAGGCCAATTAGGTGAAAGGTGGTCTTGCTCAGGCCGATGCCGATCGTCGAAATCTCCGTGTGAAGCCTCCTGCCAGCTAAGGTAATCCGTTCCAGGTGGATACAAATGGCGGACCATTCCAATAGTGGGAGACGCGTAGCGGTTTCCACTTCTCCATACCCCGTGCTGTTGGAGGTCGGCCAGGCCTTTGGAGCCGGCGGCCGGTAGCCCAGTGAAAAGTGTGGCCGGATGGTGTTGTAGTGCACCCGACAACGTTCGGCAAGCACGCGCAGTTCCTTGATCGAAGCTTAGATCCGCCACCAACCACTTCAGCTTGGCGTTCTCCTGCTCAAGCTCCTTCAGTTGCTTCGCCTGGTCCACCTGCAATCCGCCGTATTCCTTGCGCCAGCGGGAGCCGGTTTGCTCCACGATCCCAGCTTCCTTCAACCCCTGCACCGTCGTCTTGCCGTTCGCCACGGCCACTTCAATCTGCCGCAACAGGTTTACCACAGCTCAGGCTGGTACTCCCTCCCACGTCCCATACGCTCTCCTCATCCAGTGTGTCTCTTCTGACCATTCGTCTTGCGCAGGCTGACCAACTCGCGAAATCCCTCTACGTGAGTCTGTGCCGCTACATCATGCCATACGGCTCGGGCACCGCTTTCTGTCGGCCTAGGTCCGGCTGAACGATAACCAACAAGCAACATCATGAGCACAGCGGCAGCAAGCTTACATTTCCTTTTTCTTGCCTCCACGGAGTTGGAGAATGCGTGCAGTCAGGTCTCGGGGCCATACTACTCGACTGAGTCGATCCTCCAAAGAAACGGACCTTTCGCGTACAGCCGGTTCTAACGACTTATTGTTGCAGTTGAGCCGAAGCACCTCGGTTCAGACGCCTTCATCTAAATTTGCTCGCCAACCACAGGTCAAGCATCACGTCCGTTGAATAGCAGGCACGCTCGTCCTGTAATCAGCTCACAAGCTATTAAGCGACTTCTATATGGATTTGTTCCATCGCCGGTCGAAGACCGACTCGTGCGTTCTCAAGGAATCTCAAGGAAGACTCTTGTATCTCTTGCTTCTATATATAGGTACGCGGCGGGTCCTGTGGGAATACGCGGAGGGTCTCTCGAGAATACGCGGAAGGTCTTCAAAAGCGTACGAGAAGTCCGAATTCTGTCCACGGAAGGTTGTGGAACGCAAGGAAATCAACACAACTCCAGTGGAAGACAATTCTTCTTAAATCGTGGCTGTACGCGGAAGGTCCATCAGCTATTGACCAATTATGTGCATGCTCCCGATTTTTCGACCGCTGTACGCGGAACGTCCACGAGGCGGGAAGTTCACGCGAGAGAAGATACCTACACTTTGCCCTCGATGTACGCGGAAGGTCCAGAGTCTCGTTGCTTACTGAACAAGTACGCGTCCAGCCGAGTAGTGCTCAGTCCCTCTTGTACGCGGAAGGTCCACAGTGGCGATCCAGACGCTTCAAAGACCATATAGGGGGAAAGGTAATGCTGGGGCGCCGATCTCGTTGCGACCGTTCCTTGCTTGCGCAAACGGGGTATGTCGTAACTTTTCCTCGCTTACGTAGCATATTCAAGAGCTCGACGTACATGAACATTTGGGTATGTGTGCGCGAAAGGTCCAGCCGCTGTACGTGGAAGGTCCACCATCGATCTGAACTTCTCAGGACCGAGAACGAAGCGTGTGCAATGGGTGATGTGTCGCTGTACGTGAAAGGTCCACTCTAACTAATTGAATAGGGAGCACTTAGCCTTCGTACCCTCTTCTTCGTGGGATCATCTGGCAGCAAGGGCTGAATCGCGCGATCAACCCAGACGCCCTCAGTTACCACGTCGATACGAATTTCAGGCCAGACAATCCGCAGTTGTTGAACTGCTTTCTTTACGTTCTGCTTGAATCTGCGTGGGTTGCTGTCATCTTGAGGGAACTGATCCCGTAGTCCAGACCAGGGGATTACGGTCTCGCTCTGAGCGCAGTAACAACGATAGACGAAGAATGTCAGAAGATTTTGAAGCTGTGGACCACCCTTCTGGCCCTGGAGTTGTAGCCAAAGTCGCTTCGGAA
>CAXTZL010000269.1:0-4126 GCA_964248555.1 uncultured Bryocella sp.
GCGATCGCCAGGAGACACCATGAGGCATGACACGCTCGAACGATGGCGACGTCGAGCGTTTCTGAAACGCTCCGGTGCTTTCCTCTGCTCCTCCGCGCTTCCCGCAGGTGCGCTTCTGGAAGCGTTCTCGACAGCAGAAGGTCAGGCGCCGGCCGTGCGCAAGAACCAGCGAGAGCGCCTGCCGCTCGCGAATCCGATGGTCGGCACAGGCTGGCGCGGCCACATGTTTCCAGGCGCCGTGGCGCCCTTCGGACTCGTGCAGTTGAGTCCCGACAGCAGCGGACCGCCGGATGCCCACTGGAATGTTCAGGGCGACTGGTATGAGTGGCAGCACTGCTCCGGCTATCAGTATCGCGACAACATCATCAACGGCTTCAGCCACACTCACCTGCAAGGAACCGGCGGCATCGATCTTGGCGACATTCTGGTGATGCCGCTTTCAGAGGCAAACTGGTTCTGGAACGCCGGGCAGGTCGAGGCCTTGACGGAGATGCAGGTGGAGGCACTCGGCTTGCACTCGGGCATCGTCTTCAGTCCGTCTGAGCTCGGCTATCGCTCTTTCTTCACGCACGATCGGGAGACTGCGCGACCCGGGTATTACGGCGTCTATCTCGAAACCCCGGAGGTGCAGGCTGAGTTGACCTCCACAACTCGCTGCGGCATGCACCGCTATCGCTATGTGCCCAGTGCCGGGCGTCACGGCCTCTTGGTCGATCTCGTGCACGGCCTCGGATGCCAGGTGTATGCCGCGGAGCTGACGATTGAAAGCCCCACTCGCATCACCGGCAGACGAAGCACGCATGGCTGGGCAAAGGATCGTGAAATTTTCTTCGTGCTCGAAGTGTCCCAGGCTCCGGCGTTGATGGAGATTTCTATCGATGGCACAATCACGCCGGCGGCACCCGGCAGCCACTACACCGGCAAGGAGATCAAGATCATCCTCACGACGCAGCCGGGGCAAGGTGAACTCATCGTGCGCGTGGGTATCTCGCCGGTGAGTGTGGAGGGTGCAGCCAAAAACCTTGCACAGGAGATCCCCGCATGGGATTTTGATGCAAGAGTGAAGCAGTCTGAAGAGACTTGGACAAGGGCGCTTGCGTCACTCGATGCAACCTTCTCCAGCCCCAACACCGAAACAACGTTCTGGTCCGCAGCCTACCATTCGCTTGTGGCACCGGCAACATACAGCGATGTTGATGGAAGCTATCGCGGACAGGACAGACAAAGTCACAGGAATCCCAGCCTTACCAAATACACTTCCCTTTCCATCTGGGACATCTACCGCGGCGAGTTTCCCTTCCTCACACTCGCGCAACCTCAACGCGTAAATGACATTATCCAAACATTGATTCTGGATTATCAGCAACTCGGTCAGCACGCTCTGCCCATGTGGCCCTTGTGGGGAAATGAGACGTGGAGCATGGTCGGCTTTCACGCCGCAGCCATGATTCTGGGCGCCTATGTGCGAGGTTTCCGCGATTTCGACATCGAAGCAGCGTACGCAGCCATTCGCGACACCGCACTAATGGGTGCAGAGACACGAGGGAATCGCGAATTGCAGGCGATGTTCCGCAAATACGGCTATGTGCCGTGCGATCTCCACGCCGGCAGCGTGTCCTCAACACTCGATCTTTCATATGACTACTGGTGCGCCGGCACGCTTGCCAGGCTGCTGGGCAAAGCGGAAGACAATGTCATGTTCCTGCAACTGAGCCAAGGCTACCAGCACGTGTATAACCCGGCAACGGGCTTCATGCAAGGTAAAGCGAGCAACGGCGCATGGCGCGCACCCTTTGTTCCGCACCAGGAGTCAGGCGATTACATAGAGACCGATGCCTGGCAAGCCAGCTTCAGCGTGCCTCACGACATCCATGGCTTGATCAAACTTTATGGCGGTGACTCAGCGTTCATCGAGAAGCTTGACAAGCTTTTCACCGCACCTTCCCTTGTGCTGGATGCACGGCCGGATATTACCGGCATGGTTGGCCAGGATGCTCAAGGCAATGAGCCGAGCAACCATCATCCATACCTTTACGCCTTTGCCGGCGCCCCCTGGAAGACACAGTACTGGAGCCGCAAGGTCGCCGGCCTTTACAACAACACGCCTGCGGGTGTTCCCGGAAACGATGACTGCGGACAGCTCTCAAGCTGGTTCGTCTTCGCTTCTCTTGGCTTCTACCCAGTGAACGCAGCCACGGGTGTTTATGTTCTTGGCAGTCCACTGGTGGATCGTGCGATCCTCCACAATCCGCTCACAGGCTCCAGGTTCAGGGTTGTCGCGGAAAACAACTCAGCACAAAACGTGTTCATTCAACGCGCAGAGTTGAACGGCCAGGCACTGCACCGCTCCTGGCTGACGCACCAGCAGATTACGACAGAAGGCGAGTTGCACCTGCACATGGGGCCTGCTCCCAATAAAGATTGGGCCACTGCGCCCGAAGATCGTCCACCGTCTGGAATCATTGAGGCGTAACCCGATCGGAGCTCTGTCACCGAATCTGTAAGGTCGCGGTAAGCGGTGTATCAGCAGAGGAATCGCCTACATGGAGCGTGAACTCTCCGGCAGCTCTCTCCCAAGCATGGGATTGTTCGGACCAGTAGGAGAACGAACGTGAAGTGAGCTTAAGCTCAATCGCTTTCGACTCGCCGGGTGCAAGCATCACCTTACGAAATTCCCTCAACTGTCCCCGAGGCTCGTTTCCTTCGGCAATGGCAGGGTAGTCCACATAGATCTGCGCAACCTCAGCGCCGGCGATCTTCCCTGTATTTGTCAAAAGGAAGCTGACCGTGGCACCGCCGTCTGACGATGCCGCAACCCGCAAGCCGCTGAAGTGAAACGTCGTATACGACAAGCCGAACCCAAACGGAAATAACGGCTCGGTGCCGTTGGCATGATCGGCTCGATAGCCAACATCCAATCCTTCCGAATAGTGCACCGTCACGCCATCTCCAGGATACTGATCTTTGTTTTTTGCGAGCGTGTCGTCGGCGCTACGGGGAAAGGTGAGCGGCAGTTTCCCTGATGGATTCACCTCGCCGAACAGAACATCAGCCACGGCATCGCCATCTGCCTCGCCTGGATACCAGGCCTCCAGCACGGCGGCTACCTCGCCCAGCCACGGCATCAGCACGGCAGACCCGCTCTTCAGCACCACCACGGTGTTCGGATTCGCCCTGGCCACAGCGGCAATCAATTTGTTCTGAACCGGCGACAACTCAATGGAATGGTCATGATCTTCACCTTCGTCGTCGCCCACCATCACGATGGCAACATCAGACCTCTTTGCTGCGGCTGCCGCTGCCTCGAGATCATAACCATCCTGTAACAGAATCTTGGTCTGCGAAAGCAGCGCAGCATCCAGCCCATCGACCGGTGCCGTGCTGTACAGCGGGATCACGTGGGAACTGCCGCTGCCGCCCGTCATCTGCCGCACGGCATAGGGTCCCAGCAAGGCAATCGTCTTGATCGACTCGCGGTGCAGCGGAAGTAGACCTCGCTCATTCTTCAGCAGCACCATGGATTGCGTGGCGACTTTACGTGCAACCTCTCCGTCTGCTATCACGGGAATTGACGTGGGCGGAGCTTGCAGTGCGAACCAGCCAAGCTCCATCATCTTGGCGTAACGCCGCACCAGCATCTCATTGATGACTGCAACGCCCAGTTCACCTGCTTTGACCGCCTTTCGCAAAGGCTCGCCGAAGTACTCTCCGGTCGGCAGTTCGAGATCCAGGCCGGCCAGCGCACTCGGTACCGTACTGTGAACCGCTCCGAAATCCGATGTCACAAAGCCGTCGAACTTCCAGTCCCGCTTAAGAACATCCTGCAGCAACGTCTGGTTCGCGCAGTTATACGCTCCGTTCACCCGCGGGTACGCACACATGACGGAAGCGACGTGCGCCTCCTTCACCGCCGCTTCAAAAGCGGGCATATAGATCTCGTGCAGCGGGCGCTCGGCAATGATCTCGTTGATGGTTTCGCGGTTTGTCTCCTGATTGTTGGCGAGGTAATGTTTCACGTTCGCCATGGCACCCGTCGCTTGAATTCCCTCAATGTTCGCCACGGTAAGCCGGCCGACAAGGTAAGGATCTTCCCCATAGCCTTCAAATACGCGCCCACCCTGGGGAA
>CAXTZL010000270.1:0-4119 GCA_964248555.1 uncultured Bryocella sp.
GTATGGAAGCGTACCTCCAATCACCCAAAACGAAAACGGAAACAGACAGGTCCCACGCGCACGCAGTACCTTGCGCAATACAACTACCTTCTGCAGGATTCAGATCCCAAGCGCTCGGATTACGCGGGATACAACTACTACCACATTCCTTCGAACTTCGAATATGTGGGCTTTGTGACGCCGTTGGGCCGTGGCTGGCACCTGGATACCAAGCAGTACACATATAGCTATTACAACCAGCAGAACTATGCGACCGGCACAGCACCGATTACCACTGCGACCTGCAGCCCGGCAGGCGTGGTTGCAAAATCTTGCGGTGTCGACAAGCTGAACAGTTACCGCAAGTACGGTGACATCTCGACCTTTAGCCAGGTATCGAAGTTCGGCATTCTGCGCAGCGGTATCTGGTACGAGTGGGCGACCACATCGCGCCACCAGATTCCGCAGGACCCGACCACCAAGGCAGACAACCCACTTCCCAACTTCAACGAGAATTTCTATACCAACAGCTATCAGCCCTTTGCGGAGTATGAGTGCCACCCTGGCCTGAAGCTGACCGTGACCGCTGGTGCCAAGCTTTCCCGCTACACTTTCGACCTCACCCAGTTCTCCGATAACGGCGGCGCTGTTGGCACGCTCCCCGCAGGGACCAGGGCGGTTTACCACAACGCGACATTTAACACGGTGCTGCCTTCAGCCGACGTGAACTATCGCTTTCGTGAGAACTGGTCGGCGTACGCCCAGTTCGGCACGGGCAGTCTGATTCCACCGTCAAGCGTGTTCGACGTCCCGAACGTTGTCAGCGGCGTGCTGGTGAATCCTGTCACGGTGCTTCCCAAGCAGACAAAGGCCTACACGTACCAGACCGGCTCGGTCCTCAAGCTTCGCCGTCTCACGCTCGACGGAGATTTCTATTATGTGCTCTTCGGCAATGGTTATACCGCATCGCCGGACCCCAATGCTGCCGGTGCTAACGAATACCAGAGCTCCGGCAATTCCGCTACAAAAGGATTTGAGGGAGAGGCCAATGTTTCGCTTACGCACGGTCTGCTCGTTTACCTGAACGGCACTGTCGGCTCGGCGCATTACACCAGCCAGTCCATCCTCACAGGTACCTCTGCGGGCAACAAGTATTACAACAATCCGAACAACGGAGCGTGGCTCGCTAATACGCCGGCAAATACCGAGACTTGGGGCCTCACATATGCTTCACACGGTTTCGACGTGGGCTTTCTGACCAAGCGCATTGGCCCCATGTGGAACGACAACAAGGCAACGGTCAAACTGAACTACACCGACGGAACCGTTTCCGGCAACACCAGCATCACTGCCGACCAGGTGATCCCGGTAGACCCTTTTATTCTTTCCAATCTCTTCCTGAACTACAACGTTCACCAGCTGCCGCAATTCGGTGAATCGAAGTTTCGGCTCAGCTTTAACAATCTCTTTAACGAGCGAGGGATCACCGGCCTCACCGCGGCGACGGCTGGAACGACGTTCACACCTGCTGCCGGGGATACACTGACTCTGCTCCCGGGCCGCAGCGTTACGGTTTCCTTCCAGGTCGGCTTGGGCCACCGCGGCGAGTAGTGGTGGGCGGAACTTACGTGCAGAGCAGTTGCCCCCAACTTCTGCTCAGCCAATTTGCAGAATGGAGACAACCTCATTTGCGATTGCTCGTTTCCTTTTTCATCACGGCTACCATGGCCGGTGCGCAACAGTTCGCGCCAACGGCGCCCGCGCCCACTAGCCCCTGGTTCAATGCACACACTGTGGATTTTATCGCGCTTACACCTTCGCCGCCCGCGGCGGGATCCCAGGCGGACCGGCAAGACATGGACAATGTCCTGCACTTACAACAATCGCGAACACCTGCCCAAGTTCAGCAGGCTCAGGCCGACGATAAGGAAGAGGACATGTTCGTCTTTGCGTCGGTCCTTGGTCCAAAGTTCAGCGCGGCGGAGCTTCCGCTGACGAAGACCCTTTCGGACCACCTGCGCAATGCTTCTGCAGTGATCAATCCTTCCCTCAAACTGCACTTCGGGCGTCCACGCCCGTTCGTTGCGTCGTCGCAGGTGCACCCGGTCTGCGAGAAGACCGCCTCCGAATCCTTTCCCAGTGGCCATGCCATGGTGGGCACGCTGGAGGCGCTCGCCCTCACACAGATCGTTCCGGAGCGATCGCCGGGAATCCTCCAGCGTCTCGACGAGTACACAGGGAACCGGGTTGTGTGCGGCGTGCATTACCCCAGCGATGTTGCAGCGTCGCGCATCGTGGGTTCATCGCTCTTCGGTCTGATTGCGGCATCGCCGGTTTTTCAGGAGGAGATCGCAGAGGCGAAGGCGGAGCTTAGAGGACACCTCGGCCTGCACGAGGACCCCTCTCCATCGGCTCCGGCCCAGAATCATCTGGCGAACAACACTGTGCTGATCGTGCGGCACGCAGAGAAGCCGCCTGAAGAGGCCAGGCAGGCAGGTCTGACGCAAGCAGGCCAACGACGTGCAGAAGCCTACATCAGCTACTTTGAACCGTTCCACGAAGGAGGAATGCGGCTAAGCGTCAACGTCCTCTTCGCCGGTGCAGATTCCGCCAGCAGCGTTCGCCCGCGGTTGACTCTGGAACCGCTCAGCAGAGCGGCCGGCATAGCTCTGGACACAGCGGTCAGCACCAAGGATCCTGCGTCGCTGGTAAAGCGCCTCAAAGTGCAACCGCACGGGGACACACCTTTGATCTGCTGGCGTCACGGTCAGATTCCCGCACTGCTGACTGCCTTTGGCGTTGCACCAGCGTCGCTGTTGCCGGGCGGCACGTGGCCTGACGAGGTGTACGACTGGGTTCTTGTGCTGCGTTTCGACAGTTCGGGACACGTGCAATCGCAAAGGCTTATACATGAGAACCTGTACCTGCCTTGAAGTGCAACGTCTTCCAAGTCCCTTGGAACGACCAAGCAGGACCTCGTACGACCGGCCCTGAAGCTGCCTCGTAAAGTCTTAGCTGAATCCAGCGGCACCTCCACAGTGAAGCGCTGCCTACTCGTGGGTGCGGCAATAGGTGGGAGTACTGGGCAGCCACCAACCTTCAATCTACCGGGGGGATTGCACGAATATATACAAAGCAAGATAGCTTTCCCGACGGCAAGGAGTTCGTGGGAATCGTCGTTTCGCCCGACAACTCAGCACGTGTGACAAGGCAGGATCTCTCGCATGGAACCGACAGCATGCTCGATGCAGGATTGAAAGCAGCAACGCAGCCGTGATCTATACACAGGCTTCCGGGTTACTGGCAGTGACGGCGCGATTAGTCCTGTGATGTCGCATTATGGGAAGTAATCCGGCCCGGGTAGCCATTCTAGGATCCCTGCAAATCTTCAACTTCCCACAAGCGCGTTTCCCGTACCAATCCAATGCTTAATCCTTGCTACAGAGAAACCCTCGCTGGATCGTCGATGGTTAGGATAGTTCCGCTCGTGTAGGACGACCGGGAAGAAGCCAGGAAGACGACGGCATTTGCGATTGTCCTCGGGAGTTGCGGCCCTGCCAAACGGCATCGTGTCCTTGTACGGGGAGCGTGACCGCGCCACCTCTCAGTTCAGCGGTTTCAGCGGCTTCGATGGGTGTGGCTGCACTCTGCCAGGAACTGCAACCTATGCTGAGTGCTTTGCGCCAGCGGGAATGTATTATCGCGGACTCCAGTGAACTTCGCGAGCGGGAACTGGTGAAGCTGGCCGCCTGGTCGTTCGCTTTGAAAGACACTCTTGAGCAGCGCGGCAGCACCTCTTCAGACGCCGAGATGGTTGCTGAAGTCGGGCTTGGCCTGTTCAGAGTCACCTATCGCCGCTGGCTGCTTGCGAATCCCGAGCAGGATCTTTACCAACAGTTCGCCGAGCATTTGGAACAACTGCGCCATCTCATTTAGCCCTGTGAGCGAATATCGATGTTTAAAGCGCTACGAAAGTGAGCGCTACCCTGGGCTCTGGGAATCATTACCCGTCAGGATTGGTAACAACATGTCGCACAGTGTTGATCAATCCGGCCGAGCCGGACCCGTTGGGGGCCGAACCGGAATCAACTTCCTACAACGGCGTTAATGAGATGGTCCGCCGCTTGCTTCTGTGATTCC
>CAXTZL010000271.1:0-4115 GCA_964248555.1 uncultured Bryocella sp.
GGGGCGCTTGCGGGTGCGACCGGCGAACATGCCGGCGAGCATGTCCTTGATGCCGTTGGTTTCGTTTTCGTCGGGGGCGTTGGGGCCGCCGCCCGAGACCACTTCGATGGAGGGCTGGTTGCGTTCGCGGGTTTCGAGTTCGACCTGTTTGTCGTCGAGGCGGCCTTCGCGGAACTGCTGGCGGAGGCGCTCTTTCTGGCGTTCGGCGCGTTCGTGGTCGTGCTGTTGGGCCTTGTCTTCGCGGGTGAGAACGACGAGGTGGGCGGGTTCGCCGGTGGGGGTGAGCGATTCGGGGGAGAGATGTTCGCGGGCGGGGACGGTTTCGATGGTGCCGAGGGGGAGGTTGTCGGCGGCGGTGTTTTCGCCCTCGTGGGGGCGGGTGTCGACGGCGGGGGTCTGCAGGGCGTTTTGTTGCAGGAGCAGGTCGAGGAGCTTTTCTTCGGCGGCGGCTTCGGCGCGGTCTTCGATCTCTTCGAGTTTTTCTTCGCGGACCTCGTCGATGGCGGTTTCGACGAGATCGCGGACCATGGATTCGACGTCGCGGCCGACGTAGCCGACCTCGGTGAACTTGGAGGCTTCGACTTTCAGGAAGGGGGACTTGGTGAGTTTGGCGAGGCGGCGCGCGATTTCGGTTTTGCCGACACCGGTGGAGCCGATCATGAGGATGTTTTTGGGCACGATCTCTTCGGCGAGCTCGGGTGGGAGCTTTTGGCGGCGGGTGCGGTTGCGCAGGGCGATGGCGACGGCGCGCTTGGCGGCGGCCTGGCCGACGACGTATTTGTCGAGTTCGGCGACGATTTCACGGGGGGTCATGTCGTCAAGCGAGAGGGGCTGGTCTTCGGCGGTGCCGGGAAGGTAGATGGCCATGATACGGTGCGTTTTCCTTGGGGGCGGGGGCTGGCCGCGGGATGAATCGATCGGTTGTCCTTTTCAGGATAAACACTTTCAGGATAGAAACTGCCCGCGTGTGGCACTGCCGGGAGGCCGTCGCGGACGAGAGATCAGGAGGCGGCGACGGACTTTTTGCTGAGGACCTGGGCGCAGCCGGCACAGGCAATCGAGAGGACCACGGCGAGCCAAGTGATGCGGCGAAAGCCGTAGACGAAGGCTTCGGCGACGGCGTGGTTGATTTTGGGGTCCTTGCTTTCGATGGCGGCGAGCCGGGAGCTTTGGGCTTCGATGGCCTGGCGTTGGGCGGTGGGCACGGCCAGATGGGTGAGGCGCCGGTCAAGATCGCCGCGGAAGCTTACCAGCAGAACAACCCCCATGACGGCGACGGAGAGGAGACTGGCGAGGCGGGAGACCATGTTGTTGACGCCGGACGCGATGCCTGACTGGGCGACGGGGACGGAGTTCATGACGGCGGTGGTAAGGGGGGCGACGCAGAGGGCCATACCGATGCCGAGCACGGTGACTGCGGGGAAGAAGGTGGTCCAGTACGAGCCGCCGACCCCGGGGAGCGAGGCGAGACCGAAGCCGACCGCGGCGACCAGAGGACCGACCGTGAGGGGAAGGCGTGCGCCGTAGCGCTTGATGAGATCGCCGGACCATTTGGAGAGCAGAAAGAGCAGAAGGATGAGGGGGAGCAGGGCGGCGCCTGCTGCTGTCGCGGAGTAATGCTGTACCTGAATCAGGTTGAGTGGGAAGAAGAAAAGCAGGCCGTTGAGGGCGGTGTAGAGGAAAAGGGTGAGCAGATTGGCGCCGCTGAAGGTAGCCGACCGGAAGAGGTGCAGCGGCAGCATGGGGGCGGCGACGCGCGTTTCCGTGACAAAGAAGCCAGCGAGGGCGAGTGTACCGAGGACGGCCGCAGAGGGCACGAGCCAGCCGGGGCGGTGGCCTTCAATGAGCGCGAAGGTGATGCCGGCGAGGGCTACGGTGGCGAGCGAGGCGCCGGTCCAGTCGAGCGAGCCGTTCATGTCCTCATTGCGGCTTTCGGAGAGGTAGAAGTAGGAGATGACGAGGATGGCTACGGCGATGGGGATGTTGATGAAAAAGACCCATCGCCAGGAGGTGTGGTCGACGAGCCAGCCGCCGAGGACGGGGCCGACGGCGGCGGTCATGGCGCTGGAGCCGGACCAGATGCCGATGGCGCGGCCGCGGGGCTCGGGTGGGAAGGCGGCACTGATGAGCGAAAGGCTGCCGGGAACGAGCAGGGCGGCACCGATACCCTGCAGGCCGCGGGTGGCGATCAGGATGATGGCGGAGGGCGAGACGGCGCAGCCTATCGAGCCGAGGGCGAAGAGAGCGACACCGAGGCTGAAGACGAGACGGCGGCCGTAGCGGTCCCCGAGCGAACCGCCGACGAGCAGGAGGGAGGCAAGAAAGAGGGCGTAGGCCTCAATGACCCACTGGATCTGGCCGGTAGTGGCGTGGAAGGTGGTCTGGATGGCGGGCAGGGCCACGGTGACGGCGGTGCCGTCGATGAAAGCCATGCTGGAGCCGAGGATGGCTGCCGCGAGGACCCAGTTGCCGTTGGCGGCTGTCGCGGAGGCATCTCCGGGGGTGGAGGCAGGAAGGGTCGAGGACGTGATTTGTTCGGAGATGGGCACGATGCGCCCGTCCATCATAGCGGGCGGGGATGAGGTCTCCTACAAAGTTATCGGAAAGCCTGCGCCAGTTAGCGGAAAGTGTGTGTATGCAGGTGCCAAAGCACCAGCGGGATGGATTGCTGTTGCCAGCTTTGCAGCAGGGTTGTGGGTCCCTGTGCAGGCGCTATGGAGCGACCTGCCGGGTTTCGGTCAGCTCCTCGATGACGACGGAGTGGTTGGAGTAGATGCAGATGTCGCCGGCGATGCGCATGGAGCGTTCGACGATTTCGCGGGCGGTGAGTTGGGTGTTTTCAATGAGTGCGGTGGCGGCGGCGAGGGCGTAGGTGCCGCCGGAGCCGATGGTGGCGATCGTGCCGTCGGCGGTGGGGTCGGGTTCGATGACGTCGCCGTCGCCGGAGAGCAGATAGGTGTGTTCGGCGTCGGCGAGCAGGAGAAGGGCTTCGAGCTGGCGGAGAATTTTGTCGGTGCGCCAGTCTTTGGCGAGCTCGACGGCGGCGCGGCCGAGTTGGCCGGAGTATTGCTCGAGCTTGGCTTCAAAGCGGGTAATGAGGGCGAAGGCGTCGGCGGTAGAGCCTGCGAAGCCGGCGAGGACTTTTCCGTTGCCGAGGCGGCGCAGTTTTTTTGCCGAGGATTTCATAACCGTGGCGCCGAGGGTGACCTGGCCGTCAGCGGCCATGACAACGGAGTTGCCGCGGCGGACGACGAGGACGGTGGTGGAGCGGATGCGGCGGCCGTCTGCGAGGTCGAGTGGATGGGCCAGAGCGGGGACGGAGGAGCGGGTTTGAGACGACATAGCCACGTCGAAGTATAGCGTTGTGCCGCGGACAGAGCCGCGCGGGGAGGAATGGAATGCAGACACCCTGTGGAATGACAACAAAGGGCCCAGGCAATGAGAGTTCTGTGCCTGGGCCCTTTTGGGTGCGCTTTGCCTGTGCGCCTTGCTGGCTATTTCAGTTTGCGGTCGAGATAGGTGAAGGTGAGGGCGTTGGTGCCGGCCTGTTGTTTGAGATCGGCGCCGGAGCCGTGGCCGCCCTCGGTGATCTCCTCAAAGTAGAAGGGCTCATGGTATTCCTCCATTTTGGCGGCGAACTTGCGGGCGTGCTGCGGGCCTACGCGGTCGTCCTTCGTGGTGGTCCAGATGAGGGGTTCGGGGTATTTCACGTCGGGTTTGAGCTGGTTGTAAGGCGAGATGGAGGCGAGAAAGGCGCGCTGTGCGGGGTCTTTCGTGCTGCCGTATTCGCCGACCCAGCTGGCGCCGGCGGCGATGTGCTCAAAGCCGAGCATGTCGAGCAACGGAACGGCGATGACGACGGCATGCCAGAGGGTGGGGTGCTGTTCCATCTCGACGCCCATGAGCAGACCGCCGTTGGAGCCGCCTTCGATGCCGAGGTGCGGGGAGGTGGTGATGCCGCGCGTGATGAGGTCTTCGCCTACGGCGGCAAAGTCGTCGTAAATGCGTTGGCGGTGGATGTTGAGGCCGGCCTCATGCCAGGCGGGGCCGAACTCGCCGCCGCCGCGGATGTTGGCGAGCACGTAGACATTGCCCTGTTCGAGCCAGAGGCGGCC
>CAXTZL010000272.1:0-4068 GCA_964248555.1 uncultured Bryocella sp.
TACCAGGCGACGACCTGGCAGGAGCAGAACCGGGAGCTGTTCCGGGCGCTGAAGCTGGAGCAGGCGGTGACGTTTCTGGTGCTGGCTCTCATCGTGGTGGTGGCGGCGTTGAACATCCTGAGCGCCTTGACCATGATGGTGATGGAGAAGACGCGGGACATTGCCGTGATGATGAGCTTTGGCGTGACGCCGGGGCAGGTGCGGCGGATCTTCGTGCTGCAGGGACTGCTGATCTCGGCCATCGGGACGGCGCTGGGACTGGTGCTCGGCTACCTTGGCAGCGTGTTGGGAGCGCATTACCGGTTTATCCAGCTGGATCCTGGGGTGTATTCGATCGATCACCTGCCGTTTGCGCCGCGGGCAAGCGATGCGCTGCTGGTCGGGGCGGTTTCCTTGGGTGTGGCGCTGCTGGCGACGCTGTACCCGTCGCGCTCGGCGGCTGCGGTGCTGCCGGCAGAGGCGTTGCGGTACGAGTAGTCTCCCTGGCCGGACCGTCCTTGCCTCCCCCCCGTACTTTCTGCCAAAGTCTTGCATTCAGGCGTTTTAGGCGGGTACTTCGAGGATCGACCTCCGTGGGGTGTGAGTCCGTTCCCGGCAGCAACGGCTCATGGGTTTCAATGTACAGGGAGAGCTGGGATCTCTGTGCAAACTGGCCCTGGGAAGGTTTGGAGACGTCCGCCTGGCTTTTGTGGACTCTGCGGGTCTGGGTAGACTGGGGTGGATGAGTGAACGGCTTCGTTACCCCGAGTTGGCCCCCGAGGGCGTGGCCCCGATGCGGGGGCTGGAACACTACCTGAATGCGATCACGGCGCTGCCGGCGGTGCTGTTGGAGCTGGTGCGGCTGCGGGCTTCCGTCCTGAACGGGTGCGCGTTCTGCATTGGGCACCATACGCAGGAGCTCCGCAAACACAATGAGCCGGAGACGCGCATTGCGGCGGTGCGGGAGTGGTCCGGTTCAGACGCGTTTACGCCCAAGGAGTGCGCGGCGCTGGCCTGGACGGACAGCATTACCAACATTCAGCAGGACCATGCGAGTGATGCGGAGTACGGAAACGTTTCGGCTTTTTTTGAGGGCAAGGACCTGGTGGACCTGACGCTGGCGATTGCGAGCATCAATGCCTGGAACCGGATGTCGATTGCCTTTGGGGCGGAGTGGAAGCCGAAGCAAGGCGAGAGGGGTACGGAGGGTGCCGAGGCACCACCGGAGGAGAACCCCGCCACGACAGCGCCTGCGACCGGCGGAGGCTCACCGGCCACGGGGCAACCGGGGAGCGCGGATGTGGTTGGTCAGACGAACCAGTCTTCGGATGCGAGGGCTCCGGAACCTGCAGGGACGGCAGAATCGCCGCACGGAACCACAACCGCGCATGAGGATGCGCCGACCGAGGACGTGGTGGACGACGACGGCGGCAAGGTGGCCCAGGATTAGGGAGCACGTGGGGTCGTCCAAGTCGGCTCGGATGACGGGTCAGGGCGTTCTGCGGGCGGTGCGGTTGTGCAAGGAGTTTCCGGCGCATGCGGGCGGCGGCGGGCGGGTCCGGCTGTTTGAGAACCTCCATCTGGAGATTGCCGCGGGGGAATCGGTGGCGATTCTGGGCCGGAGTGGAGCGGGCAAGAGTTCCCTGCTGCACCTGCTGGCGGGGCTGGAGCGGCCGACTTCCGGGGAGGTGTGGCTGGGGGATGAGCAGCTGACGCGGCTAACGCCCGAGCAGGGTGCGCGGGTTCGCAACCGGGCGCTTGGGTTTGTGTGGCAGTTTCACTATTTGTTGCCGGAGTTTACGGCGGCGGAGAACGTGGCTCTGCCGCTGCTGGCGCGGGGCGAGCGGAGGGCGGCGGCGCTGCGAACGGCACAGGCGTGGCTCGGGGAGGTGGGGCTGGAGGGACGCGCGAGGCATCGGTCGGGTGAGCTTTCGGGCGGCGAGCAGGGCCGGGTGGCACTGGCGCGGGCGCTGGTGACGGAGCCGCGGGTGCTGCTGGCGGATGAGCCGACCGGCGACCTGGATGACGAAACGGCCGAACACCTGTTTGGGCTGTTAGCTCGTTTGTGCCGGGAGCGCTCCCTGGGGGTGGCGATGGTGACGCACAATGCCGAGCTGGCCGGGCGGTGCGACCGGATGTTGCGGCTGGCGGAGGGGCGACTGGTGGCGGTGTGAGGCGCCGTAAGGGGCAACCGTGGGTCTCCGCTGCGGCGCTATGGCCCCTGCCGGTTGAGAGGACGGGTTGGGTCGTGGAGACCCGATGCCCGCCGGGGGGGTCTTGTCTTTGCAAGCGGGCATGTTGTTCCCGATTTGGTTTCGCTATCGCGTGAACGAGGTCGATTCCGAGCGGCGCAACCGATTTGGGACAGCTTCGTCAAATCCTTAGTAACCACCGAGGGTTCCGGCTGCAGCTTGTGTGATTGCCGGGATACACTGGTGCCAACTCCTGGCTGCCCTTTCGGCACTCAGTCCTTTTTCCGCCGCGGAAGAGTGCGGCGGCCACGGTTTTCCATCGCAGACCACTGCCCTTGAGCCTATTGGGCGAGGGCGGTGGTTCGAAGGGGGAGCATGTTCGAACGCTATACGGAAAAGGCGCGGCGGGTTATTTTTTTCGCCCGCTACGAGGCGAGTCAGTTTGGTTCGCCCTACATTGAAACCGAACACCTCCTGCTGGGCCTGCTGCGTGAAGATAAGGCGTTAACCAACCGCTTTCTTCGCTCGCACGCCTCCGTTGAATCCATTCGTAAACAGATTGAGCAACACACTACGGTGCGCGAGAAGGTTTCGACTTCGGTTGACCTGCCGCTTTCCAATGAGTGCAAACGGGTGCTGGCGTACGCAGCCGAAGAGGCCGAGCGGCTGAGCCACAAACATATCGGTACCGAGCATTTGCTGCTGGGGCTGTTGCGCGAGGACAAGTGCTTTGCGGCGGAGATTCTGACGGAGCGCGGGCTGCGGTTGCCGGCTATTCGGGAGGAGCTGCAGCGTTCGACGCAGGAGAAGCCGCAGGGCGGAGCCGCTGGAGCGTCGCCGGGTGGATCAAGCAAGCAGCGCGGGGGGCAACAGCAGGAGCAGTCGATGCTGGCGGAGTTTTCGCGGGATCTGACGCAGGCCGCCACCGATGGAAGCCTGGATCCGCTGGTGGGGCGCGATTTCGAGCTCGAACGCGTGATCCAGATCCTTTGCCGTCGCACTAAGAACAATCCCGTGCTGATCGGCGAGCCGGGGGTGGGCAAGACGGCGATTGTGGAAGGCCTGGCGCAGAAGATCGCGGACGGTGAAGTCCCTTCGTTTCTGGCGGAGAAGCGGGTGCTTTCGCTGGATCTTAGCCTGATTGTGGCGGGCACGAAGTACCGCGGCCAGTTTGAGGAGCGGCTGAAGACGATCATGAAGGAGCTGATGGAGAATCAGAACTCCATTGTGTTTATCGACGAGCTGCATACGCTGGTGGGTGCTGGGTCGGCGGAAGGGTCGCTGGATGCGGCGAATATTCTGAAGCCGGCGCTGAGCCGTGGCGAGATCCAGTGCATTGGAGCGACGACGCCGGCGGAGTTCCGCAAGTCGATTGAAAAGGACCGGTCGCTGGAACGGCGTTTTCAGGCGGTGAAGGTGCCGCCACCGAACGAAGTCGATGCCGTGAAGATCATCATGGGCATTAAGGAGAAATACGAGAAGTTTCATGCCGTGAGCTACACGGACGATGCGATTTCGTTTTCGGTTTCGCACTCGAGCCGGTACATCCCGGACAGGTTCCTGCCGGACAAGGCCATCGATCTGATCGATGAGGCGGGTGCGCGCGTGAAGCTGCGGCAGACGACGCTGCCGGAGGAGCTGACCGAGGTCCAACGGCGGATCAAACTCATTGTGCACCGGATGGAGAACGCGATTGCGAACCACGAGTTCGAGAAGGCGCGGTTTTACTCCGACGAGGAGCGCAAGGAGCGTGAGAACCTGCGGGCGCTGCGGGACAAGTATCACCTGGACGAATCGAGCTCGGGCATTGTGACGCGCGACGATATTGAAGAGGTGGTGGCGCGGTGGACGGGTGTGCCGGTGACCTCGATCAACGAGGAAGAGACGCAGAAGCTGC
>CAXTZL010000273.1:0-4021 GCA_964248555.1 uncultured Bryocella sp.
TTGCGGAGGATGTGATTTTCTGGGTTCGCGGGGATGATGTGCGGCACGGCGGCGCCTAAGACGTTTGTTGGTCCGCTGTTCACAGGTTCAAGTTCAAGGGGCGCTCTCGCAGGAGGAGCGTCCCTTTGTGTTGGCTAGCCGGCAGTGTTTCGGGAGTTTTAGCGGACGGTGCCGCCGGCGAGATCGTAGGCGACAACGCCGAGGTCGTTCAGCGTGCCCACGGTGGCTTCGAGGTTGCGGCGCACGACCGGCTCGGCTTTGGCGGGGGTGTTGTGGGCTTCTTCGACGGCGACCACGCGGCCGTAGGGCCAGCAGCTTTGGGGGATGGCGCTCATGGCTTCGGCTAGCTTTTCCGGGCTGACGTTGAGCTCCTGGCGACGGGCGCCGATGGGGCGCAGCATGCCACCGGCACCGAAGTCGGAGGTGTTTGCATCGGCGAGGAGCACGTGGAGGGTGACCATGTTGGCCTGCACGGTGAGGTACGGATTTTGCCAGGAATCATAACCGTGGACGGCCATGTAGCGGCTTTTGCTGGGGGGTGGAATCCCTTCCATCTCTTCGCGTTCGGCTGCGGCGGCCGCGTGGGCTTCGGCGGCGTTTTGCGTGGAGGAAGCGGCGTGGCCGTGGCAGCCGCTGAGCGCGGTGGCGGCGCCGGTGAGCAGAAGAAAAGACAAGGCCAACGAGGTCCGGTGTATCACCTGTTCAGGATACCGAAAGGGGAGACTTTTGCGGAGGGAAGGTTCGGCGCGGTACCAACCGGCGAGGTGGGTGGCCGCGACCCGGCGGGTACAATCAGGGGATGATCAAGGGAATTACCAGCATCGTTCCGGTAGCGTCGCCGGAGACGTTTGAAAGGCTGGAGGGCCTGTTGCGCAGGCTTGGATTTGAAGAGGGACGTGGATGGAAGGATGACGGGGGGCGCGGGTCGGCCTTTCTGGCGCCGATTGGCAACCTGGAGATGGTGACGGGGCGTGCGCCTGCGGTTCCCAGCCTGCTGGTGGAAACGACGCAGCTGGATGCGGTGCTGGCGATGGTGAAGACGTGGGCGGCTTCGGCTGGGGGAGTGGATGCGAGCCCCAGCGAGATTGAGATCACGCACTGGAACTCGCGGCTGTTTCGGGTGGAGCTGGAGCCCGGCTTCTTATTGGGTTTCTGGGAGTCGGAGAACGTGCTGCATGGGCGGCCGGTTGCGATCGAAGGCGATCTTTCGGGCGCAGGGCGACGGTTTGCGATCGTGGTGGCGCGGTGGAATGCGGTAATCACGGACCGGCTGCTGCAGGGATCGCTGGATGCGCTGTATCGCAGCGGTGTGGCGAAGGCGGACGTGGAGATCGTGCGGGTGCCGGGCGCGTGGGAGATTCCGTCTGCGGCGCGAACGCTGGCGGAAACGCGGCGATTCGACGGTATTATCACGCTGGGCGTGCTGCTGCGCGGCGAGACGGCGCACTACGAGGCGATCTATAACGAGGTTTCGCGGGGGATTGGGCAGTCGCAGCAGGAAACGGGCGTGCCGCATGCGTTCGGCGTGCTGACCTGCGAGACGCTGGAGCAGGCGCTGGACCGTGCCGGGCTAAAGGCCGGGAACAAGGGTTTTGAGGCTGCGATTGCGGCCATTGAGATGGCCTCGATCACAGAGCAGATTGGGAAGGCAAGCGGCGAAACGGAATCGGCGGGGGTCGGTCGCTGATGGGCACACGTCGCAAGTCGCGCGAACTGACCATGCAGATGCTGTTTCAGGGCGATCTGGGAAAGCAGAAGCCTGGAGAGGTGGAACGGCTGTTCTGGGACGCGCGCGAGGATGTGGACGAAGAGACCCGCGGGTTCGCCGATGACCTCCACCGCGTGGCCACGCAGCGGGAAGAGGAGATTGACGCGCTGATTTCAAAGCACGCGCAGAACTGGCGTCTGGAGCGGATGCCGGTGGTGGATCGCAACCTGCTGCGTACGGCGACGGCTGAGATGCTTGGTTTTCCGGCAACCCCGGCGGCTGTGGTGATCAATGAAACGCTGGAGATCGCGCGACGGTATGCCGCGCCGGAGAGCCTGAATTTCCTGAATGGCGTGCTGGATGCGATTGGACGGGATCTATTGAACCAGAAATTGAACGCCAAAGCGGCAAGCTAGAGCAGTTCTGGTAAGGGTATCGTTCTGCCGCCGGCAGAATAGAGGGATCAGAGATGTTCGCTGCGCTCAGGATAGCGGTTTTCAATGTGGAACTTGAGCGAAGGAGAGAGGCTTAGCTTTGGTCAAAGATTTTGGGTTTGATTAAGTGCATTGCAATGAGCAAACAGAGAGGCCCGCCGAAACTGGCGGGCCTTCTTTGTTTCCCGCGAACCGGTTAGGATTTGGCGCGGCGGGGACGGCTGACGATGAGGTTTGGGGTAGCGGTGCCCCCGTTTACCCCGGTGAGACCTGGAAGTATGGTTCCGGAGTCGGTCCCCGTCGCCCCGGTGATGGAGACGATGTGGACGATGTTGTCGCCGGACGTGCCGGCGTAGAAGAAGGTGTTGTCGGTGCTGAAGGCACCGGCGACGGGAGCAGTGGCAGCGCCGCCCGAGAGAGCGACGTTGTTGAAGGTGCCTGATGCCGGAGAGTAGAGCGGAAGGAGGCCGCTGGTTCCGGTGTAGGTGATGGCGGCGAGGCTGGAGTTGCTGGCAGGCAGCACGCCGTTGATGGCGGTGGCTTTAATGGCCGCAAGGCTGTGCGCCGTGGGCGTGGTGACGATGCTGGCGGCGCCGGTGATGGTGGTGCATACCCCTGGGCCGTTGGGCTGGTTGCCGGGGATGGCGGGCGCGGTGACAGCGAAATCGTTCAGCGTGGTGGTGGTAGCACCGAGCAGGTGGAGGCCGTCGGTGGTGACACCGAGAACCGTGGTTGGGGTGGCCTGCGATCCGGCCAGGGGTGTGAAGATGTTGGTTGTTGTGGGAGGCGTGCCGGAGCTGGAGCTGGTGAGAAGCGGGCAATAGCTGCGCGCCTCGGTGGTTGACCCGGCAAAGAAGGCTCCAAAGGCCGGTACGGTCACTGCGACATCGGTGTAGGTTTCGTCCGGCGTGGTGCTTTCCCAACCGACGAAGGTTGAGTAGGTGAGCAATTGACCACCGCTGGTGGTGACGTAGAGATTGTTGCTATCGGGGGTCCATTGGGCGCGGGTGCCGACGCCGTTGAAGGTGCTGAAGACGGCTCCGGCGTTGGTGACGAGGGAGACGGTCCCACGGGCGGGGTCGGTGACCACGGCATAGCTGTTGTTGGGGGCGACGGCGAGCACGTTGCCCTGGATGGCCTGGAAGACGCCGGCGAGTGTGGCACTGGCGGTGGTAAGGACCTCCAGACCGGCGGCTGACCCCATGTAGATGGTGCTGCCGTCCTGCGAGATCAGCATGCTGTTGGGGGCGTAGGGGAGCTTGATGGGTGAACCCAGCTGGCCGGTGGTGAAGTCCTCGGTGGCGATGTACTGGGAGCCGGTGGAGCCCATGTAGAGGACGTCCGAGGCGGTGCCGGGTGCCGTGGCGAGAATGCCGTTCGAGGTGACGGGAACGCCGTTGCCGAGGTAGCCGATCTGGCTAAAGGGGGAATCGTTACAGGTGGGCGGAACGCAGGCGGCAGTGATGGTCGCGGAGCCTGGGAAGGCGGGTGTGACGGTGCCGGAGCTGGTTGGGAAGTTGATGGGCATGGTGGAGTTGAACTCGAGGGCCGTGCCGGTGAGCACCACACCTTTGGTATCGGTCACTACGGCAGTGAAGGCCTGTGGGGTATTCAGGGCGACGGTGACCGCGTTGGTGCCGGTGTGATTGACGGCGGAGAGAACGATAGAGGCCGGCGGGCAGGTGGAGATGAAGCCCGAGTTCAGCGCGGAAGACGAGTTGGAAACCGTGGCGGTGACCAGGCTGGAGCCGGGTTGGTTGGCCGTGACGATGCCGTTCGCGTCGATTGCCGCGACGTTGGTGGAGCCCTGCAGGGCAAAGGCGAGGTGGCCTACCTGGCAGGTGATGTTGTCGGCCGCGGTGGTGCCGCCGTTGGCGTA
>CAXTZL010000274.1:0-3999 GCA_964248555.1 uncultured Bryocella sp.
CCGACAAGGTAAGGATCTTCCCCATAGCCTTCAAATACGCGCCCACCCTGGGGAATCCGTGCTATGTTGATGTCCGGCGCCTCAAGCAGGTTGCTGCCAAGAGCGCGCGCTTCAGACCCCTCGATACGGCCATAAACCCGCGCCAGGTCAGGGTCCCACGAAGCAGCCAACGCGATTGGTGCCGGAAGAGCCGTGGCCTTTTATTGCTGGCCCGTGCCGCCGGGCCCCGGGCCGGCAGGTCCGTTGGTCACCTGCAACGCTGGGACACCCAGCTGTGGAATGCCTGGGACAAAGCGGGCATGTGTTGCATCGTTCACACCATGAACCTGCGCGAGCTTCTGGTCCAAACTCATCTGAGCGACAAGCCGCTGAGCACGGTCTACCGCCTCGGCATGCGTCATAGATATTTGCTGCCCACAGACCGGGATGCTGCAAGCCAGCATGGCCGCAGAAGATACAAGGGAGAAAAAACGGTGAACGAGCCTTTTGCGCATCATGGCATTATCCACTCTGCGCTTCCGCCGCGGGCAGGTGCTGGCTGCGCAGAAAGACGAACACCGCAGTGCTGATGTCCGAATGCGGCATCGTGCCGTATGGCTCTTGCGATAGCGCAGCGACGATGCTGCTGATGCTGAGGTTTTGCCGGTCGCAAGGTCCTTCCACCGCTTCCTGAGCACCGTTCGCCAATAGCCAATGTAGCTCTGCTCCCTTTCACGCCTCCGAAGGTGGAGCGGCAGTGGCAGCTTGCTTGACCGTGATAGTACATTCAGCCTCTCAAATGTTCTAAATGCCCCCAGCGCAGGCGGCAGCCGGCCGGCTATCGTCAGTTCTGGGTCGCAGCCTTCGTTTCGATGACGGACAATGTTGCCGAGATTCTGCCGATAGCTTGATTCCGGTCCGAGGTCGTGGAGGTGGGTGTTGAGAACGGCACATTGCCGGCGCGTGGAACAGGCCAGCCTTTCCTATTCGGTCCGTGCAACTCTCCCGGCAGACTCGGAGCTCTCAACCGACGCGAAATGCGTTCAGAAACCTACACTTTGACTGACGACGCTCCATGACGCCCTTACCGGATCTCATCGTGAAACGAAGCTTCAAGTGTTTGTTGCGACGGACACCTTTGGCACTGTCTTTGCCTGAACCACACATCCGCCCTCATACACAGACTGCTCTGGCGCATAGCTGGATGGACAGGCCTCCGGCGAGCATCTCTAACCCGCGCAGCAGCTTGGCTTGTTGCCGCCACTGCGTGAAGGTGAACCCGGTTTCTTGAACGAAACGTCTAGAAAGGGTTCGAACGGAGATGTGCCCCCACAACGCCCAAGCCTCCAGGCTTCTGCAGTCGTTCAAATCCTTCAGGATCCCAGTTGCAACCCTGAGCAGTTCGGCAGTCTTGGGCATCATGAGACCGAGATTCTCATGCGGCAGGCTCGCAATCTCATCCAGCACCACCGTTACCAGGTGGTGCTGGGTCGCTGTGCGAGGGGCATCGCTCCATTGCATGGCCCGGCTTACGGCTTCTCGAAGCAGTCCGCTTGCAGACATAATGCGTGGACTCGTGGGCAGGCAAGCGCAAGCCGGTACTGCGACACTTACCAACCAGCCTTGAAAGCTGCCATGACAATGCAGGGCGTGGGGATGGCCTGCCGGAATCCAGATACCGTGAGTGGCCGGAACAGCCCAACGTGCCTCGCTGTCCTCGACGGAGAGAAGCCCTCGAACGCTGCCCAATAACTGCCCGCACGGTTCGCTATGAGCGGCCATGGCCTTCCCGATCCCTGTCTTCCGGAATGTGACCAGTGAGTGCTCTGCTGACGCGGGCAAATCTTGCATAAACCTGCCTTTCTGGCGTGATTGCGCTACTGAATGGCTTGGATGCCGCAATCGGGCCTGGGGCGTCTGCCTCTAAAGAAAGAAGTCGCCCACAGGAAAGCGATCAAGCCTCATGATTTTGCCCCAAGAGGTAAGACCGATCTTGCATGGGCAAGGAGAACGAAGATGGAGAATCTGCGCAGGTCCTATGCAGACACAGAAGCCGGCCAGTTGCACTATGCTGAGGCGGGCTCCGGAGAATGCCTCGTCCTGCTTGGGGAGACGCCCCGCAGCTATCGCTTTTTTGAACGGCTGATTCCGCTGCTCGCACCACATTTCCATGTAGTCGCGCCGGACCTGCCGGGACTGAAAAGTCCCATGCTTTGCCTGCTCCTGTTTCTGTGCCCGCCGTAGCCAATTACATCGGGAGCTTTCTTGACGCGCTCGGGATTGAACGGACCCACATCATTCCTCGAGAACGACCCTGGATCCAGCCTGCTATGAGACTGCGTCAAGATCTGCGTCTAGCCGCTTCAACAGTCCGACTGGAACGGCAACTCGCGCGACCTCAGAACGAACCGTCGATTGCATGCGCTTCAGGTCTGAAGCAGCCACCGCGCAGACTGGACATTCTGTGCGGTGCAGGCTTGCGGATGCAGCTGCACCGGAAGAAAGCTCGCCGTCTATATAGAGATTGATCACCTCGCGAAACTGTTTGCAATCCATCACAGGTTCCCTCTCTTTGTGGCCTTGCTGCGTAAAGGGGCTGGAACAGCAATCTTGGCTTCACTTCCGTTCCCTGATTGCGGGCGCAACAGCCGCGTAAGCATTCTTCGCCCTCGATCGATGCGTGACATCACGGTTGCGATCGGGGAATTAAGAATGGTGCTGATCTGCTTGTAGCTGTACTCTTCGACATCGACCAGAAGAATGGCCCAGCGATATTCATCCGGCAGCAGGCTTAAGGTTTGCTGCATGCCCCGCGAGAACTCTTCCGCTAGGAACGTACCTTCCCAGTCGTAACATGGCTCAAAGCCGACCTCTTCGAGGTCGGCAATGGGGAGTTCTAGGGCGGGCAGACTCCGTCGGTCATTGCAGACATCCCGCAGAATGCGGAACAGCCACGCACGGCCGTTGCTTTCCGGGTCGAGGGTCTCGAAGTACTTCCAGGCACGCAACATAGTTTCCTGCGTCACATCATTCGCGGCATCCTCGCTCATCAGATAGGTCGCGGAACGAAACAGCGGGACCGCATACGGCATCAGCAACCGGTTGAAGTCCAGACGATCGGAGACGCTTTGTTTGCTGCACATAAGGGCGGCTTACTTTCCAGTGTCTAGGGCGTGTTAACCCTATCGAAGGGTTTCCACGATGAAAGCTAAGGAGGTGAAGCCGAGAAAGACGGCGTCGAGCTTGTCAAAGTGGGAGAAGATGCGTCGGTAGCCTTCGGACCTTCGGAAGAGCCGTTCGATTGTTGCGTTTGGCGTAGAGTGCGCGATTGTAGCTCCAGGGTGCGCCGCGGTTGGCTTTGGGTGGCACGACGGGCCGAAGCTTGAGATCGAGCGCCAGTTGCCGGGTCTCATTCCCTCGTAGGCGCGGTCCATCAGCAAGGGCAAACCCTCCGGCATAGGCGGGAGGTCCCGCAATAACTCGCGGCCTTCGGGCGCGTCGTGGGCGTTGCCGGGCAACAGCGCAACGCTTACCGCCGTTCGAGCGTCGGCGGCAACCAAAGGAAATTCCGTGGTCCACCCGCCGCGGCTCTTGCCAATGGCCTGCGGTCCGTTTATTTCAAGCACCGTGCCGTCCGGATGCATCTTGATGGGGGTCGAGTCTAGGGCAATGGCTTCGATACGCAGACCCACGGTCTGCTCCACCTGCAGCTTCTCAAAAATCCGGTCCAGCACACCGTTTTTTGACCAGCGGTTCATGCGCGTATAGATCGCGTGCCAGTTGCCGAAATCCTCCGGCAAACTGCACCACTTCGCGCCGTGCTCGGCCACATACAGCAAGGCGTTCAGACACTGCAGGTTCGAAAGCCTCACATGTCGCGCTGCACCGGCATGCTGTCCTCAATACGCGCATACTGCTCCGGGGTGATCTCCACTCGTCCAATCACCGCACTTCTATCTGCATAGTGTTCACACGATTTAGAGAGTAGCGAGCGGGCGAGTTTTGCTTGAGACTTTCTGG
>CAXTZL010000275.1:0-3996 GCA_964248555.1 uncultured Bryocella sp.
GGGTAGGATGAGGCGAGGGTTTCCAAGATGAGATGCAGCTGTTGTAGGGGCCGCCGTAGTAGCTGAGGCTGAACTGGGCGAGGCGTTCGCGGGGAAATTTCAGCGTGACGGCGATGGTGTCGGCGAAGTCCTGGTCGAAGCCGGTTTCGGGGTGGGTAGTGCCGATGGCGGAGACGACTTCGGTGGGCTCGTCGGAAAAGATATAGCGGGCGGCGTTGACGGGGTAGGGACCCATGTCGAGCACGGGGCCGGCGCCGAGGCCGGAGTGGGCACGGTGGTTAGAGGGGTCGACTGGCTGCGCAAAGGTGGAGCTGAAGGTGTGGACCTGGCCAATGACCCCGGAGCGGACCTGCTTGATGGTGTCGAGGGTGCCGGGCTCAAAGTGGAGGCGGTAGGCGACCATGAGTTTGGCGGTGCTGGCCTTTTCGGCGGCGAGGATCTCTTCGCACTTGGCGGTGGAGACCTCGAGCGGTTTTTCGGTCAGGACGTGGATGCCGGCGGCGAGGGCGGGGACGATGAATTCGGCGTGCCGCCAGTTGGGGGTGGCGAGATAGATGGCGTCGAAGGTGCCGGATGTGAGGGCGTCGGCGAACTGTTCGTAGGTCCAGGTCGCCTTGACGCCGTACTTTTCGCCGAGTTCTGAAGCTTTTTTCGGGTCGGAGGTGACGAGGGCGGTCATGACCGAGTTGCCGGTGTGTTCGACGCCGGGCATCATGTCTTCCTGGGCGATATCGCCGACTCCGACGATGGCGTAGCGTACCTTTTTATCCGAACCGAATCCCAAAACATCCTTGATTCCCATGCGAATCTCCTGTGGCAGCGGCGCCCGAAGCGCGTCCGTGGCTGCAGGGAGTTGGATGCAAGGGTGCTCCCGCGCCGATGGGGTGCGGCGAGGCGCAGTTTTGACGGGCTGACAACGGAGTTAGGTTTCAGAGAGGTTTAGCAGCCGTGGCTGGCTGATCGGGACTTCCCCTGGTGCATCATCGGCTGCCGAGCTGAACTTATTCGTTGCCGAGGCGCTGGGCCTGGGTGCGCAGGGTGTTGAAGACGGCAGGAGAGAAGGCTTCGTGCGTGGACCAGCGTACGCGGCCTGCCTTGTCCACGAGGATGACGTAGGCGGCCTCGGGCTGGTCGTGGGTGTAGCCGACGACGCGCTTCCAGTCGTCTTCGTGGTCGAAGATTGGGAGGAAGTTTGGTTTGAGGACGTCGGGCACCTGTTTGCGAATGGAACGCAGGGCGAAAGAGTGGGCGAAGGAGGGGATCTCCGCCAGCATGGCCATGTCAAAGAAACCAATGGCGGGAGGATGCGCCAACTGCATACGTACGGGCTTTTCCCAGGCCGTGGTGGCGTTCGAGGAGTGCCGTCCGAAGCCGAGGATGAGCACCGTCGCCCCTGCGGGCAGGGCCGCAGGAAGGCTGACGGCGTGTCCATCGAGAGCCGTGGTCTGAATCGCTGGAATGGTTGGGAGGTTTGCTTCCATGCCCTGGGCTTTGGAGCAAGCCGGCAGAGAGACGAGAAGAGCGACGGAGATCGATGCGAGAAGAGTTGACCGCCGGGCGTGTCCCGCCGGCCGCAGAAGATTTGCCATGGGAAGGAAGGTCCTTAGAGCAGGTTCCGTGCGACGTGCAGTTGTCTACCCGTTTGAGAGCTAGGTTACAGCCCGTGAGCGTGGACTGTGGACCCGGAGGATGCCAGGATTGCGATCGTTTTCAGCTGATAGAGAAAGGACGGAGGTCAGTGCGATGGTTCGGCGTTGCCCACGGAGGGGAGCGTTTCGGCAGTTGCCGGGGGTTGGGAGCCGTGTGCGGAGGGAAGAGTGTCGGTTGCGGCGAGATAGCCGGCGTCCTGCAGGCTGACGGCGGCGTTGAGAACGGCGCGATTGCCGTGCTGGGCGGTGTAGAGGGAGCTCAGCAGGTCGCGCATGGCGGATTCGCGCGGGGTATGCGGCTGGACCTCGCTGGCGACGCCGCGGACGAGGCTAAGGATGCCGTTGACTGAATCCGTGGTGTGCTGTGCGGCGAGGGTGTCCGGGGCGATTTCTTCAACGCGCAGGTGGAGCGTGCCGCGGTAGCGCAGGCTGGCGACGAGATCAGTGTCCACGGGGACGGGAAGCTCAAAGCCCATGACGGAAAGGCGGCCATTCTGGCCGAAGGGAAGGCCGATACGGCCGATGCCCCAGGCGAGGGCGAGTAAGGGCACGTCATGGAAGCGGGCGGCCAGGAGGGAGGAGCCGGGCCGCCACAGGGCCGCGGCGTTGGCGCGATCGATCATGGAGTGGATCTGCTCGGCGGCGGGGGTGTTGGAGGCGGCGACCGTGTCGTAGCCGAGTTGGGTGACGCGCAGGGTACGGCCCTCGATGGGGATGAGAAATATTTTGTGGCCGGCATAGGTTTCCGTCGTGCGGGTCAGGGTCCCGAGATAGGCGCGGAATTTTTCGCCATTGAAGTGGCCGACGAAGACTTCGGAGTAGGCCACCGGGCCGTTGGGGCCGTGTGGGTCGGCGGTGCGGTGGAGAGCAAAGGCGGCGCTATCGAGATCGTGCTCGGGGTCGATGCCGGTGGCGTCGATGAAGTGCTGGAGATCGCGGCTTCGATGGGGGACCAGGAGGTTGCCGGGCTCATCCCAGTGCGTGATGGCGCGCAGCGGGCGGAGGTTGATATAGAGGATGGCGTCGCTTTCGGGCAGCAGCCTGGCGGCTTCCGGGGGCGCCTTGGCGCGCAGAAAGAGGAGAACGGCAAAGAGGGCGACCAGCCCCAGTCCTACCCACAGCGGCCATCGGGAACGTTTCTTCAACATGGTCTGGGTGTGAGGCTACTCGCGGATAGAGAAGGTAAAGATTTTGCCGGCATTGGAAAGGCCGGGCACGTTGGAGGAGCCGGGCGGCAGGACGCCGTATTCACCTTTTTCGATGTCAGCCGGGACGGTGAAGGTGTACATGTCCCTGCCGACTTTTTTGGGCTGAAAGACGATTTCATCGCGCTGCGATCCGGTTTCGGAGTGGAAGAGACCGCCGGTTTTGACGCGGAACTCACGGCTGTTGGAGTGTTGTTCGAAGCGCAGGAAGTCGTACTCCTCGGCCTGGGTGCCGGTGGGAGTGTAGATCAGGATCTGGACGCCGGTGGGAAGAATCAGCGGCGATCTTGGGCCGTCGAGATGGCCGTTCATGTCCTGTTTGACTAGGCCATCGGTGGCGGCGTTTTTGAGCCAGCCACTAGATTTGAACTGGACGCGCTCGGTCTTGAGCGGGACCCACTGGTCATTTTTATCCCGGTAATAGACGCCGATGTCATCGATGCCGGCCACGAGCGGGGAGGGCTCGATGGTGGCTGGGGTGGAGTGGATGGCAAGGCCCGCGCCGCGGGCCTGCATGGCGGCGATCACCCGCTGGGAGACTCCGGCGTTTTTGAGTGTGATGAGGTCGTCCGGGGAGGTGTCGTAGGCGCCGGGCTGGGTTTGGATGGTTTGGAGGATGAGGGTGTCGTCGAGGCCGGCCTTGCTCATGCGGAGGATGGTGTCGTTGGTGAGCGGGTGGGGGTGGCTGGTATCGGAGCTGGCCTGCAGCGGCCCGTCGGTGTCAGGGGTGGCCTGGGCGTGGGCGGCAGCGGCGCTCAGGCCCAGGGCGAGCAGAAACGTCAGAAGGGCGTGGGGCGTTACCCTGGCCGGGACCCGATGCGGAATCCGGTTCCGGAGCCGTCGTGCGCGGGACTGCATGGCCGACATCGTATCATCGGCTCGGCTGCCCTGGCAGGATCTTGCGGTCATCGTTGCACTGTTTTGAGATCTTCTAGCAATCTGCAGAGAATAGACGGGGAAAGAGGGCTGGCTGTGCACAGCACGGGCAGGTGGAAGAGGGCGCAGAGTGAGTCAAAACAGGACACGCGAGAGGTGTTCGCAGCCGCCAGCCCTGTGGTATTGTTTTCGGTAGGCGCTGCGCTGTTTCAGGCGGCGTTGTGTGTTGTTGGGCTGGCGTAGCTCAGCTGGTAGAGCACCTGATT
>CAXTZL010000276.1:0-3985 GCA_964248555.1 uncultured Bryocella sp.
GGCGATCAAATCCGTGTAGACAAGGTTGGCGTAGTGTATGCAGTTGGCGCATTCAAAATGCAGGGTGGCTTTCAGTTAAAGAACTCCAGCCGAACCACAGTAGCCCAACTTATCGCACTTGCGGGGGGTATCGGCTACGAAGCTGCTTCCGGAGACAGCCGTATCGTACGCAAGCAGAATGGGCAGCAGGTGCTGATTGATGTCAACGTGGCGAAGATTCTGAAGGGCTCCGCCCCCGATCTCGTTCTGGAGCCGGACGATATTCTTTTTGTGCCGACAAACGAGCTAAAGGCCGCAATCAAGGGCGGCGGTCCTGCCATAGTGCTGTCTGCTGTTACCGCCGCCTTCTACTCTAGGTAGATCCACTTTGGGAGTTGCGATGTACGAACTGGCAGTCGCATACCGCATCTACCCGAAGGTTTCAAAACCCTCGCACGGACTACCTTTCGATTCAGACAAACTTCGACAGGCAGAACTGTGTCTGCGATCGTTCAAGCGGTCTTTGGGAACCCTGCGAGTCAAGATCTGGGCCATTCTCGATAGCTGTCCTGACACCTATGTGGATCTGTTTCGGCGCTACTTCTCGCCAGAAGATCTTGTTCTTGTCCTCCTGGATCAGGCTGGGAATCACGGTACCTTTTCAAAGCAACTCGATATTCTGCTAATGCAGAGTGACGCCGAGACGATCTACTTCGCAGAAGATGATTATCTTTACCGGCCAGTCGATTTTTCGATTCTTATCGGTTTTCTTCAGCATGGACAGGATGTTCACTTCGTCTCCCCCTTCGACCATCCGGATGACTACAACCTGGATTTTCACGACTTTCCCAAATGGGTGCAGGTGTATGCCGGTCTTCACTGGCGCAATGCAGCCTCGACCTGTCTGACGTTTCTGACCACTAAAGGCAGTCTAGTTCGTTATCAGGGCATCTTTCGCAGCTATGAGCGTCGGAACTATGACACCAGCCTTTGGATCAGCCTCACGAAATACCGAGTCTTCAATCTGTTCAACATGCTGAAATATGCTGCGAAAGACGATCTTTTCGGAAGAATTCTCGTTAAAGCCTGGATCCACAGCCCATGGCAGAATGTGTTCGGTCTCCGGGCCCGCCTATGGGTGCCTATGCCATCCTTCGCCCTGCATTTGGATTTTCACCATGTTGCGCCAGGGTTCGACTTGGCAAATCTGATGATTGAGGAAGATACCGTCTCCCCGGGGTCTCTCGCTTCGCCGAGTTCCCTTTCAAGATTGGCCTAATCTGGTGATACCGCCCCGCGAAGACTTAGAAACGTCCTTACTTTCCGCTGTTCCGGAGACCTGTGTCATCCTTGTCAGTTACCACGGTGCAGCCGATACCGCAATCTGCCTTGCTTCACTACAAAGTTCCGTGGTCCCGGTCGAGATTGTCGTCGTGGACACGACACCTGGCGATCCAGAACTGGCTAGAGTTCTAGAGCAACATCCTAAGGCTCATCTCATAGATGCCGGCGAAAACCTGGGCTTTGGCCGAGGCAACAACGTGGGAATCCGCTGGGCGCTGAAAAACACGGCCTGCCAGTACCTGTTTTTACTCAACAACGACGCCTCAGTGTTTCCCGACTCCATTGCAAGACTGCAAGCATATCTCTACGCTCATTCCGAGCTTTCCATTCTCACGCCCCGGATCGCTTATCGCGACGATCCTCAAAAGCTCTGGTATGGAGGCGGCGACGTGGACTGGCGGCGGGCAAGCGTGTTTACGCCCGGCTTCAATCAGAGCGCAACGGCACCGGTGGCGATGGTGGAGCGAGATGTAACCTTTGCCTCCGGCTGCGCCCTTTTCATGCGGCGTTCCGCCATGGAAGTCGTCCGGGGTTTCGATTCACGCTTTTTCATGTATGAGGAAGATGTGGAGTGGTGCCTTCGAGCCACTGGGAAGGGGTTCTCGATACGATATGTCCCTTCTGTGCTCATCCTGCACCGTGCTCAGGGCGGTAGCAACTCCGAAGGCGAAGAGAACCGCACCGACTTCTGGTCGGTGAAGAACCCAAGCCTGCCCTTTTATGCCTTTCACATTACTCGCAATCGTCTATTTAACCTATTCCTGCACGCACACGGGCGCAACCGGATCAAGGCTCTAGCCTTTTTCCCGGTCTATGTTGCCCGACGCGCAGGACCCTTCCTTCTAGGCGGACGACCCGACGCCGTCGTTGCAATGCTCAAAGGTGCTGCGGACTTTTGGCGCAACCGAAAGGCAACCGCCATCGATGAACTCTCACAGGGAGAGGCGTCGATTGCTGGACCCGACCAGACCCAACTCTTCACAATCCGGAATTGATGCGTGGTGAACCGGTTGATGCGTGGTGAACCGGTTGATGCGTGGTGAACCGGTTGATGCGTGGTGAACTAGCCGATGCGTGGAGAGCAAATCACCAGCCGTCTCGCTCGGCTTACAACCTGAATCCATCTCACAATTGAGGTGCGCCCTTGGTGTAGTACTGCAGGATAGCGATCACTTCGGAACTTATCAACACGGTCGTGTCAAGTGGTTTCTGCTCAACTTGTGCCACTCGCGGCGCTTCGGGACGGAACGCCGGGTGACAACCTGTGCTTTCCGGGGGTGCCCTCGTCTCAATCGGCGCGCTTTCTTTTCGCCAAGAGTCACCCCATCTCAGGGCACCGTTGCAAGTTGGATTTTCTGCGTCTTGTCCTGGCTTGGTCATAGCGAGTCAGCCCGGTACAGCGACTGGCAAAAACAGCGATTTGCTATTTCGGAGCCAGGCAAAGCTGAGTTCTGCGGCAATGAAACATTACCGCCGGGGCTGGGCGGCAAAGGCAGCAGCCAGGGTCTGCCGGGCGTACCGTTTATCCGGCATCTTGCTCTGGCTCAGGGCTCGCTGCAGCAGTCGCACGCGCTGCACCAAAGGTCCACCTTTCGGCTTCACCTCGCGAATATAGCCCCACTCTGCCGCAAGCAGTCCCCGATAGCGCTCCAGGCTCATCTCCTCAGCCAGGTTCTTAACCGAAAGCCGGTGTTCGATACTGACCGGCAGCACCAGAAGCCGGTCGCCCGCAGCCTGCAACCGATGGAACACCACATGGTCGAGGTAGTCCAGCGGGAACTCCTGCGGGAACCCGCCGATGCGCGCCAATGCCTTCACGCGGAGACAAGCGGCGGAATTGAAGACAATCAGACGCTCGGTGGCGACGCCATCCGCTACGGGTAGCTCCCGCCCGGCGCGCACGATCCTTGGAGACAGCAGAGCTCCGTCCCGCACCTGTCGGGGGACCATACCGCACACATTCGCTGGCGGGTCTGCCTCGATTGTCCCGAGCAACGCCACAAAGAACTCTGCCGTCAGCGTAGTGTCCTGATCCAGCAGAAGCAGCCAATCAAGACCGCTTCCTACCGCTCGCTCCAAGGCGTAGCCGTACGCCTTGGCCAGCCCACCATTGCTGGGATCATGACAGTATTCAGGGGCGATTCCTGCTGTGCTGCCGAGAACGGCTAAATCCTCCCCTTCATCCTGCGACCGGGAGGACTCCGGACTGTTGTCATAAAGCAGCACATCGAAACGTGCTGCAGTCGCCGGCTGGGCAGCAAAAATCTCGCGCAAGGACTGCATCGTGGCCGAAGCCTGCACCGTCGTCTTATACAGCACCACCACCGCCTGCACCCTCGGCTGAAAATTCATGCCTTGAGCATACATCGCTCTGGCGTGCGCAAAGCTTGCAGCAACAGCAGGCCCAGGACGAATCACACGAGTGCCTCCGGAACGCAGGTATGATGAGTTTTTCGCATGGATTGGAAGCCGCGACACGACGCGCACAGGAGCACCGGAGGTGAAGAGCCATACCGTGCAGAAGGACGACGCCCGCACGTTCTCGCCTCCTCCGACGCGCTGTACTATACGACAAAGTCGCTCCAACGGCATGTGGGCGAGGTGGGTCCCTAGGCGGTATCCACATATAGCTGAAGTCTGATCCAGGCACAGGCGAGTGCGG
>CAXTZL010000277.1:0-3948 GCA_964248555.1 uncultured Bryocella sp.
AAAAGAACAGCACCCGGTGCCCCGCACACTCCTGCCCGGCATGATCCACCAGCACCTGCGCCAAATCGTCGCCCAGCCGCGCCAAAAACCAAATTCCGCCCAGCAATCGCTCCTGTAAATGCTCGCCCGGGTACAAATTCAGGGCAATCGCGTCCGCCTGCTTCCGCAACGACCCCTCGCGCTCCACCTGAAATCGCGCCGCCATTCGCCGCAGCCGGTTCATCTGGTAACGCATCTTGCTCGCACTCACACCCGCCGACCGCCCCAGTTCCGGGCTCATCGCCGTCATGTACTCCAGCAGCGGTCCCAGCTCCGCATCGAGCGCATTGCCCGTCGCCGCCAGCTTCCGCTTGGCTTCAATTGGCATCGACCGCGCTCCCAGCCGTAGCGCCAGTTCCTCTGCCGTCTTGGCCTCGAACACAGACAAAAACTGCACCTCATGCCGCCCCAGCAACGCCCCGACCGAAGGCTCCACCAACGTAGCCGACAACCGCGGCAGCACCGCCGTCACACGCCCTAAAACCTTCTCAAACACCGCCGCCGACTGCGCAAAATATGCAATCTCCGCCGGCCCCCCAACATACGCCGCCGTCGGCAGGATCGCATCCTGAAATACCGGCCGCAGCAGCGCATTGGGGCTCAGCCGCTCCGGCTCCGCCTCCAGGATCGCCAGCAACTCCGCTGTGGAATACACCCGCGACCCAGCCTTCCACGCACCCTCACGCGTCCGCCGCAACGCCAGCCGCTCCGTCAAACCAGACGCCGTGGGCACCAGCAAAAACAGCAGGCTCATCTCCGCCGCCACCTTCACCTGCGCATGAAATCCAGCCGCTTCCAGCTCCGCCGACCGCGCAATCAGCGCCTCTTCCAGCTCCTCTGCTCGCTCAATCCCCGCCCGCAACACCTCCGCGCCCAGCGCATGGAACGCACGCGAAGACGCATCCATCACCACCAGACCCTGCGCCGCAAACACATGGCTCAACAGCCGCCCAATCCCGCTCGCCATCGTCGCCTGGTAGCCGGGGCCATCCGTGTAAGCCGCCCGCAGCACCTCGCAAACCGGCGCAAACCCCAACAGCTCCTCGGCCTGCGCCAGCGCCGCGTCCATCCCCTCGCCGACCGGCAGAGCCCCTGCCGGAGCCGCCACGCCAGCCACACCCACACCGGCCCGCAGCGTTTCTACTCCGCTTTTGCCCGGCAAATGCACCTGGTCCGCTTCGGCGACGTCATGGTCCTCGCTCGCCAGCCAAAAGACCGGCACATGCTCCCGGCCCGAGAGCCGCGTCGCATCCTGGGCCTTGCGCACGGCAGTCGACGCCTTCAAAAACGTCAGCAGCGGCCCGCCAAACAGCCCCACCTGCTGCCCCGTCACCACCGCCGCCGCCCCGTCGCGCAGCTTCGCAATATTCGCCCGCGCCGCCTCACCCGCCTGAAATAAATCCGCCTGCGTCAGCAACGCTGAAGCCAGCCGCTCCCTGTGCTCTGCGGGTAACACCGGCGCCGTCTTAGCCCAGTCAAACCGAAACGGATCGCTCGGGTACCATCGCCGCATCTGCTCCACGGTCGCCGGGTCTTCAGATTCCGCAAAGGCCCGGAACAGCGCGGAGCTGCCGGGAAGCGACGAAACGGGATAACACTCTACCTGCATAGATGAAGGGCGCACACGATCTGCGTCCCTTTGGATGCGCCCCGCCGCGTCCTGATGCAGTTCGGATGCAAAAGCCCAGTCAAAATCGATCCCCCACCACCATCCCACCACCCGCCATCGCCTTCGTATACTGAAGCGCATGGCAGACCAGGATCCGACTCAGGACATCCAACACCGCTCCGGCCAACACCTCACCGGCACCGCCGAGGTCCTCTCCTCCGAGACCGTCTACAAGGGCCGCATCTTCTATGTCACCGCCGACGAAGTCCGTGAACCCGGCAATGTCACGGCCAAACGCGACGTCGTGCGCCACAACGGCTCCGTCGTCGTCCTCGCCGTCAACACCACCTCGAACCCGGCCGACCCCGGCATCCTGCTCATCCGCCAGTACCGCCACGCCGCCGGCAAGTTCCTGCTCGAGCTCCCCGCCGGCCGCATCGAGCCCGGCGAGGAACTCATGGCCGCCGCCAAACGCGAGCTGGTCGAAGAAACCGGCTACCGCGCCGCAAAGTGGTCCAGGCACAGCACCTACTACGCCAGCCCAGGCTTCCTCTCCGAAGCCATGAACATCGTCCTCGCCGAAGACCTCACCCTGGGCGAAGCCACGCCCGAAGACGACGAGCGCATCGAGCTCCTCATGACCCCGCTCTCCGAAGTCCTCGCCATGATGCACCGCGGCGAAATCGAAGACGGCAAAACCCTCATCGGCGTCCTGCTCTACAACTCCCAACGCCAACACGCCACCCCCGAACCCGCCTTCAAATAGCCTCGCTCCTGCTAACAATTCAAGCCTGAGGTTCTTCCACGGTCAGTTCTGCCAACGAACCACGTACAACGTAGAACCTACAACGTACAACTTCCCCTATGGACAACATCACCCTGGCCCGCCTGCTCGACGAGACCGCCTCCCTCCTCGAAATCGACGGTGCCGACCCCTTCCGCATCCGTTCCTACCGCCGCGCCGCCGAGGCCGTCGAGCAGCAGACCACCCAACTCGGAACCCTCACCCTCCCCGACGCCGACCCCAAGGCCCTGCTCTCCATTGGCGGCATCGGCAAGGGCATGGCCGCCAACATCCGCGATCTGGTTCAAACCGGAACCATGCCCCTGCGTGAGGAACTCCTCACCCGCTACAAGCCCGGCATGCTCGGCCTGCTGAAACTCCCCGGCATGGGTCCCAAAACCGTCGCGCTCATCTACTCCGCGCTTGGCGTCGCCGACATCGACGCCCTCGAAGAAGCCGCCAAGCGCGGCGACCTGCTCACCCTCCCGCGCATGGGCGCCAAGTTCACTGAAAAGCTCCTCAAAGGCATCGAAGACCACCGCAAAAACAGCGCCCGCTTCCGCATCGACGTCGCCCGCGAACACGCCGAACGCGTCGCCGAACTCATTCGCGCCTTTCCCGGCATCGACACCATCACGCCCTCTGGCTCCCTCCGCCGCGGCCGCGAAACCATCGGCGACGTCGACCTCCTCGTCACCGGTCCCGCTTGCGAACCGGACGTCGTCTCCGCCGCCGTCGAGCACGTCGCCAGCCTTCCCCTAATCGACAAGCTCCTCGCCAAGGGTCAGAACAAGGTCAGCTTCAACCTCCGCAACGGCCTCCAGGTCGACGTCCGCCTCCTGCCGCGCGCCAGCTACGGTGCCGCGCTCCAATACTTCACCGGCTCCAAGCACCACAACGTCACCCTGCGCCAGCGCGCCATCAAGCGCGGCTACACGCTCAGCGAGTACGCCCTGCTCCGCGTCGAAGACAACACCGTGATCGCCTCCGCCACCGAGGCCGAAATCTACAACGCCCTCGACCTCGACTACATCCCTCCCGAACTTCGCGAAAACTCCGGCGAAATCGAAGCCGCCGCCGCCCACACGCTCCCGCATCTCATCGTCCGCTCCGACCTGCGCGGCGACGTCCACATGCACACCTTCGAGTCCGACGGCGCCGACTCCATACGCGCCATGGCCGAAGCCGCCATCCTCCGCGGCCTCGAATACATCGCGGTCACCGACCACTCCAAGCTCCTGACCATGACCGGCGGCATGGACGACCGCCGCGCCCTGCTCCACGCCGCCAAAATCCGCGAAGTCTCCGCCCAACTCCACGAGGAGTTCGAAGGCGGCCGCGGCCCGCAATGGGATCGCTACGAGCGCCAACTCGCCGCCGAAAACCCCCTCGCCCACAAACCCACCGTCCCCTTTCGCCTCCTCGCCGGCGTCGAATGCGACATCCTCCTCGACGGCCAAATGGACCTCGAAAACGACACCCTCGCCCAGCTCGACATCGTCGTCGCCAGCGTCCA
>CAXTZL010000278.1:0-3925 GCA_964248555.1 uncultured Bryocella sp.
GCGGCCGGTATGACGGGCTGAGCGAGATTCTGGGCGGACCGCGGGCGCCGGGGATTGGGTTTGCGATTGGGGAGGACCGGCTGATTTTGACGCTGCAGGCACAGGCGGATCTGGACGCGGCCGAGGCGGGGGAGATCGCGGTTGCGCCGAAGCTGGATGCGTACCTTGCGCCGTTGGGAACGGCGCAGAATCCGGCGGCGCTGGCGCTGGCGCGGGAGTTGCGGCGGGCTGGCTGCGCGGTAGAGGTGGGCGACGGCGGCGCGAAGCTGCGGCGGGCCTTTGAGGTGGCCGACCGATTGGCCCGGCGTATTGTGATTCTGGGTGAGGATGAGGTGCGGGACGGGGTGGCCACCGTGAAGGAGTTTGCGACCGGGGAACAGCGCAAGGTGCGGCAGGAGGAACTGGTCAGGGAACTGGGTTTCCCGCCTGGGGTAGCCCTGGGGTTGTAGTGACGGCAGGCGTGCGGGTTTGCCCGACGCAAAACCGGCTCTCCCCTGGAAGTTGCATAGCAATGCAAATTTTGCGTGCGGAACTTTGTTGCTGAAACTGCGTCTACCTCCATGTTGAATTCCTTTACATAGCCCCGTAGTCCCGGCGCGGGCGACCTGGAGAGACGTTTTGTTGAATCAGCAGCTTCGCCCTTTTCTGCGCTCCGCCTGGTTTGCCCTGGTTTCGACATTTTGTTTGACTGCCGCGGCGCAGACCCCTGCGGTGAGGCTGCTTGAGCCGATTTCCGGCCCTTCCACTACCCTCCTGAAGGGGTCACGGACGCCGCTGGCGGCGATGTCTACGGACAATGGGGCCCTGCCGTCGGGGACGGCGTTGAAGGGGATCACGCTGGTGTTTGCGCGCTCCGCGGCGCAGGAGGCGGATCTGCAGACGCTGCTGGCGGCGCAGCAGGATCCGAATTCGGCCCAGTATCACCAGTGGCTGACGCCGGACACCTTTGCGGCGCGCTTTGGCGTGGCCGATGCCGACCTGGCGACGGTGGAGACGTGGCTGCAGGGAGAGGGATTCAGCGTGGAGGGCGTGAACCGCAGCCGCAATGCCGTGACGTTTTCCGGCACCGCGGGGTCGGTTGGGTCGGCGTTTGGAACCTCGTTGCATCACTATTCCCTGAACGGTGAAAGCCATTTCGGGCCCTCGAGCGATCTCTCGTTGCCGGCTACCCTGGCGCCGGTGGTGGCGGCGGTGTTACATACCTCCGACTTTCGCCCGAAGCCCCAGGTTCGGCTGGCGCACGCGCAGGCGATCCGTCCGGATTACACCTCCAGCCAGAGTCAGGCGCACTACCTGACGCCCAAAGACATCGCGACAATGTACAACGTGCAGGCGGAGTACAACGCCGGCTTTACGGGGGTGGGGCAATCGATTGCGGTTGTAGGGCAGTCGTACGTTACGACCGCGGATGTGACGGCGTTCCGGACGGCTGCGGGGCTTCCGGCGAATGCGCCGAACCTGGTGCTGATGCCCAATACCGGGGTGGCGGGGATCTCGTCCGGGGATGAGGGCGAGTCGGATATTGATCTCGAATATGCCGGGGGCACGGCACCCGGAGCGACCGTGTACCTGGTGTATGTCGGTGACAATGCGAGTACGAGCGTGCTGGATGCGCTGGACTATGCCATCACGGAAAATATTGCTCCCGTGATCAGCGTCAGCTACGGGCGGTGCGAACCGCTGACCGCGGTAGCGACGCTGAATGCGTACAACTCGTATTACGCGCAGGCCGTGGCGCAGGGACAGACGATTGTGGCCTCTTCCGGCGATGCGGGCTCGGAGGCCTGCCTGGGCTACACCAACCAGACCACGGCAGTGCAGGAGCAGCTGGCGGTGAATTTTCCGGCCAGCAGCCCGTATGTGACGGGGGTGGGCGGAACGCAGATGACGGCGGGTGCTTCCGCTGCGGGGTCGACCACGTACTGGAGTGCGGCTTCGGGAACGGATGCCGTGAGTTCCCTGCTGAGCTACGTGCCGGAGGTGACCTGGAACGAGGATTCCAGCAGCTACGGGGTTTCCTCCGGCGGTGGTGGCGCGAGCGTTGTGTTTGCGCGGCCGAGCTGGCAGGCCGGGGTTGCAGGCATTGCCACGGGAGCGACGCGGCTGGTGCCGGATGTGTCGCTGCTGTCGGCGGTACAAAATCCGGGGTTTCTCTACTGCAGCAGCGATTTAGCGGATTTGCAGGCAGAGGACTTGACGGCTAGTTGCACGAACGGGTTCCGAGATTCCTCGGGCAAGTACCTATTAATTGCCGGCGGAACGAGTTTCGCGGCGCCGGTGATGGCCGGTATGACGGCCCTGTTAAACCAGGTAAAGCATGCGACGGGGCAGGGGCTGCTGAACCCGCAGCTGTATTCCCTGGCGAGCAACCCGGCGACGTATGCGTCGGCATTTCACGACATCATCTCCGGCACGAATGCGTGCACGATCGCCTCGGCGACCTATTGCTCTACGGCGGGAGCTTCGGGATTTGCGGCCGGCGCGGGATATGACGAAGCGACGGGACTGGGCTCACTGAACTTTGCGAATCTGGTTTCCGCATGGCCTTCGACGAGTAATTCGGCACTGCCGAACACGGTCACAACGCTCGCTCCGGCGACGGGGCAGCCTGCTGCCGGCGCCGCCGACGTGGTCACGATCAATGTGACTTCCACGAGCACAAGCACGGTGACCCCGACCGGCACGGTGGCGGTGAGCGTGGATGGCGGTACGGCGACGACGGTCGCGCTTACCAATGGTTCTGCCAGCTATACCCTCACCGCTCCCAGCACGGGTGGGACTCATGTCATTGCGGCGGTGTATTCCGGGGATTCGGTCCATGCGGGTTCCAAGGGTGTCACGACGGTGACGATTACGGCGGGAACGATTGCCACGGGATCATTTGGGCTGGCGGCCACGAGCTTGACGGTGGCCACGGGGGCAGAGGGCACCTCGACCGTAACGGCAACACCGAGCGGAGGCTATACGGGCAGCATTGTGTGGACGCTTTCGACGGGCAGCGCGGGTACGAACGTCTGTTACAGCATTGACGCCCTGCCGGTGCTGGGTACGGCACCCACGACGACCACTTCGCTTTATATCGGTGTGGGTACGGCGGTGTGCGGTTCGGTGACGAACTCGCCCTACATGCGGCCGGTGACAGTGGTGACGCAGAAGGCCGGTTTGGCACCTGCCCCGGCGAGGCCCTGGAAAGGCAAGCCGGAGATGGCGATGTTGGCGGGGTTGCTGATGACGGGCTTTGCGGCCCGCCGCCGCACGCGGCGGCTGCCAATGCTGCTGGCGGTGGGAATGCTGACCATATTAGGCATCGGTTTGAGCGGGTGCTCTGGTAATGGTACGGGCGAGAGTACGACCACCACGGTGCCGACGGCGACCACCACGAACTATACGCTGACGTTGACGGGCCGGGATTCGGTAACCTCGGCTATCACGTCATCGACGACATTGACGCTGACCACACACTGAGTTCGGCTGGCGTGGTTCTGCAGCATCTCCGCAGGGCTGGATTCCCTGGGGACTGGGCTCAGAAGGAGCCACTCAGCCGCCATTTGAAATAGAGCCCGGGGGCCTCTGCTTCCGGGCTTTGTGTTTTTGGCGCGGCTTGATCGCCAGGGGAGGCGCGTCGACGCCTTTTTGACATTGGTAATGGCGCTTCCGTGGGGTACATTGGAGTGGAATCACTAAAAAGCAATAAATTCTTCCGCCAGCCGCGCTGGAGGAGGAGATCGCCTTCGGGTGCCGGCTGGTTGCCGCGCCCTTGCTGTTCCTTTTTCCAAAGAGGACTGGAATCGATTGGGGAGCGTACGGATGGGTGTGAGTAGGCGGCAGTTTTTGACACGGGTTGGGCAGGCGGGCGGGTATTCGGCGGCTTTTGTCGCGATGCAGGGCATGGGTCTGATGGAGACGCGCGCGGCGCGGGCAGAGA
>CAXTZL010000279.1:0-3914 GCA_964248555.1 uncultured Bryocella sp.
TTCATGGTCGCCGGCGGCCCCTACGGCCTCGAAGACATCATCGGGGAGGCCGGCTACTGGCGCGCCCTGGTCATCCTCGCCGTTCTGCCATTTCTCTGGAGCCTGCCCACCGCGCTCATGGTCGGCGAACTCGCCAGCAGCATCCCCGCCGAAGGCGGCTATTACGTTTGGGTCCACCGCGCTTTGGGCCGCTTCTGGGGCTTTCAGGAAGCTTGGCTCTCGCTCGCCGCCAGCGTCTCTGACATGGCGATCTACCCCACCATCTTCGTCCTCTATCTCGGCCGCGTCGCCCCCGCCTGGACCTCTGGCTATCGCGGCACGCTCTGGGCCCTCGCCGTCGTTATCGGCTGCACACTCTGGAATCTGCGCGGCGCCCGTGCCGTCGGCGAAAGCTCGGTCGCCCTGTTCGCCGTCCTGCTCGCGCCCTTCGCCGTCCTCATCGCCGCCGCGCTCTGGCGCTGGCACGGCGGCGGCACCGGCGCCCTGTTCGCCGCCGTCCCGGGGCGCGATCTCCCCGGAGCCATCGCCGTCGCCATGTGGAACTACATGGGTTGGGATAACGCCTCCACCGTCGCCCAGGAGGTCGAAAACCCGCAGCGCAACTACCCGCGCGCCATGCTCTCGGCCGCGGCCCTGGTCGCCGTCACCTACATCCTGCCCCTGCTCGCCGTCGGCCTCGCCGGCCTGGGCGCCGCCCGCTTCTCCACCGGCGCCTGGACCGACGCCGCCACCGCCCTCGCCGGCCCCTGGCTCGGCCTCGCCGTCGTCCTCGGGGGCATGATCAACGGCGTCGGCATGTTCAATCCCCTCATGATGAGCTACGCCCGCGTCCCCTACGCGGTGGCCGGCGATGGCCTCCTGCCCCGCCTTTTCCATCGCGAAAACGCGCGCGGCGTGCCATACGCCGCCCTCGTCGCCTGCGCCGCGCTCTGGGCCCTCGCCCTGCGCTTCAGCTTTGAGCGGCTCATCTCCATCGACCTTGTCCTCTATGGCGCCGCACTTCTGCTCGAATTTGTCGCACTGCTCGTACTCCGCCGCCGCGAACCCGGCCTCCCTCGCCCCTTTCGCATCCCCGGCGGCATGCCGGGTGCAACTCTCAGCGCCCTCGGCCCCGCTCTGCTCATCCTTTTCGCCCTCTGGTCCGCCCGCGGGGAGCGTGTCGGCTCGCTTCCAGCGCTCGTCTTCGCCGCCCTCGTCGCCCTCGCCGGCGCCCTGGTCTACGCCTGCATCGAGATGCTGAAAAGCCGGTCCACCCCACACGGGACAAACCGGCTCCAGGATTCTTGAGCAGGCCAGCGCCTTCTCAGGACCTACGCAGATCTACTGCGCCACACCGCTATCTCTACAGAGCTTCTCCCGGCAGCAGAACTACACGGTAAAGAAAAGCACTCCAGGCCTACTTCGCCGCGTTCTTCTCCGCATACATCTTCTGCGCCTTCGTCACCAGCTCCCGCGCAAATGCCGCATCCTTCCAACCGCCAATCTCTACCGTCTTCTTCTCAAGGTTTTTGTACGTCCCAAAAAACTCGGCAATTTCCTTCAGCACATGCGGCTGAACCTGCGTGTACTCCGTCACCTCCGCATAGCGTGGGTTCTTGGAGCCGACACACAGCACCTTCTCGTCACCCTCACCCCCATCGACCATCTCCAGCGACCCGATCGGCCGTACCTCCATCAGGCACCCCGGAAAACTCGGCCGGTCCACCAGCACCAGCACGTCCAGCGGATCGCCGTCATCGCCCAGGGTGCTCGGAATAAATCCGTAATCGCCCGGATAATGCACCGCGGAGTACAGATTGCGGTCCAGCCGGAAGACATGCAGCTCCTTGTCATACTCGAACTTGATGCTCGAATCCAGCGGAATTTCGATTACGGCATTCACCAGCTCCGGAGCCTTCGACCCGGCCGGCAGCGCAAGGTAGTTCGTCATAGGGTTCAGTCAACTTTCTCGTGTGAGGCTAGGGACGCACGCAAATCTCTCTTGCGGCCGCAGTACCGCGACAGCCCCGCAACAGTGTAGCCAAACCCGGAGCCCTGTAACACCGTGGCCCGCAAACTTCGACTACCGCAGTGCCCATTTTGGGAAAGGCAAGCGCACCTCCGCTGGCAAGTTGACCCTTGGGGCGTCTAACCTGATCGCCAAGGAAGGCTCGCCCGGAACGACGCAAGCCGCCATCGCTGAAGCCTTACAAAACAAAGAATTTGGTGAACTTGCATGACTTTCTCCCGCTCCACCCCTCAGTCTCTGTCCGCCCTCACCCTCACCCTTGTCGCCGCGAACCTCGTCGTCCCCGGGAGCCACGCCCAGGCCCGCTCCACCGCCAGCCGCTCCGCCGACATCGCCGTCTTCGCCGGCGGCGTGATTGCCAGCCCCGCCTATGGCCCCCTAAACGCTGGCGGCGCCGCCTTCGGCCTCGACTACACCCGCTTCCTCCAGCGCCTCCCCGTCGACCTCTCCCTCGAACTCCGCGCCAACCTCATCAGCAACAGCATCGCCTCCGAACACACCTACCTCTTCGGCCTGCGCGCCGGCCACACCTTCGGCCGCGTCACCCCCTACCTCGACTTCCTCATCGGTCCCGGCAACATTCACTTTCCACAAAACACCGGCTACACCGGCGACAACTCCGTGGTCCCCAGCTATGGCGGCGGCCTCGACCTCACCGTCACTCACAGCTTCGACCTCAAGCTCGATCTCCAGGGCCAGCACTGGAATACCGGCGAACTCCAGTTCACCCCCACCCTCGGCACCGTCGGCGTCGTCTACCACATCCCCTTCCGCAGGCAATACGGCCAATAACCGGCCCTAACGCGAGGGTGATCGCGGTTGGTTGTCAGTTCCGGAGGAATGCGCGCTTGTAGCTGCATTGCATCCCCGCCGTGCGACGCCCCCCACCCGGTGCTAGCCTTGAAGACTTGGGGGTTTCACACCATGGCATTCGGAACAGACTTAAAAAACGGGACCGGGGGCCAGGGCAGCAGCCGTTTCGTCCGCGCCTGCCTCCGCCAACCCGTAGACCGCACCCCCGTTTGGTTCCTTCGCCAGGCCGGCCGCTACATGCCTGAATACATGGCCGTCCGCCGCCACCACACGCTGCTCGAAATCTGCCGCACCCCCGACATCGCCGCCGAAGTCACGGTCACCGCCGCCGAGCGCCTCGGCGTCGACGCCGCCATCATCTTCGCCGACCTCCTGCTCCCCTTCACCCCCATGGGCCTCGACTTCGAATTCGTCAACGGCGAAGGCCCCGTCGTGCACAATCCCGTCCGCACCCTCGAACACGTCGAAGCCCTCCAAACCGACCGCGCCGACGAACTAAACTACGTAGCGGAGGCCATCGCCAAAGTCGCCAAACACTTCAGCACCCGCACAAACCCCACCCCCCCCACCCTCCATCCGGGCAACCCCCATCCGGGTGCCCCATCTTCACCGGCGCAGCCGGTTAAGGTGGGTCCCGCCACCACCCCGCCATCCCCCGCACAGGGCATGGACACCCTCGGCATCATCGGCTTCATCGGCGCCCCCTTCACCCTCGCCAGCTACATGATCGAAGGCGGCAGCTCCCGCAACTACATCGAAACCAAGCGCATGATGTACTCGAGCGCCCCCACCGTCGCCCGCGATACTTTGTCATTCCGTAGCGCAGCGGAGGAATCTGCATTGGCCCCCGCCCAGCTTCCCGACCACGCCCCACCCCTGGCCGAAGAAGCCGTCTCCGCCCTAAGCTCCCAGCCCGAACACCCCTGGCGCCCCGACGAACTCCGCAACTTCCAGCCCGTCACCGGCTCGGCCAAGGCCTGGCCCCTGCTCCTTGAAAAACTGGTCACCGTCCTCACCGCTTACGCCCAGCAGCAGGTCGACGCCGGCGCCGACGTCATCCAGATCTTCGACTCCTGGGCCGGCGCGCTCTCCG
>CAXTZL010000280.1:0-3911 GCA_964248555.1 uncultured Bryocella sp.
TGCCGCGGCTGAGGGTGTTGGCCCACTGCGGCTTGAGCACGAGGAGGGCGGTCATGGGGGCCCAATAGCCGTTCTGCCAGCCCAGCCGGCGGTAGACGGCCGTGCTGATGCCGAGGGTAAGCAGGAGCTTGAGTGCATAGGCGGTGGTGTCACTGCCCCAGCGGAGTTCCCCGCGCAGCAGGCTCCACAGCTGGTGGGCGCGCGTACGGAGTTGGCGGAAGACGGGCGCTGAAGGTTTTTCTTTACCGGGTTCGATCCGGCGCAGGAGGTCCCAGGCGGAGTAGGTCAGCATTTGAAGCGCGCCCCCGAGCAGAACCATCGTGCTGCGGCCCACGGCATAGTGCAATCCCTGGGAGAAGTAACTGGAGACGATGACGAAGACGCCGCATTGCTGGCCGATCCAGCCGGCCGTGGCACCCAGACCCGAGAGCAGGCCGTAATTCACTGCGGCGAGGAGGCAGAGCAGAAGCGTAAGCGGCGTCCAGCCGGCGCCGAGGCTGCCTGCCAGGGTCGCCGAGGCGATGCCGATTGTCAGCAGAAACATGCTGAGCAGGGTGGAAGCGAGGGCCTCATGGAAGACGGCGAAGCCGACCGTAAAGGCCGCACCGGCGGCGATGGAGCCTGCGCTGCGATGACCGGTCCAATCGCCGAGGGCGAGTGCGGCGGCTACCGGGATGGTGGAGGCCAGCGCCGGGTGCAGGGTGCGTTTGTTCCACGGAAACAGCGTGGTGTCTTCGGAGATGTGGGAGAACTCGGAGAGGTCACGGAGAGGAAGCATGGCTGGATGGAGCAGTTCTCCTGAGATCGTGGCGCTGAAAACCGTACAAGAGGGGGCTTTCCCAGGAGAAAACCGCGCCAGCTGCATTCCTTGCCACACGCCTTCAGGAGAACTGCTTCATGGCTCCAGGGTACGGCGTAACCAGGGGAAACATGGAAAGCCAAGCTGTTGCCCGGCGCAGGACGGGCGTTTGCGGAGGACCGTCCCTGTGGTTGCGGGGGCTGCCGAGACCGGATGTCCCGCTAGGCACCTGGTTGGATCGTGAGAGCGGAAAGACTCGCATCGCCGGGCTCACCGAGGCGGAATTCGTTGCCGAGGAGAGCGGCTGCCGGGGCCTCCGCGATGGCTTCCATGGTGGCGGCCGGGGAGAGCGGAGGCGGCGTCGCAGCCGGGGCATGTTCGAGCGTGAGGGAGGGCAGGCGCTTCAGCTGGAAGCAGGAGCGGCAGAAGACGGGCCGGCCCTGGGTAGGCTTGAAGGGAACGGTGGTCTCGATACCGCAGGAGGAGCATTCGGTGCGGGTTTCTGTACGCGAGAGCGGCAGAGCCGTGAGGACTTCGACGCCTTCGGAATTGCCGGAACTGCCGGAATTGCCGGCCGTGCGTGCCCGGCCGACGCGCCTGGCCTTGCAAAGTTTGCAGCGTTTGGGATCATTCTTGAACTGACGATCCACGAAGAACAGCTGTTCCCCGGCAGTGAAGATAAAGTCGTTTCCGCAGTCAGAGCACTTCAGTAGGCGATCCACGAAGTTCATAGCACCCTCTCAAGTTTTCAGGAGCAGACCGGCATCGCCTCGCCGGCTCCCGGAAGGGAGGGTTTCAGCGACGGGAGTTTGCGCCGTTTACAGCAACTTGCAGCAAACAAAGGGCCCGAGTGCCTTCCGGGACGGTACACCCGTCTCCAGAGGCTGATTCGCAGAAGAGGGAGCCGATTCAGCTCCCTCTCCCGGTATTGCAGGGGACAAACGATCAAAACTGCCTGAACCGGACATTTCATGCCTGGAATGGGAGCTTAGTCCTGCTCCTTGCGAACCTTCTTGCGATTGCGTTTGCGTGCCAAAGCTTCTTTGACGCGGCGCTTTTCGCCTGGCTTGAGATAGAAGGAGTGGCGCTTTACTTCTTTGATGATGTCCTCGGTCTGCACTTTGCGCTTGAAGCGCCGCAGTGCATTTTCGAGGGGCTCACCCTCCTGAACACGAACCTCTGCCATGGAAAACACCTCCAAACCTGCCAACTTGGCCGTAATCAGGATATCGCCGCAGGGGTGTTTCCGAACACTTTTCTTTCGCGCGTCGGTAACAGAAACCGGGTAGGCCGCCGTGGCCCGCCTGTGCGGGGACCGCTACACTGAAAGTGTGTGAGGTGCCCTTGTGCTGCGTTCGTTTTCGGGGCTTTGGCCGACCGTTCCTTCCAGCTGCTATGTCGATGTTTCCGCGCAGGTTATCGGGGATGTGCAGATGGGCGAAGGAGCCAGCGTGTGGATGAATGCCGTTCTTCGTGGCGATGTGCATTCCATTCGCGTGGGGGCCCATTCCAATGTGCAGGACAATGCCGTGCTGCATGGCCAACGTGGACAGTGGCCCGTGGTGGTCGGCGCAGGCTGCACGATCGGGCACGGGGCCCTGGTGCATGGATGCGTTCTGGAGGACGAGGTGCTGGTGGGGATGGGGGCGATCATCCTGAACGGGGCACGGGTGGGCACGGGATCGATTGTTGCCGCGGGGGCGGTCGTGACGGAGGGTGCCCAGATTCCGCCCCGATCGTTGGTGGCGGGTGTGCCCGGCAAGGTGCGGCGGGTGCTGGAAGCGGCCGATTTGCAGCTGATTCGTACGTATGCGCGAAATTACCAGGACTACACGGCGATCTACCTGGCGGGCGCAGCCGGCGATCTGGCCTAGGGGAAGGAGGCCGGACGTGAAGGCTCCCAAAGCTCAATGGGATTGCCTTCGGGGTCCTTTGTGCGCGCGAAACGTCCGTTCGGGTACGCCTGCGGGTCGACTTTCACCGCGATGCCCGCGGCTGTGAGCTGCGCGACCATTTTGTCCAGGTCGCGCACGCGAAAGTTGACCATAAATGCCTTGCCGTCGCCGAAGTAGCTGGTCTTTTCCGGAAACGGGGAGAACGCAGTGGGACCGGATTCCTGCTGCCAGCTTGGTTCGCCATCGCTCTGCGGGGTGATCGTGATGCCGAGGTGCTGCCCGTACCACAGCGCCAGGGCTCTGGGATCGTGCGCGCGGAAGAAGAAGCCACCTATGCCGGTGACCTTTTCCGGTCCGTTCGCGCCTCCCCCGGGCGGCATTTTGTGTCCAGTGGTGGCAGAGGAAGACCGCGGCAGGAGCGTGGAACCTGCCGCGCCCGTGAGTACGCCGAGCATTTTGCGCCGTTGCATTGTCACCGACAGATTTCCTCCCATGGACAGCGTGCCAAGGGGTAGCAAAACTGCCTGCCCCGCAGACAGCTAGTGCGGCTGGGCCTGGGCCTGTTGTGCGGCGTCCTTGGCCTTGTCCCGCGCTTTCAGGGCCTTCTCGTTTGCCTTGGCTGCCTTTGCGTTGTCCTTGGCTGCCTTCTCCTGGCGCTTCTGTTCCTCTTTTTGTGCCTTCAGTTCGCTCTTGGTCATGGGCGTTGTTGCCGGAGTGGCCGTGGGTGCGGCAGTGCTGGTGCCGTTCGGGGTTACCGGGGTTTGCGCCAGGACGACCGGCAGGGTGAGTGCCAGCGAAAGTGCGGCGAGGGGCAGTTTTCGGATCATCTTGTCTCCTCTGGATGGGGTTTGCGTCACGTCAGCGTACGCGTGGCTCGACCGACCTACTCTTGCGAGCTAGTTTGTCCGATGCGGCGCACTGCGGCGATGATGCTCGATTGCCGATCCGGCTTGGCTGGCCCGACCGTGGGGCGTGGGAGTGTCGAAGAACGCGTGCTCACGCCAAGGGCTGTGGGGTCCTCTACACTTGGAGTTCTATGTGGAAATCTATGACTTCAGCGAATGAAGCGGCCCGAGCTGCCGCGAATGCCTCCCCGCAACCTACTTCGGCGAAGTCTCGCGCGGCGTTAAAGGCAGTGCGTGGAACCCGTGATCTGCTGCCGGACCAGACGCCGTTGTGGAACCGCGTGGAGGCGACGGCGCGGGCGGTGTTTGCGC
>CAXTZL010000281.1:0-3866 GCA_964248555.1 uncultured Bryocella sp.
GCCCCTGTGCTCTGGTTCATCATGCTTTTTAACCAGGCGCTCTAGCCCTCTCTTCACCGCCGATCGCACAAAGGGAGCCGTGCTCGCACCGGAGCGCAGCCCGGCTTCTGGCAGACTTCTGCGAGAATAGGCCTGTGAAAAAAATTGCCCTGCTCGGCTCGACCGGGTCCATTGGCGTGTCAACGCTGAGCCTGTGTACCTCGCACGCTGACCGCTTCCAACCCGTCGCCCTCGCCGCGGGCTCGAACGTGGAGCTCGCCCTCGAACAGTGCCTCCGCTGGCGTCCTCGCGTGATGTCGGTCGCCACCGAAGCATTGGCCGCGCAGTTGGAAGCACGCCTGCGCACCTGCGGCGTCACCGGTATTGAGGTCGTGTATGGCACCGCCGGCACGGTTCGGGTTGCCACACTGCCAGAGGTGGACTTTGTGGTCTCCGCCATCGTGGGCGTTGCCGGCCTGGAGGCCACCTATGCTGCCGTGCTGGCGGGCAAGACGGTCGGCCTGGCGAATAAGGAGTGCCTCGTCGCCGCGGGAGACCTGATACTGGCCGCCGCACGCGAACGTGGCACGGTCCTGCTGCCTATCGATTCCGAGCACAATGCCGTGCACCAGTGCCTGCGCGGCGGTGCCGCCAACGAAGTCAAACAGATCTGGCTGACGGCCTCCGGTGGCCCCTTTCGCAACACGCCGCTGAGCGACTTCGAGTCCATCACCCCGGCGCAGGCACTCAAGCACCCCACCTGGACTATGGGCCGGCGCATCACGGTGGACTCTGCCACGATGCTTAACAAGGGTCTGGAGATCATTGAGGCCTGCAGGCTCTTCAATCTGCCGCCCGAGCGAGTGCGCGTCACGGTGCATCCGCAATCCACCATTCACTCACTGGTTGAATACATCGACGGTTCCATCCTGGCGCAGATCTCGGTCACGGACATGCGGCTGCCGATCCTGTACGCGCTCAGTTGGCCGGAACGCGTCCCCAGCGATCTCACGTTTGACATGACCGCACTGAAACAGCTCGACTTTCAACCACCTGATCCGGAACGCTTTCCCTGCCTCCGGCTCGCCTATGAGGCTGCGGCCGCGAGCCAGGCGCACTGCATCGCACTGAATGCCGCCGATGAGGTTGCGGTCGAGCTGTTCCTAAAGGGGGATCTGCCCTTTATGGGTATACCGCGTACAATCGAGGCGGTGCTGGCGGCGACTCCGGCAGCGTCTCCGGCGTCGATCGCGGAGGTCCTGGCGATGGATGCACGTTCGCGCGAGGCAGCTCACGAAGCCGTTCTGCAGGCGGTTTGAGTCGAGCCCGGCTCGACTGGCTCTATCCCTTTCCTTTCACCCCATTGTTTGAGGTCGTTTCAGGTCGATGCATCTTCTTCAGGTTGTAGCCGAGTTCGCGATCGTGCTGGGCGTCATGGTGCTGGTGCATGAGTTCGGCCACTTCGCCTTGGCGAAGCTGTGCGGTGTACGCGTGGAGGCCTTTGCCCTTGGCTTTGGCACGCGCCTGTTCGGGGTCGTCTACAAGGGCACCGATTACCGTGTGAACCTCCTGCCGCTCGGCGGCTATGTGAAGATGGCCGGCGAAATGCTGGGCGAATCGGCTGTCAAAACCGAGGAGCGCAAGCCTACGGATCCAGGCGACTTCAACGCGCATCCACGCTGGCAGCGCGCCCTGATTGCGGTCGCTGGACCGGTTTTCAACTTCGTTCTTGCCATTCTGCTGCTTGCCGTTGTCGCTCATTACCATCACGAGGTCGACCAGTACCTTACGGGGCCGGCGGTGCTGGACTATGTGCCGGCCGGTACGCCTGCCGCCCGTGCCGGGCTGCGCAGTGGGGACACGGTGGTGCGGCTGAACCACGTCGGGCATCCGACCTGGCTACAGATCGGCGAGGAGGCTGCCCTGCACATGGGCGCGACCTTGCCGATGGTGTACCAGACCGCGGATGGGCAGCAGAAGACCGCCACGCTCGCCATCGACACGGGGGACAAGAGTGGGGAATTCACTCCCAGCAGCCTGCCTCGCATTGGTCTGGAGCCGCAGGAGCAGCCTGGGCCGATGACGGTGCAGGCCGTCGAGCCTGACACGCCGGCTGCTGCTGCTGGCCTGAAGTCTGGTGACCGGCTGGAGAGCATCGACGGCTACGAGCCACACTCGGTGGAGCCGCTGCTGAACTACCTGAAGGACCACAACGGCTCGCCGGCGGTGCTGCGCGTGGATCGTGGGGGGCAGCAGCTCACCCTGCCGATTACGCCCAAGAAGCTGGTGACAGGTACGGGTGAGATGGGTTATCGGCTGGGGTTCAGCCGGACGCCGCCGCCGGCGGACGTGGTACAGCTGCCGCTGGGGCAGGCCTTTAAGCAGTCCCTGCAGGAGAACGGGGAGTATTCCACGCTGCTGCTGCGGGTGCTGAAGGGTATGTTTACGCACCAGGTGGCCATGAAGGCGGTCAGCGGGCCTGTGGGCATGGCGCAGCAGATCGACACGGCGGTGCAGTACGGCAAGTGGACCGTGCTTGAGACCATGGCAGCGATCTCCCTAAATCTGGGCATTCTGAACCTGCTGCCGTTTCCGGTGCTCGATGGCGGCATGATCCTGTTCTTGCTGATCGAGGCGATCATGCGACGCGATGTGAACCAGGCGATCAAGGAGCGGGTTTACCAGGTGGCTTTTGTTTGCATCATCCTATTTGCGGCGCTTGTCATGTTTAACGATATTGTGAAGCTACATTTGAAACCGTAGGGGGGGTCCCCCCCTACTTTCAGGCTAAAGTCCTGCCGGCAGGGAACTTAGGTCTGTACTTCAACGGGCAGATTGCATCCCTCTTCCATTTTGATCCGAAGTCTTCATGCGGTTTGACTCTACACCGGCTGTCAAGAGGCCGGGTTGCGGTCGCGGACCCCGACTCCGTGTGGGGAACGAAGTTCCGTGGCGATTTGTTGGGCGGCGGCGCGCGCTGCTTCGGCCTGGTCAACCGGAAAGCTGATGGCCCCTACCCTGGCGTGGCCGCCGCCTCCCCAGCGTTCGCAGATCGCGGCTATGTTCGCGAGTTCGGCTGCCGGTTTTGGGGTCCAGGGATTGGTCCCGACCGAGATCTTGGTGCGGAAGCTGGATTTTGAGAGGCCTATGACGTAGGTGGCCTCGGGGTGCAGATAGTACGGGATGAATTTGCTGTAGCCCTCGGTGGGCTGGTCGGTGATGTCGAAGGTGATGACGCCGTCCGTGACGGTGATGCGGTCGCGGAGAAGATCCAGGGCTCCCCAGTGACGGTCGAGTAGCGGGCCGACCTGCTCCTGCACGAACTCCTGCGCCAACACATCTGCCAGCGGCATGGCCGTCAGGAACGGGATGAGCTTTTGGACAAATTCGCTGGAGGGAGCGCTTTCGATGACCATCGTGAGCTTCATGGCGGGGGCTTCGAGTTCGACGGCGGCGGTAGCGGACTCGTATTTTGCGCCGTCGACGATGTTTGCCCAGTGGATGAGATCGGCGAGGGGTGCAGTGTTCATCCCAAAGCGAGTCCGCGCGATATGAGCGATCCAGCCGGTGCAGCTGATGTACTGCGGGTCAAAGAAGTGGCGGAGGGCCTGCGGTCCGGGATGCCCGGGTGTGCCCACACTGGCGCGGAAGTGGGCTTCGTCTTCCGGAGAGGAAAAGGCGGACTGGTGATGGTCAAACCACCAGGTGATCTCCGGGAGCGGGGAATATTTGAAGTCGACGACCGCGTTTTCGCCGTTCGGTTCGAGCCAGCCTTCTTCAAAGAGCGGGCCGGGCCGGTGTGCGAGGCCGCGGTAGTCAAAGCTCTGCGCCGAGCCGATGCATTCGCGGTGAAAGCGGGTGAAGAGCGAGGCGGAACAGGCTCCGTC
>CAXTZL010000282.1:0-3841 GCA_964248555.1 uncultured Bryocella sp.
GCTGAAACGATCGCACCCTGGCTTCGGGATGGTCAGCTGGTTGTGCTGGAGAGCACCACGTACCCGGGTACCACGGAAGACGTCCTGATTCCCTTACTCGAGGCCGGGAGCCCGCAATCGCTGCGGGCCCACACCGCTGAGGGTACGGGTCCAGGCTTTTACGTCGCGTTCTCCCCTGAGCGTGAAGATCCCGGCAATACCACCGTGGCTCGCCGGGATGTGCCCAAGGTGGTGGGTGGCCATGACCCGGTCGCAACCGAGTTGGCGGCCAAGCTCTATGAAGCCATTTTTACCCGTGCGGTTCGTGTCTCCACCACACGTTCAGCAGAGATGACCAAACTGCTGGAGAACATCTATCGCTGCGTGAATATCGCACTGGTGAATGAACTCAAGGTTCTTGCCCTTCGCATGGGGATCGATATCTGGGAGGTCATCGATGCTGCCGCCACAAAGCCCTTCGGCTTTCAACCGTTTTACCCTGGCCCCGGTCTTGGAGGGCACTGCATTCCGATCGACCCATTCTATCTCTCCTGGAAGGCAAAGGAGTACGACTTCAACACCCGCTTTATCGAACTAGCCGGCGAGGTGAACGAAGCCATGCCGGAATTTGTAGTGTCGCAGGTGGCGCGGGCCCTGAACGGGCAGAAGAAACCCCTGAACGGCTCGCGCATTCTTATGCTCGGGATGTCCTACAAGAAAGATATCGATGACCTGCGAGAATCCCCTTCCCTCACGATTATCGAGCTGCTTCGCCATGAGGGCGCCGAGGTTCTCTACAACGATCCATACCACCCCACCGTGGGACAGGGCCGGCACTACAGCTTGAATATGAGCTCCACGCCTCTGGAGAACCTTGGGCAATATGATTGTGTGCTCATCGTCACGGACCATTCGGATTATGACTACAAGACCATTGTGGAGGAATCGAAGCTGGTGGTCGATTCAAGGAACGCAACCAAGGGCATGCGCGCGCCCAACCTTGTACGCTGCTGATTCCACATGGCATCGTTTGCTTGCAAAGAGTAAGGATGGCCAACGCCATCCTTCTCTTTTTTCCCCCGAAAGGTTTATACAAGAGCATTGCCGCAGGGGTTGCTTGCGCCTGGATTCCCCTTTTGGGTAGGCCTGCAAAGCAGGGTTGCCCATTTTAAAACACTTTTTTGCATGACTTACCCAAGCAGACCTTGCGTGACCTCAAAGTGCTAAGTGACCAGCTAGATACCGGCGATAGAGTAGGCGCAGTTCAAAGGCTTCGCCTGGGGTATCATGACAAATTTTTCATTCAAGGCTCTCGGATCCGCCGCTCTCCTCGCCCTCTTCTCGCTGTCCGCGGTTGCGCAAACGCGCTATTGCATCGGCGGCGATCTGGACCATCTGAGTGCTGCCGAGCGCGCCTCCTGCAGCGCGGCCAGGGAGGAGGTGAGGACCGCAGCCACGCGCCTGCATGCTCCCGAAGACTGGCATTTTGTGGTGGTCTGCGGCGAACAGGGTTGGAAAGACTATACGGCTGTCGCGGAGCGCGGTGAAGCCGTTCTGGAAGACTTGGGTGCGGACACCGATCTGCAGGGGCACGTAACGTACCTTCGCGAGGCGCGGCTCCATGCGCCGGAAGGTCATGAACTGCAGCGCGTTGTGGCCCATGAGGTAGCTTCGATGCAGTTGAAGACCCACGACGAAAAGACGATCCAAGTACGAATGGCGCAATGGACCAACACCCCCGTAGAGGCCGGCACCGTAGCGAGCCTGACTACAGACAGGCATGCCAATAGGCCCGCTCAGGCCGGCACCGGCATCTAGGCCCTGCCAAGAACCCACTGTCGGAACTCGCGCAGGAGTGCAAAGCACGGGGCGCCGCTGCATTTGAAACTACGGGCTAGACACCCAGCGAGCGGAAGCGCATCCCGGGATCAGTCACTTTGCAGAGGCAGAAGCAGCGACCGGTTCGGCATCTTCTTCCCCTTTGCGCCTGGAGGTGTAGAACAAAGCGCCGACTCCCGTAAGGACCAACAGAAAGCTAACCGGTTCGGGGGTGACGATCGGAACGGGAGTGGCGATGATCGGCGTGACAGGCTGGTTTACCAAGGGGGGCACGGTGTTCTCGGCGACCAGAACCTCACCCGGCGGGGGGAACTCTGGCACGCTGTCACCGAAACGAACCATCGAAAACTTCGGCTCCAGGGGAGCCGGCGGAAAGGGTGGAATGACCGCAGCATTGAGCGGCGTCTCAGGCTGATCCAGATCACCACAATCAATTTGAAAGCGTCGGAGTGACTCGAGCGGGCTCATCCTATGCCGCATGGGCACCCCTTGAGGTGGGCCAGGCTTGTGTACCAGCACGGTGAGCCGGTATTTGGCGGCGCGCAGACGGCGGGCAGCTTTACGCTGCATGATGCCCTGCTTGTATTCAGCAAGCCACCGGCTGCAATCGGTCGTGGCATAAAGCACCGGGGCCAGGCAACTCATGCCCGAACACAAAACGATAGAAGCCGCCATCCATCGAACGCTTTTTTTCCGTCGCGATCCGTGCTTGCGAGGCCCCGCTTCCATCTACTTGCTCCAGGTATAAGTTGTACCTAAGGCTACAACAGGAAAAGTGTTGACCCTGGACTTTATAGCTGAAGTTTGTGGTACTTAAGGCTGCTTCGCATTACCCAAATGGGGGATGGTCTTTCGCCCTAACAAGCAACTATTCGGGTGCAGACGCCGATCTGTTTACAACAAATCGTGTACCCCTGCGCTAAGCTCAGGTCTGTGGCGACGAGACACATGAAAAAGGCTGGCCTAGCTCCTTCCGAACGAAAGCTCAACATCTCGAACGCTCGCTCAGGAGAAAAGAAGGCAGCCAAGGCCACCTCGGCCCCCAGCCGCTATTTCAACCGGGAGGAGAGCTGGCTGCTCTTCAATCGCCGCGTGCTGGAAGAGGCGCAGGACACGGCCAATCCCCTTCTCGAACGTGTCAAATTTCTCGCCATCACCTCGAGCAACCTAGACGAGTTCATTGAGATCCGCATTGCTGGTTATCTTCAGCAGCTTGAGGATGAGGTCGAGCTGAGCAGAAATCGAGATGAGGGGGGCTACACTCTGGCGGAGCGTCTGGATCGGCTCGGCCGGGAGATGCACGGCTTCGCCAGCGCGCAGGCGGCGTGTTGGAAGGATGCGCTGAAGCCAGCACTCGCCAAGGCCGAAATTCAGGTGGTGCGCTGGAAGGATCTGCGAGCTCCGGAGCGAGATTTCGCGGTCCGCTATTTTCAGGAGAATGTTGACCCTCTGCTAACGCCCGTTACCCTGGACCCGACTCACCCTTTTCCCCGTGTGCTCAACAAGGCGTTGTGCCTTGCGTTGCTGCTTCGCACCAAGCGCCGGTCCTCTTCGGCAAAGCCGCCCTATGCCTTCGGCATCCTTACCATTCCCCGCACGCTTCCGGCCTTGCTGGAGCTGCCGCAGCGCACAACGCGGCGCAGCTTTCTCCCGCTGGATGAATTGATCGCATCGCAGGCGGATAGCATGTTTCGCGGCTACCGCATCGTCAGCCGTGCAAGCTTCCGGGTCACCCGGAACAGCAATCTTTATCTGCAGGACGAAGAAAGCCGCTCGCTGCTTGAAAGCGTTCGGGAGGAGCTGCACAACCGCCGCAAAGGCGACGTTGTCCGACTGGAGATCGATGCCTCCGCGGCGGACGAGATCGTGCAGCGCCTGCAGGTCAACTTTGAACTGGATCCCTGGCAGATCTTCCGCACCGAGGCCCCCGTCAACCTGTCCCGGCTTGCTGATCTCTACTCGGCGGTAGACAGGCCGGAGCTGAAGTTTCCAGAGTTTCACGGCCGCCATCTCAAGCTCTCCC
>CAXTZL010000283.1:0-3837 GCA_964248555.1 uncultured Bryocella sp.
CTGGCAATCAGCAGTACCCAACGTCCCTCAGCCATCGCATCTCACAACTTCGCCGATTTCTGAAGCACGGAAGCGGCGACCTTCTGTTCTCTTTGATTGTCATTCCCGCAGGGAATCTGCGTTTGTGGCTGCACGAACCGCAGCCAGTCCACAGTTAGACTACGCGCAGATCTCCACCCGTCATCTCCCCCGGAAGGTTCAGTTCCAGCAGACCAAGAATCGTGGGAGAAATATCCCGCAACGACCCGCCTTCCCGCAAACCGACCTTCCGTCCAGCCTCAGAAACCAGCACAAACGGCACAGGATTGGTCGTATGCGCCGTGTGCGGTCCACCGCTCACCGGGTCAATCAGCATCTCCGCATTCCCATGATCCGCCGTGATGATCCAACTCGCGCCCGCCGCCCGCACGGCGTTATAAATCCGCTCCAGCTGCGCATCCACGGCCTCCACGGCCTTCACCGTCGGCTCCATCTTGCCCGAGTGCCCCACCATGTCCGCGTTCGCAAAATTCACAATCATCACATCGAACGCCCGGTCGCCCAGTTGCCGCTCCACAATGTTCCCAATGCCCTCACACGACATCTCCGGCGCCAGATCGTAGGTCGCCACCTTCTTCGATTGCACCAGCTCACGATCCTCCCCCGGAAACGGCTTCTCAATCCCGCCGTTAAAGAAGTACGTTACATGGGCATACTTCTCCGTCTCCGCCACGCGCAAATTCCGCAGATCATGCTTCGCCATCACATTCGCCAGCAGATTGTCCATGCTCTCCGGCGGAATCACAACCGGCAACGTGAACTTCGGGTCATACCGCGTCATCGTCACAAAATGCAGTCCTTCAGGCACCTGCTCGCGCGGAATCTCCAGCTCCAACTCATCCGCCTTCGGCAGCTCGATGCCCGCGTTCTTCGTCAACCCGCTGCGCCGCGCCAGCACCCGCGTAATCTGCCGCACCCGATCCGACCGGTAGTTGAAACAGATCACCGCATCACGATCACCGATCCGCGCAACCGGCTCCCCGTGCTCATCGACACACACAAACGGTTCGATGAACTCATCGGTAATTCCGTTGTTGTAGCTCTCCCGCACCCGCGCAATCGCGTCGACATACGCTCCGCCCTCGGCCTGCCCACGCACCATCGCGTTGAAGGCCTTGTGCTCCTTCTCCCAGCGCAGATCGCGGTCCATCGCAAAGTACCGCCCGCTCACACTCGCCAACTGCCCAACGCCATACTCCGCAAACTTCGCCTGTAGCTCGGTCAAATAGCCCGCGCCCGAGCTCGGCATCGTATCGCGCCCATCGGTAAACGCATGCACATACACACGCTTCAACCCACGCATCGCGGCCATGCGCAACAACGCCCAAAGGTGCCGCTGATGCGAGTGCACCCCACCATCCGACACCAGCCCGATCAGGTGCAGCGCCTGCCCTTCCTGCGCTCCGGCCTCCATCGCTCGCACGAGTGTCGGATCCTCAAAGAACTCACCGGTAGCAATCGCCGCATCGATGCGCGAAATATCCATCCGCACCACACGCCCCGCCCCCAGGTTCAAATGTCCCACCTCGGAGTTCCCCATCTGCCCATCCGGCAAGCCCACAAAGTGCTCACTCGCCCGGATCAACGTGTTCGGATACTCACGCAACAGCTTGTCATAGGTGGGCTTCCGCGCAGACGCAATGGCATTGCCATGCATCTCCGCGCGGTATCCCCAACCATCCAGAATTGTCAGCAGTACAGGACCGTTACGACGAGACATGATCCTCGCTACTCCGCACAGTTCACAGCCGTACGCCCCAAAAACAGCGCCGCCCCGCCAAGCTCTTCTTCAATGCGCAGCAGCTGGTTGTACTTCGCAATCCGGTCCGTCCGCGATGCCGACCCCGTCTTGATTTGCCCAGCCCCCGTACCCACCGCAAGGTCCGCAATGAATGTATCTTCCGTCTCACCCGAGCGATGCGAGATGATCGCCGAATACCCATTGCGCCGCGCTAATTCAATGGCATCCAGCGTCTCGGAGATCGTGCCGATCTGGTTCACCTTCACCAGGATCGAGTTCGCCACGCCCTCTTCGATTCCCCGCTGCAGCATGCGCGTATTCGTCACAAACAGGTCATCGCCCACCAGCTGCACTTTGCGGCCGATCTTGTCGGTCAGCAACCGCCATCCGGCCCAGTCGTTCTCGTCCATGCCGTCTTCGAGCGACACGATCGGGTATTGCCGCGTCCAGCTCTCCCAATAGCTCGCCATCTGCTCGGAAGTCTTTTCGCTCTTGTCCGACTTATGAAACACATACCGGTTCTTGGCCTTGTCGAAGAACGAACTCGCCGCCGGATCCAGGGCAATCGCGATCTCTTCGCCGGCCTTGTAGCCCGCCAGCTCGATCGCCTCCAGAATCACCTCAATGGCTTCCACGTTCGACTTCAGCGAAGGCGCGAATCCGCCCTCGTCGCCCACTGCCGTGCTGTAGCCACGCTTCTTCAGCACCCCCTTGAGCGTGTGGAAGACCTCGGTACCCCAGCGCAGCGCGTCCGAAAAGCTCTCCGCGCCCACCGGCATCACCATGAACTCCTGAAAATCCACGTTGTTGTCCGCATGCGCTCCGCCATTCAAGATGTTCATCATCGGCGTCGGCAGCAGGCACGCATTCACCCCGCCCAGGTAGCGATACAGCGGCAGCCCCAGCGACTCGGCCGAAGCTCGCGCACACGCCATTGAAACTGCCAGGATCGCATTGGCGCCCAGCTTCGCCTTGTTCTCCGTGCCGTCGATCGAAAGCATCGTCGCATCGATCAGCCGCTGGTTGCTCGCGTCCAGCCCCTTGAGCTCCGGCGCCAGGATCGTCTCAATGTTTTCCACGGCCCCCAGCACACCCTTGCCCATGTAGTGCTCTTTGTCACCATCGCGCAGCTCCACGGCCTCATGCTCGCCGGTGGAAGCGCCGCTCGGCACCGCGGCCCGGCCACGAACACCATCCTCCAGGATGACATCGGCCTCCACCGTCGGGTTCCCGCGGCTGTCCAGAATCTCTCGGGCGTGAATTGAAACGATCTCAGTCATCGGCTGCTTCCACCTCTTGTTTCGGCTTGTCTTTTTGGTGCTTAGACCCCAGGTAACGCGGTGATGCAAGCGGTCGTTCAAGGCTGGCCTGCGGTCCACAGAAACCTCGCCGCCGCCCAGTCTCCCGATACTCTCTACCAGCTCTGCCAAGAGGTCCTCGCCGGGGTCATTCTAGCAAAGGAAGGCTACTCCTTCGCGTAAGCGCTGCCTCCCCGGCCGACTCCTGCGAGCGCGTTCGCCACAAGCCCACATCTTCACGCCGCAACAGGGGCAACAACAGCCGGATGCGTGTGCCACGCCCCGGCCGGCTCACCACCTCCACCTCGCCATCGCCGGCATAGAGCACCTGCATGCGCTCCCGCACATTGCTCATCCCGATCCCGAAGCCCTCCCGCCCCGCCGTGGCGGGGGCATCCGGGCTCATGCCCACACCGTCATCCTCCACCTCCAGCAGCAGCCGCGTGCCCTGCACCCGCCCCCGCAGCGTCACCGTACCACCCGAAATCCGCGGTTCCAGCCCATGCTTGATGCTATTTTCGATCAACGGCTGCAGCAGCATGCTGGGCACCTCCAGCAACCTCGCCTCCTCCGAGATTTCCTTCACCACCCGCAGCTTGTCCCCAAAACGGATCACCTCGATGTCCAGGTAATCGTCTGTAAAGGCCAGCTCTTCCTCCAGCGGCACAAACGCATCCCGCTCCCGCAGCAGCGTTCGCAGAATGCGCCCCAGCTTCACAATCATCTCCCGCGCCAGCTCCGGCTCCGACCGGATCAGCG
>CAXTZL010000284.1:0-3826 GCA_964248555.1 uncultured Bryocella sp.
GCCGTGCGACAATCTCCCTCACGCCATGCCTGACGCCCGCACGCAGCCCACCATCCTTGTGCAACGCCTTCACCCCGCCGCGCAGCTCCCGCGCTACGCGCACATGGGCCCCTACGGCGACCTCGCCGCCGACCTTTTTGCCTCCGAATCCGCCATTTTGGCCCCTATAGGCGAACCCGGCGCCACCCGCGCCGTCTCCACCGGCCTCGCCCTGGAACTTCCCGAGACCCACGGTGCGCTCGTCGAAGACCGCTCTGGCCTCGCCCTGCGCGGCCTCACCACGCTCGCCGGCGTCATCGATTCCGGCTACCGCGGGGAGCTTAAAATTGTCCTCACCAATCTCTCGCCCGAGCCCCAGACGGTTGCTCCCGGCCACCGCATCGCCCAGCTTCGCGTCGTCGAGCGCATCCAGGCCGTCTTCGCCGAAACCGACGAACTCGCCGAAGCCCCACGCGGCGCAAAAGGATTCGGCTCCACGGGACGCTGATCCCAGCGCTGGCGCGGCGCGCCGGCGCGCATCCTACACTGGTGAACAGTGCCCGACTCCTACCCATCCAGCAAGCTGATCCTCGCGACCGAATCCACCGGAACAGGCGTTGACAGCTCCGGATCGGGTGCAAGTCCCGGTTCGGGATCCGGTTCTGCTTCCAAGCCCACCGGCTTTCAGTCCGACCGCCTTTGGAGCTACTTCGGCCCGGCCTTCGTCGCCTCCGTCGCCTATATCGACCCCGGCAACTTCGCCACCAATATTCTCGGCGGCAGCCAGTTCGGCTACCGTCTGCTCTGGGTGCTGCTCTGGTCCAACCTCATGGCCATCCTCATCCAGTACCTTTCAGCCAAGCTGGGCATCGTCACAGGCAGGACGCTTCCCCAAAACTGCCGCCAGCACTTCGGTCGTGGTTGGGTTATCCTGCTCTGGATCGCGGGCGAACTCTCCGCCGTCGCCACGGATCTGGCCGAGTTTCTCGGCGCCGCCCTCGGTCTGGACCTGCTCATCGGCCCCGCTTTACACCACTACGGCTTTTCCCCGGCCGGCTCGCTCTTTTTCGCCGCAGTCGTCACCACCGTGGCCGTCGCCGGCATTCTGGCGCTCGATCTTGCCGGCTACCAGTGGCTGGAGCGCGGCATCATGGCCTTTGTCGGCCTCATCGGCCTCTGTTACGGCTTCGAAATCTTCCGCGTCCACCCGGACTGGCACGCCGCGTTCGTCTCCACCCTGCTGCCCACCCTGGATAAAAATCACCTTAAGGAGTGCACCTACGCCGCGGTCGGCATTCTCGGCGCCACCGTCATGCCGCATGTGGTTTACCTCCATTCCGCCCTCGTGCAACCGCGCCGCAGGGAGATCGCCCCGCCCCCGGGCAGTCCCAAACCCAGCCTCCTCCGCCGGTTTCTCAACTTCGAACTGGTCGACGTCTTTATCGCCATGAACGGTGCCTGGCTCATCAACTCCGCAATCCTCGTCATGGCCGCCGTCACCCTCGCCAAGGGCCCGTCCGTCTCGCCCACCATCCAGGATGCCTTCCACACCCTCGGCCCGCTCATGGGCAAAAGTGCCGCGGTCCTCTTCGCCGTCGCCCTGCTGTGTTCGGGACTCTCCAGCTCCACAGTCGGCGTCATGGCCGGTCAGGTCATCATTGAGGGCTTTCTCGACATCAAGTTCCCCATCTTTGTGCGCCGCTTCGTCACCATCATCCCGGCCCTTGTCGTGATCGGCATGGGCCTGAACCCGCTTAAAATCCTAGACGATTCACAGGTAATGCTCAGCTTCACCCTGCCCTTCGCTCTCGTTCCGCTACTTCTGCTCACCCAGCGCGAAGGCGTCATGCGCGAGTTCCGCAGCTCCGGCTTGGTACGTCTCGCCGGCTGGACTGTCACCGGCATCGTCCTCTTCCTCAACTTTTTTCTGCTCTACCAAACCGTATCGGCCTAGACGATCAAACCTGGTCCTAAAACAGAAGAGCCGGAGCGTAAGCTCCGGCTCTTCTGTTTACGAAATAGTCCGTAAATAAATTTCTACTGGACGTCGCCAGCCTCAAGGTGCGATTCAATAAAGTACAGCTCTTCCTCGGCCTCTACCACCAACTGCTTAAAGAAGTCGGAAGTTGGCTCGTCGCCCAGATCGTCGATCTTGTCGGAGGCATCGCGCAGCTCGGAGCAATACTTGCCCAGAGAATCCGCTAGTGATTTCAGGTGCTCGGGCCCGCTGATCGACTCCACTTTGTAGTGGGGAAGGGGAGAGTTCACCGCAGCCATCCGAACCGTGCCGTTGGCTACGCCGCCCAGCTGCGTGATGCGCTCTGCGATCGGATCAATCTGCTTGAAAATCACCTTCGCCGTGGCGTCAAATACCAGGTGCAGCTGGTAAAAGTTCATGCCCTTCACGTTCCAATGAGCAAACTTCGCCTGCGAATACATGTCGAACGCCGCGGCCAGCTTGTTCTGCATCTCCTCGACGACCTTCGTCTTCACATCATCGGACAATGCCACCCGGTTCTTGTACATGCGCTTCACAGAGGTCGGTTCCATCGTCTTCTTATCAGCCATAATGCTTTCCCTTTCGGCTCTCCCGGCCATCCGGCACGGTACTTTTATCGCCTTATTTCGTCTCTGATGCACAAACCAGCCGCCCCGGCTGGACCTCGCTCTTTTCGCGCGGAGCAAGTCGTATTCATCGCGCTACACTGAGGGGAGCGTTTTCCTGCCCTCCACCGGCCAGCTTGCCTGAAGTGGGCGAAGCAAAACGACATCACTTCTATGACTTGGACAAGCGAATTTGGCAGGGGCAGCGGCTGGCTGCTGGAAAAGATCGTCAACGGTCTGGCCCTGTCCCGCATCTCGCCCAATACGCTCACCTTTATCGGCCTGCTGATCAATGTGACAGCCGCCGTCTTCTTCGGCTACGCCCGCGCGGACAATTACGTCCGCATGTTCCTGTTTGCCGGTCTCGTGATCATCGGCGCCGGCCTGTTTGACATGGTGGACGGTCGCGTCGCCCGCCTCACCAACCAGGTCTCGGTCTTTGGAGCCTTTTTTGACTCCGTCCTCGACCGCTACTCCGATGTGGCCCTGTTCTTCGGCCTGCTCGTCTTCTACGCCCGGGGCAACCGCTTCTTCTACGTCTTCCTCGTCGCCTTCTGTATGACGGCCAGCCTCATGGTCAGCTACACCCGCGCGCGCGCCGAAGCCCTCATCGGCCAGTGCAAAGTCGGCTTCATGGAGCGCCCCGAACGCATCGTGCTCATCATTCTCGGCGCCCTGTTTGAACGCTGGGACATGATGGCGGCCTCGCTCTGGATCCTGGCCATCTTCTCCACCGTCACCGTCATCCACCGCATCCGCTACACCTGGCTCCAGACCGAACGCATGCGCCTCGAACGCAACGCTACCTAGCATCCAGCGACGTCCAGCTTCGGCTCACCCCATCGGCTAAACGCGAAACGGAAGCGCGCCTGACGCAGGGAAGCCGCTCGCGGCGCTTCCAATTCATCAACGTATCGCCTTGGATCGTGTCGCCCCGGCGAAAAAATGGGGAACCAGCGAGCCCCCAACCGCCAGGGCTACCCAGCGCGAAAAGCGCGAAAGGCATATAGCCCTCCGCCCGCCAGCAGAAGCGCCAGCGCCGGCCGCAGCTCCGCCCCAAGGTGCGGCCGCGACAGCAGAATGAACAGGAAGCCCGCCAGCGCCAGCAGCGCCGGCAATGGATACAGCGGCATCCGGAATCCACCTCGCTCCCGCCGCTTCCGGCGATGCTTTGGCAATAGCACGGCCACGCCCTGCAGCAGAAACTGAAACACGATCCGGATCACCACCAGCGTCGAAATCA
>CAXTZL010000285.1:0-3806 GCA_964248555.1 uncultured Bryocella sp.
GTGCAACAAAGAAGGGCACCGCGGCAAAGACTATATGTGGATACCGCCTAGGGCGAACCGCAAAGCAAACCATCTCGCCAGAGATATCGGTAGCACACGCCAAGGCACATTTCTCCGAGGTATTGAGCGGCGTCGAGCAGCGCCGCCAACCGATCACGATCATGCGTCGCGGCAAACCGATTGCGCAGATCGTACCCGTTGACACCTCCACGCCGTCCCTATACGGCTCCATGCGCGGGACGATTGTGGAAATTGGCGATATCGTCGGACCAACCGGGGGAGAATGGACAGTTGGCGGCGAGTAAACCAGACCGTTTGTTGCTGGACACTCCCATCTGGCTGCGCTATCTCGGCATCTCCGGGGATCTTCGGGCGGGAGCGTTGCCTCTGCTTCGTGCAGCGGAGATGAGCGGCAGGCTTTGTGTATCTGTCTACTCGATCTGGGAGACAGCGATGCTCGTCCGGGACGGCAGGCTGGTTCTCCAAACCAGCATGCAGGAATGGACATCTCAGATTCTGTCCAAACCGGGCTACCATCTGCTGCCTTTTACTCCAGAGATCGCCATCGAGTCTGTGAATCTGCCGGAACCCGTGCACAAGGATCCGGCAGATCGAATCCTGATTGCGACGGCTCGCGTTGAAGGACTTACCTTTGTCACCCGCGATCAACAGGTGCTCGATTTCGCGACCCGAAATCACCTGTCGCATCTCATCGCCTAGGTTTCCATGCAAAATCCCACCCGCGTAGCCCTGATCCAGATGTCCTGCGACCCCGACCCGGACGTCAACCTCGCCAAAGCGGTCGCCCGCATACGCGAAGCCGCCGAGCACGGGGCAAAACTCATCTGCCTGCCCGAACTCTTCCGCGCCCAGTACTTCTGCCAGCGCGAAGACCACGCCCTGTTCGCTCTCGCCGAATCCATCCCCGGGCCCTCCACCGCAGCGCTGAGCGAGGTCGTCGCCGAACATAAGCTCGTCGTCATCGCCAGCCTCTTCGAGCGACGCGCCGCCGGGCTCTACCACAACACCGCCGCCATCCTGGATTGGAGAGACGGGGAACACGCCTCAACCAGGCCCGATCACATCGCCGCCGTCTACCGCAAGATGCACATTCCCGACGATCCGCTCTATTACGAGAAGTTCTACTTCACCCCCGGCGACCTCGGCTTCGGGGCGCAACAGACCAGCGCCGGCCCCATCGGCACCCTCGTCTGCTGGGACCAGTGGTACCCCGAAGCCGCCCGCATAACAGCCCTCAAAGGCGCGGAAACCCTCTTCTATCCCACCGCGATCGGCTGGCACCCCGCCGAAAAGGCCGAGTTCGGCGAACGCCAGTACGACGCCTGGCAGACCATTCAGCGCGCGCACGCCATCGCCAACGGCGTCTTCGTATGCGCCGTCAACCGCGTCGGCCACGAGTTCGGCGACGTCCTGATCGACGGCCGAATCAACCGTGTCCCCCCCACGGCCAACGAGGTTGTCGGCATGACCGGCGACTTCACCGTGGGCCCCAACCCCGGGCTCGAGTTCTGGGGGGGCAGTTTCATCGCCGACCCGTTCGGCCGCATCCTCGTCCAGGCCTCGCATGACAAGGAAGAGATTCTCTACGCCGATCTCGACCCCAAAGAGGTCGAAATCACGCGCCAGCACTGGCCCTTCCTCCGCGACCGCCGCATCGATGCCTACGGCGGCATCACAAGCCGCTTCCTCGACTAGTTTTTTGGCTGGCCTGACGCCTAGAGTTTTGGCTGGCCTGACGCCTAGAGTTTTGGCTGGCCTGACGCCCCTTTGGATTCAGCATTCGCCGCAGGGGCGTGCCCTTCCAGGGCGGCTTTGGCATCAAGCGCGCCTTCCACATGCCGCGCTGAAAGTGCCAGCGCACGCTCCGTGTTGTGCATACTCCGGCTCAGCGCATTGCCTGTCTTGCTGCCTGCAACAGAAATTGCCGCCGAGGTGTTCGCACCGCTCTCGGCCAGCGATTCCTCGGTTGCTCCACTGATGGCAATCACACCCTGGGCCGGGTGCCGGCCGGCGTTGTACCAGGCGATTTCGTCGGGGGATAGCGCATTCAAGCGCGCCAACGCTCCCGGGGCAAAATTCGACTGCTCCATTTTGGCTTCCAGCGGCCAGCGGGAAGACGGAATGAACGCGATGCCGTTCATGGGCCGGTGCGGCTCGCCGAGATTCACAATCTCTGCCTTCGGCAGCCGTTTCATCGCCACGCAGCGATCCGCTCCGCAGCCGCGCTCGCATAGTCGCTCGTCCAGAAACGAGGCATGTTTGCCCGGTGAGATCCACACCGTCGCTCCCCGCGTTTCCGCATGCACCGTGGAAGCGCGTGTGATCTGGCTGGCGTCGCACACCGTGTTCTCATGGGCCGCGGCATACCAGTAGGCCGCCTTCCAGGATGCATGGGCAAGATCTGCCTCCGATCCCCGCAGCAGCACAGCCACGTGCTCCGTATCTAGCGCATGACCATGACTTCCACAATCCCGTCCCCACAGGTGATAAAAGTGCACCTCCACCACCGGATGCAGGGGATCAAAGTTCCGCGCCGGAAATACCTGCCCGTACACCGTACCGTCTTCACGCTCCGGGGTTGGATCTGACACCCCGGGCTCGAATTTCATCGGCAGGCCGGCACAATCCGCTTCCCCAACCCGGAAGTCCGGAGCAAACTGCTCCAGCAGCTGCGCCTCCAGCAGGTCCGGCAGGCCATCACGATCCGTATCGACTGCGGCGGCAACGGAAACCACTGCGGCGCTCTGTGCCGATCCCGCTGCGGTAGAAAGGATGGGCAGCAGACCGAACAGGGCAACGAGGGAGCGAGCCAGAACCATAGACCCAGTGTCTCACTCGCCTCAGTCCACCACCTTGCTTGCTGCCCGGGTCCTCTCTGCATCGCATCACCAACCCAAAGCCCTCCCGCGCCGTCGTATGTGCGAGGTGATCTATGCCCGTTCTTACCCTCGCTATCGTGCTCTTCCCCCTTCTGCAGTCGCAGGCTGCCTCGGTTCCTGTTGACCGAACGTTTCCGCCATCCAATGCAAAGATGGTGGCCACCGTTCAGGGAGCGGGCGTGCAGATCTATCGTTGTTCCCTGTTGAATGGCCGCTTTGGCTGGGCACTGCAGGCACCCGACGCTACCCTTACCCGGACCTCCGATGGCGTGCAGGTCGGCACCCATGCCGCGGGCCCCAGCTGGAAGTGGATTGACGGCAGCGCGATTGCGGGAAACGTCGTCGCGAACACGGCCTCCCAGCAAACGGGCAATGTGCCTTCCCTGCTCATTGAGACATTTCCCGTCGGAAACACGCGAGGATTCCTCAGCAACGTCATCTGGGTCCGGCGCGCCGGTGCCAACGGCGGCGTCGCGCCTCCGGACGGTTGTGATCGCGATCACCTGGACGGAACAGCACGCGTCCCGTATACCGCGGCCTACACCTTCTACACCGCCTCTATCTCAGGGCAGTAGAGGGTGTCCCCAAAACGCGAACTCAGCTCGGTCGACCTGCCCCGCAGTTGCCGCGACTCTGGCCTTTCGGCAAAACGCAAACACTCCTGTCCCGACGCGTGTTGCCCTTCCACCACACCCGCCACAAACGGCCCTCGGTCCGATAAAGGTTCCGGGCGCCGTGTAGCATATCCGGGTGTCTGCACTTGTCTCGCTGCCTCGCTATCGCATACCCGCAGAATGGGCGCCGCACGCCGCCACGTGGATCGCCTGGCCGCATAATCCAGCGGATTGGCCCGGAAAATTTCAGCCCATTCCGTGGGTCTACTGTGAAATCGTCCGCTGGCTTTCG
>CAXTZL010000286.1:0-3751 GCA_964248555.1 uncultured Bryocella sp.
GGGGACGGCCATTCTGCTGGTAACGCACCAGGTGTCAGACATTCTGCCGGAGATGAGGCGGGTGCTGCTGATGCAGGAGGGACGAATTGTTGGCGACGGGGCGACGGCGGAGATGCTGACCCGTGACAGACTGAGTGCGCTTTTTGCGCGGACCGTGGAGGTGGAAGAGCGACAGGGAATTTGGTTTGCCCGGTAATTGGACTGCGAATCGGAAGAGCTCTACCGTAACCATCTCCTGTCAGCTGGAGGGCGAGTGGACCTGATGAATCGTTCTAACCTCAGTTGCTTAGGAGCTTGTTGAAACGGTCCAGGGTTTGTTGCGGGGTTGATTTTGCAGCCTGCGGCCGTCCATGCAAACTGCTGCCAGCTGGCTTTGGCGGCGTCCGAAGTGATGCAACTGCGCCAGCACGACGGCTGCCCAAAATCTCGAACACTCGTGCTTTCATCCAGCGACGCATCTGCTGAAAGGTGGCAGGCTGCGTCGGCAGATTGTTCGGCATGTAGCCACGGATTGCCGGTTCGCACGAAATGAGGTACACCATTGAACAGCTTGTGCAGGCTGTGCTGGTATCGCTCGACAGACTGCCGCTGTTGTGTGTGCGCTTCCCTGAATCCTCTGCGTAAGGGGCTGATTTGCGCTGCGGTTTGCGGCAAAGCGGAGAGTTGTTCTGCCCGCAAGAGGCGCTTCCTGCTTGCGATTCGCCTGTTTCGTCCTCTGTGGACTTGGACCTTTTCAAGGCCGCCAGACGTATTATGCCTCTGGTACGGCCAGGCGTTTGCGATGCTGGTGCACTCTGATCAGGGTGAAGTGGCACATACCCAGTGATGATTCTTGGCCAGGCCGCGGCACCTGATCTCGCTGAGCCGAAGATGCGTTTCAGGATGCGGAAGGTGTGTTCCACCCTGGCCGGTACGCCTCACCTGGTCCGGTTTTCCGTTGTGGTTAACCCACGTGTTGCCGGAACCGGGGTCGTGTCCTAGTTTGGACGCTGCTCGTGGGTGTACTCTGGATGACCGCAATTCTTATATCGTGGATTCCACGTTCTGGTCGCCCCAACCCTTTCTACTCGCTTCGAGAACTTGAGAATGCGAGTATCCGGATCGAAAAGGTTTCCATACACGATGCGACCATAGATGATCATGCATCGTATGCCTTGCGTGAAATCGGCATACTCGCCAGCGGTCAGCTTGTGAAACATCACGGCGGACTGAGCGAGATCGTGGGGTTGACCAGGCTCAACTACCTTTCCATTTGGAAAGGGGTAAGAGTATTAGGCGGCTTCTTTTGGCAGGCTCCCGATGACATAGTTTCAGAGAAAAGTGCTTCAGAAATGCGGGATTCTGCCCGTAATTTTTGATGGTCATCTCAACTTTGAGGATTCAACATCGCACCCTATCCCCCTAGCATGAGGTCTAACTCTAAAGCTGCCAACTTTCAAAGTTGGCATGGCGGTACCCATAGCGGATCTTGCAGAAGTGTCAGCGGGCCGATGGTGTTGTTCGTTGCCCTACGTGTGGCTCTGACAAAGTGACGTACATGGAGAAGTCGAAGCTCTACAACTGCCGCACGAAGCACTCTAAGCAGAAGTTCTCTCTCAAGGTCGGGAACATTTTGAGGAACACCTATCAGCTTGGAGAAGTGGCTTCCCGCTGTCTGGCTGATTGTTGCTGCCAAGAATGGCATTACTTGGTATGAAGTATCGCGGGCTTTAGGCGTCACGCAAAAGTCGGCATGGTTCATGCTTGACCGCATCCGTCTCGCGATGCAGAACGGTTCATTCCTCAAGGTTGGCGGCAACATCGGCGAAGTGGAAGCTGACGAAACTTTCATCGGTGGCAAAGCAAGGAACATGCACCTTGCCAAGCGCCAGCGCCGCATCACTGGCACCAAAGACAAGGTCGCCGTTATGGGCATCCTTGAGCGCGGTGGTGAAGTACGCACTATGGTCGTGCCGAACCGTAAGAAGACGGCGCTACAAGCTGAAGTTCGCAAGCATGTTGAGGCTGGTTCTGCCTTGTACACGGATGCTTTGCTCTCGTAAGAGGGTTTGGCTGCCGACTATGCTCACAAGGTCGTGGATCACGCTGTTCAGTACGTTAACGGTCGTGTGCATACGAATGGCTTGGAGAACTTTTGGAGCTTGCTGAAGCGTGGCATTAACGGCACATATATCAGTGTTGAGCCGTTCCACTTGTTCCGCTACCTGGACGAACAGTCTTTCCGGTTCAAAAAACCGGGCAACACGAGAGAACCCGTTGACGGATGCAGACCGCTTTATGGCCGCTATGATCCAAGCCACTGGAAAGCGTTTGACGTATTCGGAACTTACGGGGAAGGAGGCGGGGGCGGTTAATTAAGCCTTCGCGTCAGAATCGGGGGAAGCGGAAGCCTTAGATTTCTTCCGTTTTTTCTCTTCGTCGAGCTTGGCCTTTACCTCAGCATGAGGAACGGCCATTAGTCGGCGCATGAATTCGGTAAATTCACCAAAATCTCCCTTGATGCTGCTCGCGGAGGCGGATAGCCGGTTTGGCATTGTTCTCCAATGGGTTTACGGGACGAATTCCCCGGACCTGTTGGGCATTGTATCAAGCGGCAAAAACGGTATTATGCAGGTGCCTGACGAACATGTTTCCGGGGCGTGCGAGGATCAGATGCTGTCCAACAAGCCGACCCGCAAACCGCGCCAAGACTCGCGAAATGTTCCCACATATACGCTTCCTGAAGCTGCGGGGATACTAGCCATCAGCCGTTGGACTTTGCTGGAGTGGTACGAAGGCGCCCACCCCCTTCTGAAGGCATCTGGAACGTACCTCGATAAGGGCAGCATAAAGCTCCTGTCGTTCCGCGATCTAGAGGAAGCCTACAAGGTCCATCTACTCAGGAATAAGCATGGCAAGTCCATGCAGTACCTTCAGCGTGCGCTCGTAGATGCTAGACGATTGACCAAATCAGAGCACCCGCTTCTGGATTTCGAGTTGGTGGTGTTCGACAAGCTGGCTCTTGACAAGCCTGCCCAAGGTAAGCACCCGAGGAAAATGATTCCATTGGGTGCCTCGAACAATGTGAGCTTGTACATCCCCACAGTTGTAGATACCTGGGGCCATCGAATACTGGAAGACAGCGAGGGGAAGGGTGAGCAAATCTTCCCTTGGAAAGAAGCTGCGACTGACGATATTAGCCGCCCCGTGTCAATCAACGCCGATGTTTTATCGGGTCGGCTGGTGGTAACGGGAACGCGCATTCCTGTTGAGGTATTACGGGGCTATCATGCAGCTGGCAGAACGGTAGAGAATATTGCGGATCTTTACGAACTCGATGCTGAAACCGTGAGGAAGGCCCTTCACCACTTTGAGCCCGAGCAAAAGGCTTCCTAATCCTCCCGAACTAAAGCTCTTTCTGGACGACGGGTTCAGCAATCGCGAAACGGCAGCGGCCTTAAGGGCCGCTGGTTTTATTGTGCATGAGTTTACGGACAGCTTTCCGCGAGAAGACAATCCCGCCAAGCGAGAGCAGAGCATTAGAGATCCGCCGATCATAGAGCTGTGCCACAAAAACGCTTGGCTGATAGTAACCACTGACAAAGAGATGTCCAAAAAACACCGGGCCGTCATCCGCCGTTGTCGGAACGTCACGGTGCTGGCAACCGCAAGTAACGGGGCATGCCTGCCTAATGAATGGGTGGCGGCAATCGTGAAGCTAGAGGCTGTTAGGAACTTTGGATAGCTTTCTCAACGAGCCTTGTGGTCATAA
>CAXTZL010000287.1:0-3745 GCA_964248555.1 uncultured Bryocella sp.
AATGTCGGTATTATCACCAGATCTTCCCTTTGCTAAGGAGTGCAAGCTCGAATTGGGAGGCACACCTTTTTCTGGATACACCGGATCCGTTTGTAGAGGCCAATTGCGAAGGAATTCTACGCACTCTTCCTTGACGCCTCCGTAGTAGATGTCCCCGAGATGAACTGCCATCTTCGGCTTGGCTCTACGAACGGTATCTGCCACCCTTTTGGCTGCCGGATTGTCACCGCCCCAGTCCGCCAGCAAGGCTATCGTGCAAGTCTCGTCAAGATCAAGTACGTCCGGGACACCGCTTGGGTATGACGCCCTTGCAGTTCTCAATTCTCTCCAGGCTTCAATAACAGCTTGGAGTAGGGGCTTCTTTGTTCCTTTCAGGAGGTGGATTTCATGGAAGAAGCTCTTTAGTTTGAAGACACCTTCCTCTATTGGCGTAACGATCCAAATGGGGTTGAATCCGTAACCTTGAAGCTCAGGGACATCGTTGAACACCTTGGCAAGAGCACTCTGGTAGAGGCCAACAACGTCAACCCTGGAAGCATAGTGAACGTAGGCTTGTGACACCTCTTCGTTGGCCTTATCTCTTACATTCGTGAAGTCAGCCAAAAGACTCTGCCGTTCCCGCTCGATTTCAGCACCTGTTCGTGCTTCGGTGGCTGCCGTAATCGCCGCATTCACCTCAGGCGTAGCCTGGCTGAAATGCTCAACCAGCTGTGCCGCGCTTGCTTTTATAAAGTCGTGATTCCCAGCTGCCCCGTTCATTGCCTCTCCTTAGGTGCTTTATTGACGCGAATACATGTTCGCCATATATTCGCCATTCATAGTACCTGAATGAGAATGTAATGACAACGTCTTTACAGCGTGCTATTCTTGCCCTGAGCAGGAGATGTTTATGGCCGGTGTTGCTGAACCAAGCCCTAAGAGAGCGAGCGCTCGCAAAGCTTCCCTCTCGTCTAAAACTGCCGAGGCCCGCGCTGCGCTAAACATGCGTATTCAGCCCGATTTACGTACGCTGATTGACCGCGCGGCGGAAGTGACAGGCAAAAATCGCACAGACTTCGTACTTGACGCCGCCCGTCAAGCTGCTCAGAACGTTCTGCTCGATCAGGTGCATATCCAATTAGAGCCGGAAGCCTATGCCGCTTTCGTCTCCCGCCTCGACGCGCCACCACAGGCGAATGAACGGCTACGCAAAACGATGCAGACGCCGCCCGTCTGGTCGTAAACCGTGCCGCTTTCTGCGCCGGTACTGCTGACGGCAGATCATGAGCTCGATGTTTTCGATTCCGGCGAACCCCCGCTCGATGAATGGTTGCGCAAACGAGCGCGTGGCAACCATGCCGAAGGCGGCAGTCGCGTCTATGTGACCTGCGAGAGCGACGGGACAGGGAAGCGCGTTGCTGGGTATTACGCGCTGGCCTCCGGCTCCATCTCGCCCGAACTTGCACCCGGCAGCTTCCGCCGCAATATGCCGAACCCGGTACCAGCCGTCATTCTCGGCCGTTTGGCCGTCGACAAAAGCTGGCAGGGCAGGGGAGTAGGCCGTTCGCTGATGCAGGATGCGGCGCTGCGGGTCCTGCAGGCAGCCGACACAATCGGCATCCGGGGCATGGTCGTTCATGCCCTGACGAATGGCGCCCGCGCTTTCTACATCGCCCTTGGCTTCAAAGAGTCACCCGGTCAGCCTATGACCCTGACAATTACGCTGAAAGAGCTGCAAGCTTCTCTCGTTGTTGCAACGTCCTAGCTCCACTTCCTCTTGGATCGCATTTAGTTCAGGCTTTCAGCGAGCCGGTAGGTGTCTTCGCGAATGGCGGCTAGAAGCTCGCGCTCCTCGTCGCCGGCTTGCCGGCCGCGACATGCTTGTTGATCTCTTCGGCGGTGCCGCTGATGTCATCGGGTGTCGCGGTGCCGATTCGTGTCCAGAAGATGCTGACCACGATGTCAGCATATAAAAGGATTTGCTTGTTAAGGCCAAATTGCGGATGTTCGCCCATCTGGGGCGATGAATGTGTCTCCCAACGCACGGGGGACAGCACCAGCTTGCGCCTACGGCCGTGCGCGGCATTCACCGATGGATCTCTTGCGTTGCGATTTCACGTTCGCGCGGCACATCACTAGGTGAGGCAATCAGGACAGTCAGGACATTTGCCACAAAACTCATGCAGCCTTTATAGCCCGACGCATGCCGCCCATGGCTAGTTTGTGACTAACTCGGCGAGCTTGTCCGCAACGTCTGCCATGGGGTTTTCTGCAGTGTTCAGGCCGCTTCTCGAGCCAAGTAGAGGGCTGACGTCGCGAAGAGCTTCATAGGTCGTGTTGTGCACAATGGGTACGAGTAGGTCACGCGCGAGAAGTGCAGACAGCTCTTTCTCAGCAATACCCTCACCTTTTATGCGGTTTAACAATGCCGGCGTGACCAGCACGATTCCGATCCGCGACTTCGCCAGTCCCTTGTCGATCTCGCGGAGCAGTGTCGAGCCGAGGGGAACGTCCTTTTGGCTGAACCAAACCGAGACACCGCGCGACTCGAGCAGATCGTGCAGCTCCTGCGCCGCCCCCAGCCGGTCATCCCAGGCGTGGCAGAGAAAGAGATCTCGGAATTCGGGCAGAACCGGTCGCGCTTCTACGCTGTTGCGAAACGGCGTGAGCCTCACCACCTCGGCGGGCGTGTACGCCACGGAGGAGCCGGCTGGCGACCAACGCGGTTTCGCGCTGCGGCCGTATCCACCACCACTACTCCAACCACCCCCGTTACCCCCCGATGAAGAGTATGAAGGCGACGAGTACGACGGAGTTGAGTAGGACGGATATGACGATCTGTAGCCGCCGTAGCCCCCACCGCATGCAGGGCATTCCGCCCGAGCGCTCGCTGTGCGGTGACCCCTTACTGGTGCTGTGCATCTGGCCATGTGGCCGATGATACCGATTGTCGGCTATCACTCTCAACAGCTACCGCAGCGATCGGCCCGGGCGCTCAGCGCAGGTGCAGGGCGAGGAACAGCCGGTGTTCATGCGTGAAGGACGGCGCTTTAACTAAATTGCCGAACTGGCCGGCTGCCGCTAGCCTGAACAGGCGGCCCTGCCGCAAGAACGAGCGTTGGCGGTGCAGCAGCGAAGGCTTTAATCAGGCGGTACTGCTCATCTGACAAGGAAGCACGCCAAAGTATGTCGAGGTTGCCTCCAAGATGGCGTATGGCGACCAAATTCCTGTCGGCTGGGAGGCCGTACCGCCACTAGAATAATCGCGACGCTTGCGGTAGAGGCGTTGGCCTGTCTAAGTTCAAATTGAGGGAACAGCTATGCCGCCTTTGAAGAACTATCAGCTATTTATTAGCCATGCTTGGTCGTACAACGAAGACTACTATCGGATTGAAAAATGGCTGAATGAAGCGCCGAATTTCATTTGGACTAATTTAAGCGTTCCGAAACACGACCCGATAGCGGATATTGAGCGATTGAAGTATCTGTTGAACAATCAGATGCGGCCCGCAGAGGCTTTTATAATTCTCGCCGGCATGTACGTTTCTCACAGTGACTGGATTCAGTACGAGATCACCTTTGCACGACGAACTGGCAGGCGGATTATCGGCATCCAGCCTTGGGGGAGCACAATGACCCCAAAAGCCGTGACAGACGGTGCAGACGAAATTGTCGGTTGGAACAGAGATTCCATCGTGAACGCCATTCGCAAATGGGCGCGTTGTTTCAATGTTGCGGCTGTCTAAGAAGACCATATCTCCTTTCT
>CAXTZL010000288.1:0-3739 GCA_964248555.1 uncultured Bryocella sp.
TGGCGTGATTTATCTCAAGGACATCGTGAAAGGCGGCATGAAGGAACGCTTCGAGCAGCTGCGGGCCATGGGCATTCGCACGGTGATGATCACCGGCGACAATCCGCTGACCGCGGCGGCCATCGCTCGCGAGGCCGGTGTGGATGACTTCCTTGCTGAGGCTAAGCCGAAGGACAAGATGGATCTGATCAAGCGCGAGCAGGCCAGTGGCAAGCTTGTCGCGATGACCGGCGACGGCACGAATGACGCGCCCGCGCTGGCGCAGGCTGACGTCGGCGTTGCGATGAACTCCGGGACGCAGGCGGCGAAGGAGGCCGGCAACATGGTCGATCTTGATTCAAATCCGACCAAGTTGATCGAAATCGTCGCGATCGGTAAACAACTCCTGATGACCCGTGGCGCGCTGACAACATTTTCCATCTCTAACGACGTGGCAAAGTATTTCGCCATCATTCCGGCCATGTTTGCCGGTGTCTTTCCCGTGCTGAATGCGCTGAACATCATGCACCTGCACAACGCGGAGTCTGCCGTGTTGTCCGCGGTCATCTTCAACGCTCTGATCATCATTGGCCTGATTCCCCTGGCACTGCGCGGCGTGAGCTACCGGCCCATGTCGGCGGCGGCGCTGCTGCAGCGCAACCTGCTGGTGTATGGTCTGGGCGGCATTCTGGTGCCGTTCGTCGGCATCAAGGTGCTGGACATGCTGATCGTGGCTCTACATTTGGCGTAAGTGAGGCTTCTTATGAAACGGCATATCGTTACGGCTTGTCTTTATACCCTGATCACCGGTGTGCTGCTAGGCATCGTGTACCCGCTCGTGATCACCGCAATCGCGCATGTCACGATGGCCAACAAGGCCACGGGACAGCTGTTGACTGTAAACGGCGACGTCATTGGTTCGGCTTTGATCGGCCAGCCCTTCACAGGTCCCGGGTACTTTCACAGCCGGCCGTCGGCGGCGGGCACGGGGTATGATGCTTCCGCTTCCTCCGGGTCTAACTACGGTCCGACCAATACGGCGCTGGTGCAGCGGGTGGCTTCCAGTGTGAAAAGTGAATCCACGGGAACGCCTGTCCCTGTCGATCTGGTGACGGCTTCCGGTTCGGGACTGGATCCCGATATCACCCCTGCCGCGGCAATGTATCAGGTGGCGCGCGTCGCGGGCGAACGGCACCTTCCGGTGGGGTCGGTGGAGAGCCTTGTTCAGAAGGGAATCACCCCAAGGCAGTTCGGTCTATTGGGAGAACCGCGCGTGAATGTGCTTCGGCTGAATCTGGCCCTGCAAGACCTGGCCAAGGCGCAACCTACTCCCGTGCGGTGACCACGATTGCGGCCGTAGTACCCAAAAGAAGTCAGGTGCCGGCTGGAAGTAGTGGACGAAGGTCATACATCGTAGCCTCGCAAGCTGGTGTCCGCAGCCCGGATTTGCTCCAAATCCAGGGGCGCCTCCGGGCTGCCGCGCTATGTCCCGTGGGTCGTGTTCATACGCGGAAGCGCCTTTGCTGGCAGAATATGGTTGCGGGCCAAAGCGGCGGAGAACGATACTGACCGCCCGAGTCCGCGATTGTGATAGAAGGCAGGATGGAACGTTCATGGAGTTGACCCAGCAAAGCATTGCAAGGAAAGACGGGCAGCATACCTCCGTTGATGCACTCCGTGCGTCGTTTTTGAGCCATTTGACGCGCACGGTAGGGCGTCTGCTGGACGTTTCCACTGATTTGGAGCAGTACCACGCTTTGGCGCACGTGGTGCGCGATCAGGTGATGGACGACTGGATCCGTACAATTCAGTGCTATCGCGAAGAAGATGTCCGTGTGGTCTGCTATCTCTCGGCGGAGTTTCTGCTTGGGCCGCACCTGATGAACGATCTACTGAATCTTGGCCTCACAGACGCCTGCGCCAAGGCACTGGAGTCGCTTGGCCTGAGCTTACAGACACTGGCCGAACAGGAGCCGGAACCTGGCTTGGGAAACGGTGGCCTGGGCCGTCTGGCGGCCTGCTACATGGACTCCATGTCGACGCTGGGCGTGCCGGCGATCGGCTACGGCCTGCGCTATGAGTTCGGTATCTTTCGCCAGGAACTGCGGGAGGGCTGGCAGGTGGAGCACTCGGACAAGTGGCTGCAATTCGGCAATCCGTGGGAAATGCCCGTATCGGATGCCTCCTGTCAGGTTCAGTTTGGCGGGCATACCGAGACATTCAAGGATGAGAACGGCAAGCTGCGCTGGCGTTGGCTTCCCGATCACACGGTGATGGGCGTTCCCTATGACACACCCATCCCAGGCTTTCGCAATGCCGTAGTGAATCGGCTACGGCTATGGAAGGCTGAAGCGGTCGACTCATTCGATTTTGCGGCGTTCAACACGGGCGACTACATGGGTGCGGTTCGCAGCAAAATGTCTTCGGAGACAATCTCGAAGGTGCTGTATCCGAACGACGAGACGTTGGGTGGCAAGCGCCTTCGCCTGATGCAGCAATACTTTTTCACCTCCTGCTCCCTGCAGGACATGCTCCGCCTGCATCTGCTGGCCCGGCCCACGGTGCACGACTTTGACGCAAAGTGGACCGTGCAGCTCAATGACACCCATCCTTCCATCGGGATTGCGGAACTGATGCGTCTGCTGATCGATGAGCATGGTCTGGAGTGGGAGGAGGCCTGGCGCATTACCGGCAACACCTTCGGCTACACGAACCACACGCTGTTACCGGAAGCCCTGGAACGTTGGCCCCTGCAGCTGTTCGGCGATCTGCTGCCGCGGCACATCGAAATCATTTACGAGCTCAATGCCGAATTTTTGAAAGAGATGGCAGAACGGTTCCCGAACGATCCGGCGCGGCTGGCGCGCATGTCCATCATCGGCGAAGATGGCGACAAGACCGTACGCATGGCGCATCTCGCGGTGGTGGGCAGCAAGGCCATCAACGGTGTGGCGAAGCTGCATACCGAGCTGCTTGAAGAAGATACGTTGCATGACTTTTACGAGGCTTTTCCCGAGCGGTTTAGCAATAAAACCAACGGTGTGACTCCACGGCGCTGGCTCATGTTGAGCAATCCTCCGCTGGCGACATTGCTGGATGATTCGATTGGCCAGGGTTGGCATACCGATCTGATGGAGCTGCGTGGACTCGAGAAGTTTCTTGACGACAAGGAATTTTGTAGACAGTGGCGCAAGCGTCAAGAAGAGGCTAAAAGCCGACTGTCATCGTTCGTGAAAAGCACGATGAACATGAGCCTGGACCCTGCGAGCATGTTCGACGCGCAAGTAAAGCGTATTCACGAATACAAGCGTCAGCACCTAAGTGCTCTGCACATTCTTGCGCTCTACTGCCAGATCAAAAGCGGCGCCGTAACGAACGCCACCCCGCGCACCTTCCTGTTCGGGGGGAAGGCAGCTCCCGGCTACGTGATGGCCAAGCTGATCATCAAACTCATCTGCAGCGTTGCCGACCTGGTGAACAGCGATCCAGCGACGCGCGACATCCTGCGCGTGGTCTTTGTGCCCGATTACAGCGTGTCGCTTGGTCAGCGAATCTATCCCACGGCAGATCTTTCGGAACAGATCTCCACGGCGGGAAAAGAGGCCTCCGGTACGGGCTGCATGAAGTTCATGATGAACGGCGCGGTAGCCATCGGCACGCTGGATGGTGCCAATATCGAGATCCGCGACGCGGTCGGTGCGGAGAACTTTTTTCTGTTCGGCCTAACGGCTCCGGATATTGCCAAGCTGAAGAGCAGCGG
>CAXTZL010000289.1:0-3720 GCA_964248555.1 uncultured Bryocella sp.
AATGGTTTCCGATGGCCGTCTCCAGGCCCGCGTCTTTCGCTCGCCGCCGAACCATGTACCAAGCATCGACGCGCGACATCGGCCGATCCGACAGCTTTCCAGTCCGGCCTACGGCTGCGCGGAACAGCAGGCCTTTTTTGTCGTCCGCGATTCCGGCCGCAGCGATGTACGCGTCCAGGTACAGCTCCAGCTTGTGATGGCAGCCCATCTCGTTGACTTTGCCGCCCTTTTCGTGAAGCCGCAACCACCAGCGTTTCTTGAGAGGAAAGTAGTCTTCCACTTTGAGGCCGACCACCGCAGAAACGCGGGCGAAGGCATAGACCATGACGGCGATCATGGCGCGATCACGCAGGCCCACAACGTATGAGGTGTCGATGCTGCTCAGGAAGGCACTGGCCTCCTGCGAGGAGATCACCGTGGTTGCGCCCTTCATCACCGAGTGGCGCGGCCCGCGCACCGCGTGAGCTGGATTTGACGCGATCACTTGCCCCATCACCAGCCAGTCGCACAACATCCGGATGCAGGCCAATTGCTGCTTGACCGTGGGAGCTTTGCGCGTCCGGCCAAGCTCCTCGATGTAGCCCGCCACGTGCACCGGCTGCATGTCTTCAATGCGTCCGATGCCACGATCCTGGCACCAGCGCAGGAAAGAGCCAGCGGCCTGTGTGTAGGCAGCGCGGGTATTCCCGTTGCGTATATTGACCGTGAAGAACTCCAGAAAGCGCCAGGATGCCCGCTCGCCTGCTTCAACAATGAGGGTCGGCACCTGCAGTGCTGATGATTGAGACTGGACAGCCAGATCATGATTCATGGTGACTGCTTTCTCGGTAAACGCGTGTTGCAGCGAGGAGCCGCTCTACATCCTCTGCGGTTTGCGCGTCCGCTTCTATTTCCCCATCCGCTCCGATCTTTAGATGAACCTTGCGTCCATACTTCCCGTTCAACCATGCCCCCAGCAGAGTTCCCAGGACCGGTAGTGCAGTCGCTGCGAAGCCAAAAGCACCGTTGAAGACCGCAGGAGTATTTGCATCGGCAGCATCCAGGGAGTGAAGACCCACAGAAGGAGTCAAGCCGTTTGCACGGACCAATTGCTCAAAGTCACGGAGATCGTCTTGAAATTTTGCAGAGGTCAGCGGAGCGTCTTCCGAGCCCGGCATCAGGCGGATGTGGATGATGGTGGCTTCCATGGAGGGAGCGTGGCAGCTTCCCAGTATATTTACTACAACATAACTTCCTTTATGTTGTAGTACCTAGGTTGTTGTGCTTGCCATCGACTTTACGGAACCAGTGACCACCACGAAGCCGGGTCGTTTAGGGTGCCCTTGTGCCTTTCTGCTCTGCCGCGCTCTCTCAACCGCCTAGGGCTGGCATTCACACGAGACTCCGGCGTTTTTAGGAAGTCCGCAAGTTCATCGGCCTTCACTAAAGTGCCGCCGGCGGCGAGCATCGGGCGCGGCCCCGGCCAAGCCTTATCGCTATTCAAAACTTCAAGGACTGCACGGTCTATCAATCGCCTTTGCTTCGCCAGTCTCCGCTCTCTCGTCGCTTCCTGGAGCTGCGCTCGTGCAAGCAGTGATCCAGCGCGTGCGGCTTTCGCCTGCTCTTCCGCTGCCTCTGCTTGCCGGTCTGCGGCGACCGCCTGTTGCCTGACTGCATGAAGTGTTTTGAGTAGGACATACACAGTAAACGCACTCACGAACAGGCTCAGGCCAGCGGCTAGGACGATCCCATTCTGGCCGTAGTTTAGCCAATGCCAGGGATGGCTGATTTGGTAGAGAAAGGAATGCATGCAGCCCAGCTTACGTTCGTTCGTGTCTGGTGTAGCAGCCGCCGTAAACAACGATCGAAGCGTGGGTTATCACTGCTGCCCAGCTTCGTTGCGAGTATAGGAAACCCCTGCGAAGTCGAACTCCGCTTCCCTTCTACGTCCGTAGAAGAATGTAACAAAGGGCGATGCATCATGAACCCCCTTTGGGAAGGGGCCGATTTTTGCCCGTCGGAATCGACAGGAAGCGCTGCCGATCGCCTACGCAGGACATCGACACAGAATCAACCGAAATCAGCGGGCTCCTTGGGAGCCTTTTCGTTTTCAGGAGAGCCTGGTAGCCAAGCGGCATGTCGAGCAGGACCAGCCGTCTACCTGCTATCCAGACGTGTCGCGTTGTTTGGTAGGTCGATTCAGAGACAAGGACCGAGAACGTGTCAGACGAGACGTCGAAAATCGCGGCTAGGCCCTTACATTGTGTGCAGGTGCTCTACTGTACAACCGCGGCTGCCGTATTGGCTGAGGTGAAGGGCGAGCCATTTGCGAGAGAGGAATAGTCGTTACTCGGATAGAAACCACTGTTGTTGATGGCTAAATAATCTGCAACCACACCAAAGTAGTTGTTTCCCTCCAGAGTCACATCAGAAGCAATCAGCTCTTGGCCGGGCAGGTATAGGATGCCGTCTAGCGTGGTGCTTTCATTCCAGCTGGCTAAGGAAAGGCTGGCCTTACCCGCAGGCAGGCTGGAATCTGAGAAATACAAAATGCCTTGTAGTGTGCCAGAAGTCGGAGCGCTCAGGGTGGCGTTGACGTTTTTGATTGAGCTTGCACCGTAGGCGTAAGTGCCGTTGCCTGTCACGTAAAAGGTGACTCCGGAACCAGTAAGCGTGGGGCCGTTGATCGAGAGCGGCCCAATAATGATGTACGTGCCGGCAGCAAGCGTTACAGTGGAGCTAGTGCTAATGGTGAGTCCTCCACAGTAGGTTCCTGGTTTCAGGCTGGCAGCCTTTGAAACCGACAGGCTCTTGTAGGTGCAAGAACTATAGGAAGGGGCTGTCAAGGTACTCAGTGGGTCCGCCATCGCCGAGACATTGAAGGTAGGTGTTGGGGAAACAGAGCCTGTACTGCTGGAGCTGCTACCCGCGACGTAGTAGGTACTTCCCGTGCTGGAACTGCCGCTATTGAAGCTGTACGACAGGCCCAAATAGTAGGCACAAGTCGTTTTTATCGTCTGATTCGTTAAAGTGAGAGACGGTTGGGTTGAATCTTGCGACAGGAGGTAAACGCAGGGAGAAGGAGGTTTTGTAGCCTCTGCACGAGCAAGCATATTCACCGACTTGACGCCAAGTACGTGAGCGAAAACAGTTGGCACCGCCTGTGAAACCACAGTCTCGACATATTGGCTGTTTCCTGCGTTTGGATCACTTGAGATCGCACAAGGAGGATTGTTCACGGTGAGCTGGAGCGTCGTGCCGGAACGTGCAGCACAGTTCTTCAACAGCGCACTGCTGAACCCGTTCTCAGTTAATGCGGCCGTCGCAGCTGTAGTCATGGAAGAGCAATTAGCCGTACCGGCGCAAGCAGACAGTTCAAGGGCCCCTGCCAGAGCAGAGGCGTCTGCCAGATTCTGCATTTGACGTTTCTTGTACCGCAGCATCCCCGCGTCGATGGAGAGAGCCAACATGCCCACAAGCACAACCAAACACACAGCGGCGAGAACAAGCGTCTGACCGCTCTCGTCAGAACAAAATCGAGCGGACCTGCAGTGCTTAAGCATTAGCCGTCGTACCGTTCCCGAACGGAAAAGTAACCAAGGCTTTGGCTGCTGCTTCGAACATCTTTCGATGACACTACGCATGGATCTTCTTACATTCACGCTCTAATAGAGGCATTAGACAACCTAAACAGCGGAGGAGCCGTACAACTTTGATCCGGCGGCACTCCACTTCGGTGGG